>NZ_CP033365.1:1200000-1500000 GCF_013170825.1 Mesorhizobium sp. NZP2298 | reverse complement strand
CGCCGCGTTTCGGGGGCATCACTCCAATAGAGAGGGGGCGCTATCATGGCCCAGTCACTACCCAGTATCGTTTCCGGCGAAGGCGGCCTCAGCCGCTATCTGGAAGAAATCCGCCGCTTTCCCATGCTTCAGCCGCAGGAAGAGTACATGCTCGCCAAGCGTTATGCCGAGCATGAAGACACTTCCGCTGCGCACAAGCTCGTCACCAGCCATTTGAGGCTCGTCGCCAAGATCGCCATGGGCTATCGCGGCTACGGCCTGCCGATCGGCGAAGTGATCTCGGAAGGCAATGTCGGCCTGATGCAGGCCGTCAAGAAATTCGAACCCGAGCGCGGCTTCCGCCTCGCGACCTACGCCATGTGGTGGATCAAGGCCTCGATCCAGGAATACATCCTGCGCTCGTGGAGCCTGGTCAAGATGGGCACGACCGCCAACCAGAAGCGTCTGTTCTTCAACCTGCGCAAGGTGAAGGGCAAGATTCAGGCGCTGGACGACGGCGACCTCAAGCCCGACCAGATCGCCGAGATCGCCACACGGCTCAACGTTTCCGAAGCCGAAGTGGTGTCGATGAACCGCCGCCTGTCGGGCGACGCGTCGCTCAACGCGCCGATCCGGGCGACGGAAGGCGAATCCGGCGAATGGCAGGACTGGCTGGTCGACGACCACGAAAGCCAGGAAGAGATGCTGATCGAGCAGGACGAGCTGGAAAACCGGCGCGGCATGCTGTCGGGCGCTCTTGCCGTGCTCAACGAGCGCGAGCGGCGTATCTTCGAGGCCCGTCGCCTCGCCGAAGAGCCGCTGACACTGGAAGAGCTGTCGGCCGAGTTCGACATCAGCCGCGAGCGCGTGCGCCAGATCGAGGTGCGCGCCTTCGAGAAGGTGCAGGATGCTGTCAAGGCCGCCGCCAAGCGCCAGACCCAGGCCCTGCGCACCATCGAGGCCCAGCCGGCGGCTTAAAGCCCGGGTTCGGTAATGAACAAAAGGCGGCGCCGGGAAACTGGCGCCGCCTTTTTCGTACGCGCGGCCGAGAGCGGCGATTGCCTTAAAGTGAGTCCAGCGGAAACTTCAGATACCGCCGGCCATTGGCTTCCTGTTCCGGCAGCCGTCCGCCATTCATGTTGACCTGCAGCGCATGCAGGATCAGCCGCGGCATCGGCAATGTCCGGTCGCGTCCCTCGCGCAAGGCGACGAACTCGGCCTCGTTGCGCGCTGCAACGAGATGGATGTTGGTCGCCCTCTGCGCGGCCACCGTGCTTTCCCACAACGGCTCGCGGCCACCGGCCTGATAATCATGCCCGACAAAGACGCGCGTCTCGTCGGGCAACGCCAGTATGCCCTGGATCGAGCGCCACAGCCGCGCGGCACTGCCGCCGGGAAAATCAGCACGCGCCGTGCCGCTGTCGGGCATGAACAGCGTATCGTGAATGAATGCGGCATCGCCGATCACGTAGGTGATCGAGGCCAGCGTGTGCCCCGGCGAGAACAGCACCTTGACCGGCATGGTCCCGACCCGAAAGGTTTGGCCTTCTGCGAACAGCCTGTCCCATTGCGAGCCATCGGCGGGGAAATCCGGCCAGTTGTAGATCACCTTCCACAGGTTCTGGACGTCGACGATCCTGTCGCCGATCGCCATCGGCGCTCCGGTCTTCTGTTTGAGGTAGTGTGCCGCCGAGAAATGGTCGGCATGCGGGTGGGTGTCGAGGATCCACTCGAGCTCCAGCCCGCTTTCTCCAACGAAATCGAGCAGCGCATCGGCGCTCTTCGTACCCGTCGTGCCGGATTTCTCATCGAAGTCGAGGATCGGATCGATAATGGCGCACCGCTTCGTCGCCGGATCGGTGACGACATACTGGATGGCCCCGGTCGGCTTGTCATAAAAGCCCTTGACCTCAGGTCTTGCCAAAGCCACGTCCAAACCGAGCTCTCCAACCTCAGCCGGCAGGAACAATTTTCTCCGCCGAAACCCAACCAGAGCATGGTTGTCCACCCAAGAAGGCCAGTCAAGCATGACTTGGCCCGCAGGGGCGGAAAAGACAAAAACCGTTCCGGCGCCTGATTCAGGCGGATGGCTGCTTGGTCTTCCTCAGATAGGGCAGGATGGTCTCGAAGGCGCCAAAACGCTTGATTGCATCCTCGTTGGAAACGGCGGCGGTGATGATAACATCCTCGCCCTGCTTCCAGTTGGCCGGCGTCGCCACCTGATGCTTGGCGGTGAGCTGCATGGAATCGACCGCGCGCAGGATCTCGTCGAAGTTGCGGCCGGTGGTCATCGGATAGGTCAGCACCAGCTTGATCTTCTTGTCCGGTCCGATGACATAGACCGAGCGCACCGTGGCGTTGTCGGCGGGCGTGCGACCCTCCGAGGTTTCGCCGGCACCGGCGGGAAGCATGTCGTAAAGCTTGGCGACCTTGAGGTCCTTGTCGCCGATCAGCGGATAGTTCACCGAATGGCCGGTCGCCGTCTTGATGTCGGCCTGCCACTTGTCGTGGCTCGCAACCGGATCGACGGAGATGCCGATGATCTTGACGTTGCGCTTCTTGAACTCGCCTTCCAGTCCCGCCATCGTGCCAAGCTCGGTCGTGCAGACCGGTGTGAAGTTCTTCGGATGGCTGAACAGGATCGCCCAGCCGTCGCCGATCCAGTCATGGAACTTGATCTCTCCTTGCGTGGTCTCTGCGGTGAAGTCCGGCGCGATGTCGTTGATACGAAGGCTCATGGCACATTTCCCCTGTAACTGATCTGGTCCCCGGTCAGCGCGACGGGCGGCAAACCGTGCCGCCACCAAGCGCCCGCCCACCGGCACAGCCGCATCTTAGCGCAAAAATCGTGACCGCAAGATAATATGAAACTCTTGTCGGCGGCGGAATGAGCATTTTCATGCTGCCGACGGCATCGGCGCAAGAGCCTTCCGGTTGCACGCGCAAGGCCTCGGCAACTCAGGCCTTGTTGATCGCCAGCGTCGCCGTCAGATCTTCCATGCGCTGCGCCAGCGCGCCGAGCGCGTTGGTCAGCACGCTGTCGCTCTTGTCGGCCTTGGTCAACGCCTCGTCGCGCGTCTTGCGCAAGGTCAGCACTTCGCTTTCCATGCCCTTGACGCGTTTCTGCAGCTCCGACAGTTCGTCCATCACCATGATGCCGGCCATGACCGTCAGCCGCTGGTCGCCGATCTCGCCGAACGAGTCCTTCAGGTGTGAGACATAGCGGTCGAAGCGCTCGGCAAGGTCGATCAGATGCTCTTCCTGGCCCTCGTCGCAGGCCATGCGATACTGCTTGCCGTCGATTGAAACCGTGACCTGTGCCATGGGCCAGCTCCTATCTGTCCAACACGGCGCGGATGGTTTCCATGGCGGTCACCAGCCGTCGCGAGACTTCCTTGTTGGCGTCTTCCAGACGTTCGGCGCGCGCTTCGGAATTGTCGAGTTCCTGCGCCAGCCGTGAGCGGTCGGCATTCATCCGCTGCACTTCGGCCTCGGCTTCCGAATAGTCGCGCTCGTGCTCCAGCTTGGCCGCGACGGCGTTCTCCAGCCCTTCGATGGCCTTGCCCAGCCTGGCGATTACTTCCTTGAGCGTGCTTTCCCCGGTCATGGCTTCGTCCTGTGCCCTGCCCATCACCGAATCGTTCGCGTTCAGAACGCGTTATCTCGGAAACATTAGGCACCGGGTGAAGGCAACGTCAACAAAGCTCTCGCGACTGTCCCCCGCTAACGCTAATGTAGGCCCGCCGCCGGCATCACAAGACTGGCAAATGTGCGCCCGATTTGTTGACTAAAAGCCCGCGCCTGCTATGTGTCGCGCACCCTTTTCAAGGGCTCTCCCAAGCCCCCAAACCCCCACCCTGGAGGAACCATGACGTCGCGTGAACAACATGACCGGATGGCCAATGCGATCCGTTTTCTCTCCATGGACGCTGTCGAGAAGGCGAATTCCGGCCATCCCGGCCTGCCCATGGGCTGCGCCGACATCGCCACGGTGCTGTTCACCCGCTTCCTGAAATACGATCCCAAGGCCCCGCACTGGGCCGACCGCGACCGCTTCATCCTGTCGGCCGGCCATGGTTCGATGCTGCTCTATTCGCTGCTCTACCTGACCGGCTACGAGGACATGACGATCGACCAGATCAAGCATTTCCGCCAGTTGGGCTCCAAGACCGCCGGCCATCCCGAATACGGTCATGCCACCGGCATCGAGACGACGACCGGCCCGCTCGGCCAGGGACTGGCCAATTCGGTCGGCTTCGCGCTTGGCGAGCGCATCATGAACGCCGCCTTCGGCAACGACCTCGTCGACCACTACACCTATGTGCTGGCCGGCGACGGCTGCCTGATGGAAGGTGTTTCCCAGGAAGCCATCGCGCTTGCCGGGCATCTGAAGCTCAACAAGCTGATCGTCTTCTGGGACAACAACAACATCTCGATCGACGGTCCGGTTTCGCTCGCCGACAACACCGACCAGGCCGCCCGCTTCCAGGCTTCCGGCTGGAATGCCAGCCATATCGACGGCACCGATCCGGAAGCGATCGCCTACGCCATCGAGGCCGCCCGCCATTCCGACAAGCCGACGATGATCGCCTGCAAGACGACCATCGGCTTCGGCGCTCCAACCAAGGCCGGCACCAACAAGGCGCACGGCTCGCCGCTCGGCGCCGACGAGATCGCCGGCGCGCGCAAATTCTTCAACTGGGAGTCGCCGCCTTTCGAGATTCCAGCCGAAATCCTCGAGGCTTGGCGCGCAGCCGGCAAGGCCGGCGCCGAGCCTCGTACCGACTGGGAAGGCCGCCTCGCCAAGGCCGAGCCGAAGCTGAAGGCCGAGTTCGAGCGCCGTCTTGCCGGCAAGCTGCCGTCCAACTTCGACGCCGTCATTGCCGAGTACAAGAAGAAGCTCTCGGCCGACAAGCCGAAGGTCGCCACCCGCAAATCGTCCGAGATGGCGCTGGAAGTCATCAACGGCGCCGTGCCGGAAACCATCGGCGGCTCCGCCGACCTGACCGGCTCCAACAACACCAAGACCAGCCAGACCAAGAACATCACGCCCGACGACTATGGTCAGCGGTATGTCCACTACGGCATCCGCGAGCATGGCATGGCGGCCGCGATCAACGGCCTGACGCTGCATGGCGGCCTCATCGCCTATGGCGGCACCTTCATGTGCTTCTCCGACTATGCCCGCCCGTCGATGCGGCTTTCCTCACTGATGGGCATCCGCTCGATCTTCGTCATGACCCATGATTCCATTGGGCTCGGCGAAGACGGCCCGACCCATCAGCCGGTCGAGCACCTGGCGGCCCTGCGCGCCATCCCCAACCACAATGTCTTCCGTCCGGCCGATGCGGTGGAAACCGCCGAATGCTGGCAGATCGCGCTCGAATCCGAAAAGACCCCGTCGACCCTGGCGCTGACCCGTCAGAACCTGCCGACGGTGCGCACCGAGCACTCCGCCAAGAACCTGAGCAGCCAGGGCGCCTATGAACTGGCCGCGGCCAGCGGCGAGGCGGCGGTGACCATCTTCGCCACCGGCTCCGAGGTCGAGATCGCTCTTGGCGCCCGTGACTTGCTTGAGAAGCACGGCCACCCGACGCGCGTCGTCTCGGTGCCTTGCTTCGAGCTGTTCGACAAGCAGAGCGACGACTATCGCAAGAAGACAATCGGCAATGCGCCGATCAAGATGGCGATCGAGGCCGGCATCCGCCAAGGCTGGGATCATCTCATCGGCTCGGACGGTATCTTCGTCGGCATGACCGGCTTCGGCGCCTCGGGCACGATCGAGCAGCTCTACCCGCATTTCGGCATCACCGCCGAAGCGGCGGCCAAGGCGGCGGAAGCACGCCTGCACGCCAAGTAAGGCCTGTGCATGTGCCCAAGCCGTATTGCGGTTTTGGAGTAAAGACATGCACGAAACAAAAATGCCCCGGCGAAGTCACGCAAAGCGATTTCGCCGGCCTGGCCCAACCTAATCGATTTAAATCCGCGTCGCTGCGGCTAGATTCTTTCCGCTTGCGCCGCTATGAAGCTGCGGACCCATCGTCTGCCCTCCAGCTCCCAGGGAGAGAAAAATGACCGTCAGAGTTGCCATCAACGGATTCGGCCGCATCGGCCGCAACATCCTGCGCGCCATCCACGAATCCGGCCGCAAGGACATCGACGTCGTCGCCGTCAACGACCTCGGCCCGGTCGAGACCAACGCGCACCTGCTGCGCTACGACAGCGTGCACGGCCGCTTCCCGCATGAAGTGTCGGTGTCCGGCGACCAGATCACGGTCGGCAAGGAAAAATTCAAGGTCACCGCCATCAAGGACCCGACGCAGTTGCCGTGGAAGGAACTCGGCGTCGACATCGCGCTCGAATGCACCGGCATCTTCACCGCCCGCGACAAGGCCGCCGCGCACCTGACCGCCGGCGCCAAGCGCGTGCTGGTATCGGCCCCTGCCGAAGGCGCCGACCTCACCGTCGTCTATGGCATCAACCACGACAAGCTGACCAAGGACCACATCGTCATCTCGAACGCCTCCTGCACCACCAACTGCCTCGCGCCGCTGGCCGCCGTGCTGCACGAGACGGTCGGCATCGAAAAGGGCATGATGACGACGATCCACTCCTACACGGGCGACCAGCCGACGCTGGACACCATGCATAAGGATCTCTATCGCGCCCGCGCCGCGGCCCTGTCGCAGATCCCGACCTCGACCGGTGCCGCCAAGGCGATCGGCCTCGTGCTGCCCGATCTCAAGGGCAAGCTCGACGGCATCTCGATCCGCGTGCCGACCCCGAACGTCTCGGTCGTCGACTTCAAGTTCATCGCCAAGCGCCCGACCACGGTCCAGGAAATAAACGACGCGGTCATCGCCGCTTCCAATGGCAAGTTGAAGGGCATTCTCGGCGTCACTCATCACCCGAACGTGTCGATCGACTTCAACCACGATCCGCGGTCCTCGATCATGGCGCTCGACCAGACCAAGGTGATGGACGGAAACTTCGTTTCGGTGCTGTCGTGGTACGACAATGAGTGGGGTTTCTCCAACCGCATGGGCGATACCGCCGTCGCCTTCGGCAAGACCATCGCCTGATCACAGGCTTGCAGTCTCGCAGCTTCAAACGCCCGGCTTTGTCCGGGCGTTTTTCGTTTGCCGGAGCAGCAACGCCTGACCGCCCGAAAATCATCGGCTTCGGCCAAAAAACCACCCTCCCGCCTTGCACTGGCCATCCCTTCGCCCCACTCTCCCGTAAATCGATACAAAGAGGAATTCGAGGGGCAAATCACGGATGGAGCATGCGATCTATCTCGTCACGCTGGTCGGCACGGCGCTCGTTGTCGCCGCCGCGTTTTCGAGCCTGATCGCCTTCCGCTTCGGCGCCCCCCTGCTGCTTCTGTTTCTCTGCATCGGCCTCGCCACCGGAACCGACGGCCTCGGCATCGAATTCGACAATGCCCGTATTGCCTATTTTGCCGGCTCACTGGCGCTGGCTGTCATCCTGTTCGATTCCGGCTTCGGCACGCCGCTCAACGCGCTGCGGCAGGCGGCGGGGCCGGCCCTGTCGCTGGCGACCTTCGGCGTGCTTATCACCACCGGCCTGTTCGGCGCCGCCGCCCACTACCTGCTCGACCTGACCTGGCTCGAATCTTTCCTGCTCGGTGCGGCCGTCGCTTCCACCGATGCAGCCGCGGTGTTCTTCCTGCTGCGCGCCGGCGAAATCAATCTGCGCGAACGCGTGCGCTCGACGCTCGAGGTGGAATCCGGCACCAACGACCCGATCGCCATCTTCCTGACCATCACGCTGGTCGAGATCATCGCCGCCCACGCCAACCCCGAGACCAATGTCCTGGTCACCAACCTGATCCTCGGCTTCATCCTCAATATGGGCCTCGGCGCCATTGTCGGCGTGCTCGGCGGCCTCGCCATCGTACGCCTCGTCGACCGGCTCAACCTCGACCATGGCCTGCTGCCGATCTTCGTGCTGACCCTGTCGCTGATGGTCTTCGCCGCCGCCGGCGCGATCGGCGGTTCGGGTTTTCTGGCGGTCTATCTCGCCGGCCTCATTGCCGGCAATTCCGACATTCGCGCCGTCACCATCCTGAAGCGCTTCCAGGACGGCATGTCGTGGTTGGCGCAGATCATCATGTTCCTGATCCTCGGCCTGTTCGCGACGCCCTCGCAGTTTCCGGCGATCATGGTGCCGGCGATTGCGCTTGGCCTGTTCCTGATGTTCATCGCCCGGCCGATCGCGGTCTGGCTCTGCCTGATCCCGTTCCGCCTGCCGCGCCCCGAAGTCGCCTTCGTCTCCTGGGTCGGTCTGCGCGGCGCGGTCTCCATCCTGCTCGCCATCACCCCGCTGCTCGGCGGGCTGGAGAATGGCCGTGTCATCTTCAATACCGCCTTCATCATCGTGCTCGTGTCGCTGGTCATCCAGGGCTGGACCGTCGGCCCGCTGGCGCGCCGCCTTGGTCTCATCGTGCCGGCGCGCCTCGGCCCGCTCGACAAGGTCGAACTTGAACTTCCCGGCTCCGCCCATCATGAGCTTCTCGCCTATCGCGTGGCGCACGGCAGCCCGGTGGCGCGCGGCGAGCGCATTCCGCGCTGGGCACGGCCCTCGCTGGTGCTTCGCGACGGACGATCGATGCGCTTCCAGGACATGGGCCGGCTCGCCGCCGGCGACCAGGTCTACATCTTCGTGCCGGACCGCTATCCGCGCCTGCTCGACAAGCTGTTTGCCAGCCGCGCGGTGGTCGACCCCGAGGATGCCGATTTCTTCGGCGCCTTCGCCGTCGATCCGGCGCGCTCCGCCGCCGAGTTGGAGGCCGCCTACGCGCCGGGCCTGACCGAGGCGGAGCAGAAGCAGACCGTCGGCGCGCTGGTCACGGCGCGGCTCGGCGGCCACGCCGAATATGCCGACCGCGTGCTCATCGGCTCGATCGAACTGATCGTCAGGGACGTCGACGACAAGGGCAGGATCACGGGCCTCGGTCTTTCCTTCGAGCCGACCGCACCGGTGGCCCGGGTGCCGGTGTTCCTCAGCGCCGGCGAGATGGGCGACCGTCTGAGTGCCTTTGTCCGTAACTGGCGCAAGCCGATCGAGACGCAGGCGCTGGCAGAGCCGGAAGACGCCCCCGAGCCGCCGGTTGAAAAGGCAACGACCGGAAGCTGACAAGGGCGATCGTTTGCCTCACCCCTTCCGCATGGGCGATCTTCACGGACTATGTCCCCGCCCGGCTCAAAATTTCGCACCGCACCGCGGCCAAAGCCTTGCATCATCATTGATGCGAGGTATGGTCCCGGCGATTTTCCGAGGAAAGGGACCGGCATGGCTGCCTTCAAGACACTGGACGACATCGGCAACATCAGCGGCAAGCGCGTGCTGGTGCGCGTCGACCTCAACGTTCCCGTCGCCGACGGCAAGGTCACTGACGCCACCCGCATCGAACGCATCGCGCCGACCATCGCCGAACTGTCGGGCAAGGGCGCCAAGGTCATCCTGCTCGCCCATTTCGGCCGCCCCAAGGATGGCCCATCGGCCGAATTCTCGCTCGAGCCGATCGCGAAAGCGACGGCCGAGGTGCTCGGCCGTCCCGTTGGCTTCGCCTCGGATTGCATCGGCGACACGGCGGGAAGTGCTGTCGCCGCCATGAACAAGGGCGACGTGCTGCTGCTTGAAAACACCCGCTTCTACAAGGCCGAGGAGAAGAACGACCCGGCCTTCACCGAAAGGCTCGCCGCCAATGGCGACATCTTCGTCAATGACGCCTTTTCGGCGGCGCACCGTGCCCACGCCTCGACCGAGGGGCTGGCGCGTCTGTTGCCTTCCTTTGCCGGCCGCACCATGCAGGCCGAGCTCGAAGCGCTGGAGAAGGGCCTGGGCAACCCGGTCCGTCCGGTCGTCGCCATTGTCGGTGGCGCCAAGGTCTCGACCAAGATCGACCTGTTGATGAACCTGGTGAAGAAGGTCGACGCCCTGGTCATCGGCGGCGGCATGGCCAACACTTTCCTTGCCGCGCGCGGCACCGATGTCGGCAAGTCGCTGTGCGAGCATGACTTGGCCTCGACCGCCAAGCAGATCATGATCGAGGCGGCCGAGGCCGGCTGCGCCATCATCCTGCCCGTCGACGGCGTCGTCGCCAAGGAGTTCAAGGCGGGTGCGGCCTGCGAGACCGTTGCCATATCGGAGGTGCCGGCCGACGGCATGATCCTCGATGTCGGCGCCAAGACCGTGACGACGATCGGCGAGTGGATCGACCGTGCCGCGACGCTGGTCTGGAACGGCCCGCTCGGCGCCTTCGAGATCGCGCCGTTCGACCACGCCACGGTGGCTGCCGCCCAGCACGCGGCGGCGCGCACCAAGGCCGGCAAGCTGGTCTCCGTTGCCGGTGGCGGCGATACGGTGGCGGCGCTCAACCACGCCGGTGTCGCCGACGATTTCACCTATGTCTCGACCGCCGGCGGCGCCTTCCTGGAATGGATGGAAGGCAAGCCCCTGCCCGGCGTCGACGTGCTGAAGCGGTAAACAATTCCAGGAAAAGCGTGCAACGGCTTTCCGTCCGGAGTTGCGTCAAGGCAGAGAGATTGAGTGTTTCGGCGTTTTCGCAAAACGATGAACCGCGCAATGGCATTTCGCAGCCAGGCAGAAATGCCTGGCGTTGCAGAAATGCGGCCAAAACAAACGGCCTGATCAACTCACCGGGAGCAAACGAGGGCGCCTGAGACTTTCAATCGATTCGAGCTTTCCGGCGTCATTCCTTTGGCGGTAGTGTTCTGCTAGGCGCAGATCAACCGGTTCAGGAGAAGCATGATGAGCGAACGTCTCGAAGACATTGCCGCCGCGATCGTGGCCAACGGGAAGGGCCTGCTGGCCGCCGATGAAAGTTCCGGCACGATCAAGAAGCGCTTCGATGTCATTGGCGTCGAATCGACCGCCGACAGCCGCCGCGACTATCGCGAGATGATGTTCCGCGCCAAGGACGCGATGGCCAAGTATATTTCCGGCGTCATCCTCTATGACGAGACGATCCACCAGAAGGCCGCCGACGGCACGCCGCTGGTCGACATAATCAAGGCGGCAGGCGCCATCCCCGGCATCAAGGTCGATGCCGGCGCCAAGCCTCTGGCCGGCTTCCCCGGCGACACCATCACCGAGGGCCTCGACGGCCTGCGTGAACGCCTTGCCGACTACTACAGGCTTGGCGCCCGTTTCGCCAAATGGCGCGCGGTGATCGACATCGACACCGCCAAGGGCGTGCCGTCCGCGACCTCCATCGGCGCCAATACCCATGCACTGGCCCGCTACGCCGCCCTTTGCCAGGAAGCCGGCATCGTGCCGATCGTCGAGCCGGAAGTGCTGATGGACGGCGCCCATTCGATCGACACGTGCTACGAGATCAGCAAGATGACTTTGCTTAAGCTCTATGACGAGCTCTACGCGGCGCGCGTCGTGCTCGAAGGCACGATCCTGAAGCCCAACATGGTGCTGTCGGGCAAGAAGTCGGGCACGGTGGACAGTCCCGAAAAGGTCGCCGAGATGACCATAAAACTGTTCCGCGAGACGGTGCCGGCGGCGGTCCCGGGCATCGCCTTCCTTTCCGGCGGCCAGGAGGACGAGGAGGCGACCGCCAACCTCAACGCCATCAACGCCATCGGTCCGCATCCGTGGAAGCTGACCTTCTCCTACGGCCGCGCGCTGCAGGCCGCCCCGCAGAAGGCCTGGAGCGGGAAGGCATCGAACGTCGCCGCCGGTCAGGCCGCCTTCACCCATCGCGCTCATATGAACTATCTGGCGGCGCTCGGAAAATGGAAGGCGAGCCTCGAACAGGCCGCCTGAAGACGGTTCTCTCGTCTTTTTCGAACCCGGGCCAATGCGCCCGGGTTTTGTTTGCGGCAGGCCCGGGCTTGGGATGGAGCCTGTCCATCCTTATCTCCCTCTCGGCGCTGGAGGATGATCCGAAAATTGGAAGCCGGTCTTCTCGGACAAACGGCAGCCGGTTTGCCCAGAGATCATGCTCAACCAACGAGCGATGTCGGTTTGCGCTCATCCCGAACGTCCTTGGGGTGCAGACAGGGAGAGATTCATGCATCGCAACAAGATCGTTTCACGCGAAGACTGGTTCCAGGCGCACAAGGCACATCTGGCCCGCGAGAAGGAACTGACCCGGCTTCGCGAGCGCATCGCGGCCGAGCGGCGTGAATTACCCTGGCTGAAGATGAGGAAGGATTATGTCTTCGAGACCGAACAGGGGCCGAAGAAACTGGCCGACCTGTTTGGCGCCAACAGCCAGCTGATCGTCTACCACTTCATGTTCGGGCCGGGTTGCAGGCATCATTGCGAGGGCTGCTCGTTCCTTGCCGATCATATAGACGGCGCCAACCAGCATCTGAGGCATCACGACGTATCCCTGGTGGTGATCTCGCGCGCGCCGCTGGCCGAGCTTGTGCCCTACAAGCGGCGCATGGGCTGGAAATTCGACTGGGTGTCGTCCTATGCCTCGGACTTCAACTTCGACATGCAGGTTTCCTTTACCGACAAGCAGATTGCGGCCGGCGACACCACTTACAATTTCGAGACACGTCCGCGGACATCGAAGGAGCTTCCCGGCACCAGTGTTTTCTACAAGGACGAGAACGGCGACATCTTCCTCACCTTCCTGTCGCGTGCCCGCGGCGGCGAGGCGCAGATCGGCGCCTATGATTATCTCGATATGACGCCGAAAGGCCGCAATGAAAATGGCCCCTATCATGGCCTGATGGACTGGGTGCGGCTGCACGACGAATATCAGGACAAGCAGTCGGCTCAGCCGGGCTGCTGCGACTGAAGGCGTTCACCTCCGCCGAAACATGCGCTAAGCCTGCCGCAGATCATTCCACGGTATCGCCATGCGTTTTCCCGCCCTTCTCACCTGGCTCGCCTTCCCCGTCTATGTCTGGCAGGGACTGGGTGTGCGCCGCCGCACCTCACGGATGCTGCCCGCGCAGGGACCGGTCATGCACGAGATATCAGGCCAGCCACCGGCGATCTCGCTGCTGGTGCTGGGCGATTCCTCCGCCGCCTCGGTCGGCATAGGCAATTCCGAGGACGGGCTTGCCGCGCAGCTCGCCATTCTGATCTCGCAACGTACCGGCCACGCCGTGCGCTGGCGCGCCGCCGGCTTCAATTCGGCGACGTCGGGCCAGATCCGCGATCACGTCCTGCCGAATCTGTCGGCCGATCCGTGGACGCATATCGTGCTCGCCATCGGCACCAACGACACCAAGAATTTTCATTCCGTGCCCCGCTTCAAGAAGGAGTTCGGCGGACTGCTCTACGCGCTGCGCGCCAAATGGCCGGAGGCGCGCGTGGTGTGGTCGCCTGTGCTGGAGTTCACGCGGGCGCCGGCCATGCCGACGCTGCTGGGCGAAATCCTCGAAATTCGCGCCACCGCGATGAACAGGATGGGCGAGCGACTTTGCCTCGAGCGCGGCGCAGTGCCCGCACCCCGCCTGCCGATCACCAATCCCGAGGCCGGTTTTGCCTCGGACGGCTTTCATGCCTCGGAGGCGGGTTACCGGGCCTGGGCGGAACATCTCGTCGGCATGGTCCTCGCCAGCTGACAGCGAGGAAGCCGATCTTGTCTTGGGAAGGCCTATGTCAAATGCCCGAGCACGGCCGCCAGCGAGATCGCGGCCATCGCCAGCAGCGCCAGCTTCCAGAAATCGGCGCGCCGCTTGAGCCCGGGCCAGCCGATTGGCTTGATCAGTTGGATGACCATGAAGCCGACGATGACAAGGGCGAGGAGTTTCGTCATGCTGCCTTTGACCAGCAACGCGACCGGCTGTCAAAACCTGCTTATGAACCACCGGCCGAAGCCAGATGTTTCAGCGCATGCCATCAGCGGACCATGCTAGCGGGGATGCAGGATCGCGCGTTGCGCAGATCATAGATCCTTACCGTCGGCGCGACATAGCCATAGTCCCCATATGGCTTCGAAAATTGCGCCGCGACATGGCCATCGAGGCAATGGAACATGCCGGCAAGCTGATAGATTAGCGGATCCTGCGCTCTCAATCCTCCGCCACGCAGATGTCGCTGAAACTTCAACGATACGAGGTAGTCTGCTGACGAGAGGTCGCGGTAGTCCCTGGTTGCCGGTGCCGGCTCTCCCATTGGAAAATCCACGACGAAACGCGTGACGCCTTGCTTCTCGAGGAAGCGCATTGCTGCAAAGCGTGTATCTGTTTCCCGGCCCAGGTTCGCGACATAGGCCATGCCGGCATGCGCGCTGGCAACCATCGCGGCAAGTCCAAGTCCGATCGCCACCGGCCTGCTTCGCGACCCGATCGACCTGGAACAGGCAATACCCGTGGCCAACAGCAGATAGACAACCACCGGCAGGACGTAACGCATGGAGCCGACGAGTTTGAGCGGCGAGAGTTCGAGCAGGAAGAGCCAGATGAAGGCCCCGCCCGCGTAGGCGGCAACATATTTGTTGCGGTCGGCGATGATGGCAAAAGCGATCGCCCCAAGCGCGATCGCTACGGTCGGGCCGGTGAGGCTGGGGATCAGGTGGTGACGGAAATGCGTAAGTCCATATCCCTCCCAGAACCACTCCTTGAGGTCGTGGCCCGTTTCAGCGTGCATCAGTTCCGAGCCAAGGCCTTTGATCACCGTTGAAAGGCCACTTCCGGCCTCGGTCAGCAGCGACACGCCAAAGATCGCCAATATGGTAAGCGCGTCAGTGGCGACGATGATGATGGTCTGCCTGAGGCCGAGCCGGCAGTAGACGATCGCCACGATGAAAAGAACGAGGCTGTTGCCGGCACCCACATATTTCGCCGAGACGGCGAGGCCGAGCGCAAATCCGAAATAGACGAGATTGACTGAGTTGGCCTGCTCCTTCAGCCGCACGAGCGCATGCAGCCCGACACACAGGGCGAAGATCAGGACAGCGTCTTCCTTAAAGTAATGCGCGTGAACCGCGATGGCTGGCGAGACCGCGAAAACGCAGGCCCACAGGAAGGCACTGATATCATCCGCGTATCGCCGCAACACGATATAGAAGAGGATGCTTGCCGCAACACAGGCCAGCGCGCTGACACTTCGGCCAGCCAGCAAATAGTCATGTTCGTTCGACGCGCCGGAAAGCCATCCCGCGAAGCGCGCCAGTACGATCAACAATGGCGGATGTGCGTAATTGTGGTGCTGCCCTGCGGCAAACTCCACTTTGATCGACTCGTCCGGCTGTATCCCGTACGGGAAATCGATGTTGTAGAAGGCCAGCGATGCCGAGATCGCGGCCAGCACCAACATAGCCAGCACCTGGGAATCGCCCCGCTGTGCCAGGCCGACCCAGCCGGTTTGCTTGATCGACTGGCTGACGGTCATGGCCTGGGCGCGAGGAGTTTCGACATGCCGCCCTTTTTGACCTGCATCACGGCCGGCTGTCAAAGCGCTCCATTCATCCGCGAATGACAGGGCAGCGCCACGATCCCGGACCGTGGCGCCTGCTCTTGACTGGGGAGCGATCTACTTCAACGGCTTGAGGCCGGCCTCGATCGAGGCGCGCTTCGGTTCGAGGAATGGCGGCAGGGCCAGGCTTTCGCCCAGCGTCTCCAGCGGCTCATCTGCGGTGAAGCCTGGCCCGTCCGTGGCGATCTCGAACAGGATGCCGTTCGGCTCGCGGAAATAGAGCGAGCGGAAGTAGTAGCGCTCGACCTCGCCGCTCGACGGCAGGCGGAATTCGCCCAGGCGGGCGGTCCATTGATGCAGCGTCTCCTGGTCCGGCGCCCTGAAGGCGACGTGGTGAACCGCGCCGGCGCCTTGCCTTGCCGGCGCCAGGCCGGGCTGCACGGCGACATGGAGCTCCGCCGCCGGCCCGCCCGCGCCCATTTCGAAGACGTGGACCTGGCCCTCGCCGTCCGGCGAGGCATAGTCACGGACCTTGCGCATGTTCATCACCCTGGTCAGCACCGCCTCGGTATTGGTGATGTCGGGGACGCTGATGACGATTGGCCCCAGCCCGCGAATCTGATGCTCGGCCGGTACCGGGCTTTGCGCCCAGGGGTGGCTGCCGCCCTTGCCGCCATCGCTGATCAGCCGCAGACGCTGGCCTTCAGGATCCTCGAAATCCAGGCCGGGGTAGCCGCCGATGTCGGCAATCTCTCCTGTCACGATGTTCTCAGCGGCCAGGTGCTGTTTCCACCAGGCTAGGCTCTCCTGGCTGCCGACCCTGAGGCTGGTCCGCGCGATGCTGTGGGTGCCGCGTCGTTCGCGGCCCACCGGCCAGTCGAAGAAGGTGAGGTCGGTGCCCGGTGTTGCCTCACCGTCGGCATAGAAGAGGTGGTAGGCCGACGTATCGTCCTGGTTCACTGTCTTCTTGACCAACCGCAGGCCCAGCACCTTCGTGTAGAAGTGAAGATTGCCAGGTGCATTGGCGGTGATGGCGGTCAGATGGTGGATTCCTGTCAGTTGCAGGCTCATGGTCGTCTCCCTGTTTTTGGGGAAGAATTTTCTCCTGTCATATCAGAACTGCGATGCCATCGCTGAAGGCCTTGTATCCCGACAGTCCGTCGTCATGGGTTGGACAATAGCGCCTTGATAAGCACTCATACAGTGAACAATCCTCCTTCCCGTGTGCTGGTCCGAGGTTGCGGTTCGAGGACGGCCTGCCGAGGATCTGTACCAAGCGGAACTATCGCCGCGAACCCTGCCATCCTCCTGACAGACTGCTGTCAGGAGGGATGTGCGATACTGCCTTTAGTCAGAGAGAGGAGAATAGCCATGAACGGTTTCACCATTCTGCGCGGCATGCAGCACTATGTCGGCAAGGTTCGCACGATGCGCAACGAGATCCGCACGCAGCGTTTCATGAATGCACTGCCCGCGGACATCCGCAAGGATATCGGCTGGCCGGATATGTATGCGGAACGTCGCTCCCCCGGCAATTGAGGCGAATTTTTCGACGTCGATATTGGACGTGGACGCGCCAATGCCCAGATATCAATGCATGTCGCCCAAAAGTGGCCCCCGTTTTTGGGGGCACGACATGCATGAAAACAGAGCTACGGCGCGCCGAGGGATGGAGCGAGCTTATGCCCAATCAGAAGACAATCGGTTTCCTTTTCATCGAGGGGTTTGCCGACTGGGAATATGGGTTGCTTGCGGCCTCGGCGGTTGAATGGTTCGGCGCCCGCGCCGTGTCGCTGACCCCCGAAGGCAGGCCGGTGACCGGCATCAGCGGTTTTCGGCTGACGCCTGACCGCTCGGCCGGCGTTGAAGAGAATGCCGATCTCGATGCTGTCGCCGTCATCGGTTCCGATCAGTGGGCGGGCAAGGCGCCGCCGGATGTCGCCGAACTGCTCAACGCCGTCGCAACGCGCGGCGGCGTGGTTGGCGGTATCTGCGCCGGCACGCTGGCGCTGGCCCGGGCCGGCATGTTCGAGGAAGCCAAGCATACCAGCAATGGCCGTGACTGGATCAACGGCCATGAAGCCGGCTATGCCGGCGACAGCAACTATCAGGACGTGCCGCATGCCGTCGCCGACGGCAAGATCGTGTCCGCGCCGGGATCGGCGCCTGGCACCTTTGCCCTTGCCTTTTTGAAGACGCTCTATCCTGAAAGAAGCAGCGATCTCGCTCAGATGCGAACGCTGTTCGCCAGGGAATATGCTGAAGCCTCCTGACAGTATGCTGTCAGGAGGCGCGTGCGATGGTGGGACAATGCGCAAGGCCGGCCGAGAGGACGATCGATGAAAAGCTGGAACGACAGGCTGAACACGCCTGGCATCAACGGCGTGAAACCGACGCCGCGCACGATGGGTGACGTGGTCGAAGGCCAACCGATGTTGGTGCCGACCGCTCGCCAAGTAGACGATTTCATCCGCTCGATCCCGAAAGGCGTCGAGATGGATATCCGTGCGTTGCGCACCGCCCTTGCCATCGAAAACGGCGCCGAAGTGACATGTCCGGTCACTGTCGGCTATCATCTGCGCACGGTTGCCGAAGCCGCCAAGGAAGACCTCGAGCGCGGCATGATGCTGAGCGACATCGCTCCCTTCTGGCGCGTGCTCGATGCCAAGACGCCGACAACGAAGAAACTGTCCTTTGGCGCGGAGTTCGTTGCCGCGCAGCGCAAGCGCGAAGGACTGAAGCCGTAATGCATGTCATCTGCAAGTGGATCCGGTCTGGGAGCCACGGCATGCATAGGAGAACCACTGGGGAAGCAAACGATGCGCCGCGCCGACAGGCTCTTTCAGATCGTGCAGCATCTGCGGGGTGGCCGTCTGGTCACCGCCCAGAAGCTTGGCACGTGGCTCGAGGTTTCCGAGCGAACAATCTACCGCGACATAGCCGACCTGCAGTCGACCGGGGTGCCGATCGACGGCGAGGCCGGTGTTGGCTACATGATGAGGGAGGGGTTCGACCTTCCGCCGCTGATGTTCACGCGTGACGAGATCGTGGCGCTGGTTGCCGGCGCGCGCATGGTGCGCGCCTTTGGCGGCGCCGCCATGGCACGCGCCGCCGACGAGGCGCTGGTCAAGATCGGCGCCGTGCTGCCCGATGCCGAGAAGGACCGCATCGCCCGCACCGAGATCCACACGCCGATGTGGGTGGTCAGCGACGCCGCCCGCGAGGCGATCGACCTGATCGAGCGTGCGGTCGAGAAGCGCCAGGTGCTGACCATCGACTACTCGGACGAGGCCGGCCGCGGCACCGCGCGCGACATCAGGCCGCTCGGCCTCTGGTTCTGGGGCAAGGTGTGGACGCTGGTCGCCTGGTGCGAGATGCGCGACGACTTCCGCGCCTTCCGCATTGACCGCATCGCCTCGGTGGTGATCGCCGGCCGCATCTTCAAGCCGGAGCGCGGCAAGCAGCTTGCCGACTTCTACCGGGCGGTAGAGCGCAGCGAGGATTACGGCATGGCGCCTGACCGCGTGGCGCGAAGCTGAGATCGCCCAATAAAAAAGCCCGCTCGAAGCGGGCTTTTTTGGTCTGTCGAAACCCTTATTCGTCGTCCGTGTCCTCGTTCTTCGACTTCAGCGCCGAGAGCTTGGCGAACACGGCATTGGCGTCGAGTTCGGCATCCTCGTCCTTCGGCTTTTCGGGAGCCGGCACCAGCCGCTCGGTCAGGGCGGCGGGCAGCAGCGTGTCGCCGACCGGCTGCGCCTGCTCGCGGCCGCGTGAGGCGCGGTTGACTTCCATGTCAAGGTCGATCTGCGAGGCAAGACCCAGCGTCACCGGATCCATCGGCTGCAGATTGGCCGAGTTCCAGTGCTTGCGTTCGCGGATCTGCTCGATCGTCGACTTGGTGGTGCCGACGAGACGCGAAATCTGCGCGTCCTTGAGTTCGGGATGGTTGCGCACCAGCCAAAGGATGGCGTTCGGCCGGTCCTGGCGCTTCGACAGGGGCGTGTAGCGCGGTCCCTTGCGCTTGGATTCCGGCACACGCACCTTGGGGTCGGAAAGCTTCAGCCGCTGGTTCGGATCCTTCTCGGCGCGCGCGATCTCGTCGCGGGTCAGCTGACCGGTCATGATCGGGTCCATGCCCTTGATGCCTTGTGCTGATTCGCCGTCGGCGATCGCCTTGACCTCGAGCGGATGCAGCCCGCAGAACTGCGCGATCTGCTCAAAGGAGAGCGCGGTGTTGTCGACCAGCCAGACGGCGGTCGCCTTGGGCATCAGCAGCGTATTGGCCATTTTAAAAATCCTTCTCGTTCGCCCGCGTTCCCGCGCGGGCGGTGGTTTAGAGCCACCAAAATGGGAAATTCGCGGCCTGTATAACCGTTCCCTTGCCGTTTCGCAATGTTTTTGGGAAGGCCAGCAAATGGCGCGACAGCTAAGGATTGACTGGCCTGGCGTCGCCCTTCGGCTGTACGGCAATGGACGGCGCATCGGGCGGAGGGCCTGAAGCCTTTGGCTTGGGCTGATCGGCGACGGTGTATCTGGCGCCTGCGGGCCGCTCGGCTTCAGATTGACCGAGACCGGACGCACCTATCTCAAGCGGATTTTCGCCAAGACCGGCACACGACAGCAAAGCGAACTCGTGGCCCTGCTCAAGAGCACCGAGCCGCTGCGACGCCGGTAGTCGATCGAGCTCTTGGGCCGAAGATAAAAGCCGTGATCATGGCGCCGAGAAACGGTCAACGCCCTTGAGAAGCGCCACAAGCTGGCTTTGTTGGCGTGTACCGGTCTTGGCGAAAATCCGTTCGAGATACGTTCGCGCGCTTTTGACGGTGATCTTCGACGTGGCCGCCGCGTCTTTCAGCGCAATGCCTTGCGAGAGTGCCGAGGCTAGACGCGCCTCGGCCGGCGTCAGATCGAATAGGCCGGTGAGCAGGGTCGGTGATGGGACCATTGAACTGGCGCTCAGCGCCGTCGCAGCCATTAAGATATCGCCGCCCGAAAAGATATCGTGAGCGGAGCGATGCAGCGGCAACAGGTGAATGATGAGCGGTGGCCGTCCCTCTTGCGCCTGCAACGGGATTGACCGGACGGAAAATTCCCCATGGCCAACCATCGCCCCGACGCATTTCTGGAACAGAAGATCAGCATCCGAGTCGCCGATCATCATGCGGCCAAGAGCAGCAGGACGGAAAATAGCCGGCATCGCTTCCAGGAGCGGATTGGCTACCAGAACCCTGCCCGCCGAGGACAGGACGGCAGCCGGCAATCCCATTGTCTCCATGGCCGAGACAGTACCACGGGCACGTTCCAGCCCAAGCCTTGATGCTACCAGACCGGCGCGAGCAAGATGCGGTCGCAAGGCATTCAAGCGCGCCATGTCCTCCCCGGAAGGACGATCATTGTGACGCCATCGTTCGGTCGAAAACAGCGCCATCTCACCTGTCGGCATGAAGACGAAAGAGCCGACCTGCCCGCCGATCCCCAGCGGTCGGGTTCGTTCGAGACGCAGATGGTTGCTCTCCAGTGCTTCCGGAGGAAAGTAATCGGCGTCGTAGATAAAGGCCGAAGGCGGCGTCATCGAAAACATGAGTTGCACCTCCTCGCTCTTCTGCCAGCCATTGGCAGCGTCGAAGGCCTCAAGCACTGGCGCAATCAGATCGGTCGCAATGAATTTCGGCGGGACGCGATCGCGGAACAGGACGAGCGAGGCGGCGGCCGAATGGGAGACCGTGCTCAGTTGGTCCAGCACGCCGGGCCATAGCTCGGGTACAAAGGCGGCTTCGTAGATACGATCGGTCAGTTCGACGATCATTCCTGCTCGCGCATGTTTATCTGGGGTAATTCCGCGCTCTTGAGCAGCGCGACGAGCTGGCTTTGCTGGCCGGTCCCTGTCTTGGCGAATATTCGCTCCAGATACGTCCGGGCGGTCTTCACCGTGATGTTCGAATTGGCGGCGGCGTCGACCAGGATTTTCCCTTGCGAGAGGGATGCGGCCAGACGCGCTTCGGCAGGCGTCAGATCGAAAAGCCCGGCAAGCAAGCTTGGCGAGGGGACCGTGGAACTGGCGCTCAACGCCGTTGCCGCGACCAGAATGTCCGCGCCGGAGAAAATCTCGTGCGCGGCGCGGCGCAACGGCAAGAGGTGGAGGATCAGAGGCTGCCGGCCGGCGGCGGCCGGGATCGGGATCGATCGGACCGGCGGTTCGACTTCGCTGCGTGCCGCGACGATGGCCTGCTGAAACAGCCGGTTGGCATCGGCATCCCCGATAGCCATGCCGCCAAGGGCCACTGGAAGAAAGACGGACGACATCGCTTCCAGCAACGGATTGGCGGTAAGCACCCGCCCACTCGAGGAGAGGACCGCCGCCGGCAAGCCGATGGCGGTCATGGCCGCGACAGTCCCCCTGGCTTTTTCGAGGCCGAGCCGCGCGGCGACCAGGCTTGCTCTTGCCATGGCCGGCCTGAGATTGTCGAGCACATCGAAGCCGCTGCGGTCGTAATTGCCTTCGCCCAGCCTACGCTGAAACACGAAGATCGCCAGTTCGCCACTTGGCATCGGAATGGCGGTACACGTATGGGCGCCGATACCGAGCGCACGCAGGCGTTTACGGACCGGATCATTCTCGATTTCCTCGGCCGTCAGGAAGCTTTCGACATCGACGAAGCTCGCCGGTTGAACCGCGCACATGCGCGAAACCGCTGTCGAAAACTGCAGAGTGTCTCCGACGAGAAACTCGCTTAGCAGGTCTTGCAACAACGGGACCGTTCTTCCGCGCACCGGCTGCTCGTCGGCGAAAAGGAAAACGGCGCCCCCCACCGACGTGGAAGCAGCATTTATGCCCTCCAGCACGTCCGGCCACAGATCCGGCACGAAAGCAGCTTCGTAGATCTTGTCGGTAAGATCATCCAACATCGAGCGTGGAAGCCTTCTTCGGCGTTGTGGCTTGCCGGCCGGACCACCACGCCCTCACGCAGCAACCGATCCCCTTCTGTCAAGATGGCATGCTGAAAACTGAGGTCAAGCCTGCCCAGCGCCTGATAGAGGTCTAACGGCGGCTTATACACTTGCCCCAAAAGACAAAACCCGCTGGACGGGGTCCAGCGGGTTCGGAACCGGAGACGGGAAGCGTCTGCGACGGCTCTGCTTCTCGGCACGTGCACGGCCTTGCGGCCGGGTCGTGCTTGAAATCAGATCGCCTGGCGGGCGATCCGTTCGATGTCGGCGCGGTTGATACCGAGATCGCTGAGCTGACGCGCGTTGAGACGGTTCAGTTCGCGCACGGTCTCGTTGTACATGCGCCAGTTACGGAAAGCGCGGATCGGGTTCATGATGGTCCTCCTGATGGGGTGTTCGTTTCGATACTGCACAGATAGTGATCATCGATGAGGACTTGAACGGCCGATTTTGCATAGCAATGATGCAAATGCTGCATTGCACCATTAAGCTTCTGTTCATCTTGTAGGCACTGACACCCACGCCGGGACGTGTCGGGATTCAGGTCAGGCCGAGCCGAGAATGGTGAGTTCCGAGAACCGGAGCGGAGCGTACTTAAAGTACGTGAACACCGGAAGCGCAGGAAGCCGCCATTCGCAGGCCGGGCTCACCTGAATATCGATACGTCCTAGCCGACGTCGAGCACGATCTTGCCGATATGTTCGCCCTCCTCCATCCGCTCATGCGCGCGCCAGGCATCCGTGAGGGGGTAGATCATGTCCATGACCGGAGCGACCTTGCGCGTACCGAGCAGCGGCCAGACCTGCGCTTCCAGCGCCGCCGCGATTGCCGCCTTGAACTCGACGGTGCGCGGCCTCAGCGTCGAACCCGTATGTGTCAGCCGCTTGACCATGATCTTGGAAAAGTCGGCTGTGGCAACAGCGCCCGCCTGCACCGCGATCTGGACGATGCGGCCCTCGATCGCCGCCGCCTCGTAGTTTCGTTGGACATAGTCGCCGCCAACCATATCGAGGATGACATTGGCACCCTTGCCGTCCGTCGCCTCTTTCACCGCCTTGACGAAATCCTCCTCGCGATAATTGATCGCGCGGTCGGCGCCGAGCCTCAGGCAGGCGTCGCATTTCTCCTTGGAGCCGGCGGTGGTGATGACATAGGCGCCGAAGGCCGAAGCCAGTTGGATCGCCGTCGTGCCGATGCCGGACGAGCCGCCATGCACCAGCAGCGTCTCACCCGTCTTCAGGCCGCCGCGCTCGAACACATTGTGCCAGACGGTAAAATAGTTCTCCGGCACGGCTGCTGCTTCCGTGTGAGTGAACCCGGCCGGCAGAGGCAGCACGCTGCCCGTGTGAACCTTGACATATTCGGCATAACCACCGCCGGGGGTGAGCGCGCAGACCCGTTCGCCGATGCGCCAGCGCGATACCTCGTCGCCAAGCGCGGCCACTTCGCCCGAGACCTCGAGGCCCGGCAGGTCCGATGCGCCGGGCGGTGGCGGATAGGCCCCCTTGCGCTGCTGCACGTCGGGCCGGTTGACGCCGGCGGCATGCACCTTGATCAGGATCTCGCCGGGACCAGGCTGGGGCACGTCGCGGGTTTCCGGTTTCAGCACCCGTGGACCGCCTGGCTCCGAGATCGCGATCGCTGTCATCCTTGCCGGAATCTTCTGTCCGTTCGCCATGAACTTTCCCATCTTCCTCGCCGCGTTCTTACCGGCTGTTTGCATCGACACCCTTGCCCTATGTATGCTCATTGCCAAATCAGGCAAATGGCCAATCTGGTCTGGCGGAGGAGGAGCAACCATGGCGATCTTCGACGACGAACCCAAGAAGAAGGCGCGTCCGCACGAGATCGGGCAGGACCTGTCGCTGCTCTCGGTTGGCGAGTTGTCGGAGCGCATCGGCATCCTGCGCGACGAAATCGCCCGGCTGGAGGCCGAACTCAAGGCCAAGGACAACACCAAATCGGCCGCCGAGGCGCTGTTCCGCCGCGGATAGGCGACGAGCGCAACGGCCCGCCGCCGAAAAGCCCGAATGCGACTGTCTTCAGACCTTGTGTCCCTCCCAGAGTCCAGCCGGATCAAAAAATGCTCGCATCCTACAGGCCGATCCTCTCCCTGCTTCGCGGCACTGCCTTCCTGCTGGCGGCATCGGGCCTGCATGGGCTGCTGTTGCCCTTGCGCGGCCAGGTGGAAGGGTTTTCGACAGCCTCGCTTGGCCTGATGGGCACGGCCTGGGCCGGCGGCTTCGTCACCGGCTGCTTTTTTGCGCCGCGCATCGTGCGCCGCGCCGGGCATGTACGCGCTTTCGGCGCCTTTGCCGCGTCCGGTGCCATTGTGGCGCTGCTCACCGGCCTGGTCATCGACGAATATGTCTGGATCCTGCTGCGCGCCTTCACCGGCTTCACCATGGCCGGCGCCTTCATGGTCATTGAAAGCTGGCTGAACGAGAAAGCCACAAACGAGAACCGCGGCACCGTCTTCGGCCTCTATATGATGGTCACCTATGCCTCGATCATGGGAGGCCAGATGATCGTCGCCGGCGGCGATGTGAAATCGGCATCGCTGTTCATGATCACCGGCATCCTGTTCTGCCTGTCGCTGATCCCGACCGCGGTTTCGACGGCCTCGCACCCCAAACCGCTGCAGGACGTCAAACTCGACGTCAAGGGGCTCTACGCCAACTCGCCGGTGTCGGCGATCGCCTGCCTGCTGATCGGCATCGCCAACGGCGCCTGGGGAACGCTTGGTGCTGTCTACGGCGCCCGCATTGGTATTTCCACCGCCGAGATCGCCTTGATGATGAGCCTTGTGGTCGTCGCCGGCGCCGCCATGCAACTGCCGGCCGGGCGTCTGTCCGACAAGACCGACCGGCGTTTCGTGCTGGCCGGAGCCGCTTTCGGCGCGGCGCTGTTTGCACTCATGATCTTCCTGTTCGAACCCCGCTCAGCCGTCTTCGTCATCGTCTTCACCGCTGCCTACGGCGCTTTCGCCTACACGCTCTATTCGATCGCCGTGGCGCATGCCAACGACCACGCCCGTGCGGAGGATTTCGTCAAGGTATCGGGCGGACTGCTGTTGCTTTACGGCTTCGGCACCATGATCGGCCCGTTGCTGGCAGCCGCGCTGATGGGCTGGATGCGCCCTGAGGGCCTGTTCCTGGCGACCGCCTTCGCGCATCTGTCGCTGGCCGGCTACACGCTGCTGCGCATCAGCCGCCGCGCTCCGGTGCCGATCGGCGATCGCGATGCGTTCAAGACGCAACCGGCCGACCGCTCGGTGACCCCTGAAGCATTGCGGCTTGATCCAAGAAGAAAAGAAGAAACAGACAGTTGAGATTTGAAAAACTTTGCCTCACAAATGAGGCATGATGTTTTCCGACGCCTTCATGGCGATCGCCGACCCCAATCGGCGCCATCTTCTGGAAGAACTTCGACGCGGTCCGAAGACCGTCAACGAATTGGCGGCCGGGCTGCCAGTGTCGCGCCCAGCGGTTTCACAGCATCTGAAAGTCTTGCTCGACGCCGGACTGGTCAACGCCAAGGCCGAAGGCACGCGGCGTGTCTATACGGTAAGCAACGCTGGCTTCCTGAAGCTCAACATCTGGCTCGATCAATTCTGGGAGGCCTGATCCAGCGCCCTCAACCTTCGACAACGCCCCGATGGTCAGGTCTGTACATGCAGGAATGCACCAAGCGCGTCGAGCAGTTCGCCCGTTCCATGCTCACGCGTGGCCGGCGTGTCGTGGCCATCGAGGAAGGCCCCCTGCTCCGTCATCACAAGCCGCGTGCCGCCGCTTTCCGCCATGAGCTCGATCGTCGCCAGTGACACCGAGACGCGGGTTTCACCGAACAGCAGTTCATAGCTGTAGACGATGCGGCTGTCCGGCACGATGTCCTGATAGACCGCGTTGAAGAAATGCATCTGCCCATCGCTCGGGCAGCCGGCATTGGTTTCCCTGCCGCCAACGCGGAAGTCCATTTCGTGCCGGCTGGACATCGGGTCGTGGGGATCGACGAACCATCGCCGCTTGGCATCAGAATTGCTGAGCGCGAAGAAGACTCTTGCAGGTGCCGCCGGATAGAAGCGCTCGACGACAAAGGTGGAGTGGACGACGGATCGTTGGTTCACTCAAGCCTCCTTCATGTTTCGCCGGTGGTTTCGGCGAGAAAATCGCCAAGCCGGTCCAGCCTGCGTTCCCAGGCGTTGCGCCGCTCGTTGATCCAGTGCTCGGCCGCTCTCAATGCCTTCGGCTCGATCTGGCAGGTGCGCACCCGTCCCAGTTTTTGCGAGCGCACCAGGCCACTCGCCTCCAGCACGTTGAGATGCTGGACGACGGCCGACAGCGACATCGCCAGCGGCTCGGCCAGTTGGCTGACCGAGGCGGGGCCACGCGACAGCCGGTCGACCATCTGCCGTCGCGCCGGATCGGCAAGCGCCTGGAACATCAGGTCGAGCTGGGCGGGATCGTGCAGCATCCCGGTCAGCCATTATTGTAGGGAAAGAACTTGAAGTAGGGCTGCGCCTCCTCGATCACCCTGGCGAAGGCAGGGCGCCGCAGCAGCCGGTCGTGATAGCGCTTCACGGCCGGATATTTGTCGCCGAACGGCTCGACCTTGTTGGCATAGAAGAGTGCTGGAGATGCCGCGCAATCGGCCAGGCTGAAGGCATCGCCCACCGCCCAGCTCCGCGACTGCATCTCCTGTTCGATGATGGCGTAGGAGGTGCGTAGCTGGCCCCGCGCCTGCTCGACACCGAACGGATCGGTCTTGTCCTGCGGACGCAACCGGTCGCCGACGATCTTCTGCATCGGCTCCTGCACATAGAAATCATAGAAGCGGTCAGCCTGGCGGACGGCCAGCGCCGGGTCGACGTCGGCGGGAACGAGTTCGACCGGCCCCGGATAATGCGCGGCCAGATATTCGACGACGATGGTCGATTCCAATACCGTGCGGCCGCGCGCATCGTCGCGCAGCGCCGGCATCTTGCCGGTCGGCGATATCTTGAGGAAGGCCGCGCGCGATTGCTCGTCGCCGAGATCCACGATGACCGGGTTGAAGGCGGTGCCGTTCTCGTAGAGCGCGATCAGCGGCTTCCAGCAGAAGGAGGCCAGGGGATGGAAATGCAGCGTCAGGGACATTCTTTGCTCGCCTGTTTCTGGTTCGTCGGCGGGGCGGGAACCGCATGTCCTGCCGGGTCAATACTGAAGCATTTACTTCACTATTGTGCCGCGCCTTGCCCGTCAAGCCCGGCATATCAGGTCCCCTGGTTGGACCTGATATGCATAATGATGGCGGCCGATATCGCCGGCCAGTCCTGAGGATGCAATTCATGGCCGCCGCCGTCGACGCGAAGGAATTTCGCGCCGGCGACCGCCTCGGCCAGCGCCTCGCCATGTTCGATCGGAAAAATGGGATCGGCGGTACCATGGATGACCAGCAGCGGGGCTTGCATCTCGTGCAGGCGGCCCTTCCACTCGGCGCTACCCTTGAGCGAGAAATGATTGGTCGCGCTCAGGAACCCGCCGGATCGGTCGTAATCCTGTTCGATGAAGGCTCTCATCCCGGGCTCGTCGAATGGATGGGCGATGCTGGCGATCGCGCGCGCATCCCTGACCATGAAGTCGATCACCTGGCGGCGATCCGTCCAGTCGACGTCGGCGCCCTCGGCCGAATGCTCGATATAGGCGTCGCTCATCCCTGGCAGATGCGAGGTGTCCATCGCCATCGGCGAGCTGCTGATCACGGTAAGCGATGCAACACGGGAGGGGTGCCTGAGCGCCACGAGTTGCGCGATCATGCCGCCCATCGACATGCCGGCGACATGGGCCTTGCCGATGCCATGACTGTCGAGCACGCCAATCGCATCGTCCGCCATGTCGTCGAATGTGTAGGGCGGCTCGCCAGGCGGATATTTGGTCGAGCGACCGGTGTCGCGATTGTCGTAGCGGATCACGTACAGCCCGGCATCCGCCAACTCCCGGCAAAATGCCACCGGCCACCACAGCATCGAAGCCATCGCGCCCATGATCAACAGCAGCGGAGGACTTTCGGGATCGCCGAAGGTTTCGGACAGGATCAGGGGACGGTCGATAGTCGCCATTGCATGGTCTCCCGAACTGATTGCATTTTGCAATCAGTTGCACTGTAATGAAACTGATACGATAATGCAACTGGTTTTATGGAGAGAATCGAATGAGCCTCGATCGCCGATCCGGCTGCCCGATCAACCTGTCGCTGGAAGTGTTCGGCGACCGCTGGAGCCTGATCATCCTGCGTGACATGATTTTCGGCGGCAGGCGTCATTTTCGCGAGCTGCTCAACGGATCGATGGAAGGCATTGCCTCAAACATCCTCGCCGACCGGTTGAAGCGGCTTATGGAGCTCGGCATGCTGACCAAGGCCGACGATCCCTCGCACAAACAGAAGGCAATCTATAGCCTCACCGAGATGGCCATCACGCTGGTGCCGATCCTGGCCCATCTTGGCGCCTGGGGCCGGGTCTGGCTGCCGACCAGCGAGGAACTCTCGATCCGCGCTGAGCTCCTGGAAAAGGGCGGACCGCCATTGTGGGAGAAATTCATGGACGAGTTGCGCCATGAGCATCTCGGCACGCCGCTCGATCCGGCGACTGGCCCTTCTGTCCGCGCGACCCTGCAGGCCGCCTATGAAGCCGTGGTCGCCGGCAAGGCTCTCGGTACCAGCCCGGCCGCGTGACCAACTATTTTCCCCGCTAAGTGGCCGGCTCTGCTAGAAGAAGCGGAAACCACAATTCACGGGATTGGATAAGGTCTTGGTTGAGAACTCTCGGGATGCCGCCCGCGCGCGCGCCGATCTGCGCTTCAAGAAGCAGGAAGAGGCGGCAACCGTCCGCCAGAAAGCGATGGCGGAATACGCCGCGGAGAGTGATGCCCGCAAAGCCAAGACCGACAAGCTGCGGGCGCTGCGGCTCGCCAAGGAAGCCGAAGACCTCGCCAACGCGCCGGCAGTGCCAGCCAAGAAGCCTGCGCGCGCCAAGAAGAAATAGCGCCGCTCTCCAGCGAACCGACACTGCTCGGATACATCAGTTCGACGGCACCATTCGGACAGCCCCGGCCTTCATCCCATCGCTTCGCGAGAAGCAATTTCAACCGAAACCGGGATTGCTTCGTGCGACCGGCCGCCGATCATTGTCCTTTTCAAACAGGAGATTGCCATGACCGCACTGCCGCTCGAAAAAGCCCGTCAAATCATCGATGCCGCCTTCGCCAAGGGTGCCGATCTCAAGCTCAAGCCGCTGGGTGTCTCAGTGCTCGACGCCGGCGGCCATCTGGTCGCCTTCCAGCGCCAGGACGGCGCCTCGTTCCTGCGCCCGCAAATGTCGGCGGGCAAGGCCTATGGCGCACTGGCCATCGGCATGGGCTCACGTAAGGTCGAGGCCTTCGCCAAGGAACGGCCCCATCTGGTCGCCGGCATTTCCGATGTGTCGGGCGGACGCGTACTGCCTGTGGTCGGCGGCGTGCTGATCCGCGACAAGGCCGGCACCATCATCGGCGCCGTCGGCATTTCCGGCGACACCTCGGACAATGACGAGGCAGCGGCCATCGCCGGCATCGAAGCAGCCGGCTTTACCGCCGACCCAGGCTAAGGGCCGGAGACCCGACGGACGTTCCGCCAACTGTCGGCACAAGCGCCCGTCAAACCTCCGCTGAAGGACCTAGTTCAGGTTGATGTCCCGGCTCGCCGACCGCATCGACACCGCGAACCCGGCCAGCACATCGAACAGCGCGATGATCATCAGCGTGAAGAAGATGGAATGCGCCGCGCCCTTGACCAGCAGGAACTCGACCAGGAAGGCGACGAAGACCAGCGTCGACAGAAGGTGGTCCATGATCGAAGCGCCGGTCGTGCGCGCCGCCTTCACCATTTCGAGGAACAGGAAGATCAGCCCGAGCAGCACCATCAGGTCGCCAAGCGTCATCGAGAAAATCCCACCCGACATCATGCGGAATGAGAAGATCTCGCTCGCCCATGGATCGTCGCCGCCGCCGAATATACCCAGCAGGCCGAGATTGTAGAGAATGAAAGGCACGATCAAAAGCGGGACGGCACCGAACATCTGGCGTCTCCATAGGGGGCACCTTCTGTAGAATGCGCCGCAGGCACGCCGTCAAGATTTTTCGTGCGCAGCCGCAAACACGGTCGAAGACCGGATGCAACAACCATGTCAGCCGGTTGCCCGGCTGACATGGAGCAAACGAGAGATAAAAGGCTCAGCGCTTGAAGTAGCCAGCACGCACGGCGGCACCGATGACGTTGAGGATGATATGGCCGGCCGTCATCGAGGTGATCTCGTTGATATCGCGCGCCGGCGCGATCTCGACGATATCCATGCCGACGAGACGACCCTTGCCGACCAGCCCTTTGATCAGGTCGATCGTCTGGCGGTAGCTGATGCCGCCCGGCTGCGGGCCCTCCACCGCCGGCATGACCGCAGGGTCAAGTCCGTCGGCGTCGATGGTAAGGTAGTAGCGGCCGCCATCCGGAATGCGCTTGAGCAGCGCGGCGGTGCCGATATCCTGCCATTCGTTGGTGGTGATGATGTTGGCGCCGTAGGCGCGGGCAGCCTCCACTTCCTCGGTGCGCGCACTGCCCTGGCCACGAATGCCGACCTGGAAGATATCCTTGACATGCGCCATCTCCGAGGCCCGCCGGATGGTGCTGGAATAGCCTTCCTTGACGCCGTTGACATTGTCGCGCCAGTCGAGATGGGCATCGAGCTGCACCAGCGTGATCGGGCCTTCGCCGTCGAGCGCCCGGAAGATCGGAATCGGAATGCCGTGGTCACCGCCGATGGTGATCGGCAGTGCGCCGGCGGCAAGGATCTTGCGGATCGCCGCCTCGGCCCTGCCGTAGTGCCCGACATGATCGGCGGCATTGCCCGGCACGTCACCGACATCGACCACCTTGATGTCTTGGCCGGCGAAGACCGGCCCGCCAATATCGAAATCATAGCGGTCGAGCGCCTGGCTGATGCGCTGCGAGGCGCGCCGCACCGCCGTCGGCGCGTTGGTCTGGTCGTTGATCAGCTCGTCGATCGTGTAGGGATCGCCATAGGGCATGCCGATGATGGCGACATCGGCCTTCAGAGTGTCGAGATCCTCGACCAGCGGGAAATTCAGGAATGTCTGGAAGACATCGCGCGGCGCGGTGGTGAGTTTGGACATGGGGTCTCCTCTGTGTTGAAAGGCTTTTTGGATCAGGCGCCACGGCGGGCCGCGAGATGGGGCTGCAGCTTGTGCTCCAGGCTGCGCGAGATTGCCGCGACAAGGGCGGTCAGCCCCCAATACAGCAATGCGATGGCGGTGAAGATCTCCACCGGCGAGAAGGTGCGGCCGATGATGTTCTGGGCCATGTAGGTGAGTTCTGGCACGGTGATCGCCGACAGGATCGCCGATTCCTTGATCAATGTGATGGTGAGGTTGGTGGCCGCCGGCAGGATATAGCCGAGCACCTGCGGCACCAGGATCTTGCGGAAGATGGTGAGGTAGCGCAGGCCCAGCGCATAGCCGGCCTCGACCTGGCCATATGAGATGGACTGGATCGCTCCCCTGATGATCTCGGCGGAATAGGCGCTGGCATAGGCCGACAGCGCACCGATCGAAACCACCACCGGCGAGAGCCGGATGCCGAACATCGGCAAGGCGTAGAACAGAAGGAAAATCTGGATCAGGAACGGGATGTTGCGGAAGATCTCGACATAGGCCGACACGATTGCCCCCGGCAGCCGTCCGCCCCTCAGCCTCACCAGCGCCAGCAAGATGCCGAGTGCGAAGCCGAATGGCAGCGACACGGCGCACATCAGCACCGTATTGCCAAAGCCCTTGGCCAGGATCTGCCAGTTGTCAGCGATGACGGCGAAATCGAACGTCATGCGCGCGCGCCTTCCGCCTTGCGCTCCAGATGCCGGGTCAAAAGGCTGCAGGAAAACAGCACGATGAAATACAGCACCGCCGCGATGCAGAACGCCTCGACCGGCCGGTAGGTAACGTTCATGATGTTCTGCGCGGTGCGGGTCAGCTCGACCACGGCGATCACCGACAGGATGGACGAGGCCTTCACCAGCATGGTGAACTCGTTGACCATCGGCGGGATGATGGCCCTGAACAGCTGCGGCATGATGATCTTGAACCAGGTCACCACGGGCTTCAGGCCGAGCGCCTTGGCCGCTTCATACTGGCCGGCCGGAATGCGCGTCAGCCCGGCGCGCAGGATCTCGGCGACGAAGGCCGCGCTGTTGAAGCTGAGCGCCAGCACGCCCGCCAGAAGCGGCGGCAGATCGATACCGACCAGCCCCGGCAGCACGTAATAGACGACGAAGATCTGCACGATCAACGGCGTGCCACGTATGAAGCTGGTGTAGAGCGCACCGATCCAGCGAACCAGGCGCCAGCGCGACCGGCCGCAGGCCAGCAGGCCGAAGCCGATCAGCGTGCCGGCCAGGAACCCCAGTGCTGAGACGCCGAGCGTGATGCCGGCGCCTGTCAGGAATTGCGGCAGGAAGGTCAGTGTTTTTGAAAAATGGAACATTTTTCAGCTCGAACGGAGAAGCACTGTCCGTCGTCGGCGCGGGCGATAGCTGCGGCAGCGCATCGCCCACGCCACGCCAGACAAGTTCAGGAGAAACGGTTCAGAGCGCGCCGGGCGGCAGATAGCCCTGGTCTGGCGTCTTCATCTCGAAGCCGAACCATTTCAGCTGCAGCTCCTTCAGCTTGCCGCTGTCCTTCAGCTCGCCGATCTTGGTGTTGATGAATTCGCGCAGATCCTTGTCCTCCGGCCGAACGACCCAGGACAGGTAGGAGAATTCGCCGATCGAGCCGACGACCTTGTAGGTGTCGGGAACGTTCTTCATCAGCACCGCCGCCGAAGGCGAGGCAATGACAATGGCATCGACCTGGCCGGAAGCGAGAGCAACGTGGGTCTCGGGGAAGGAGGTGAACAGCTTCAGTTCGCCGACACCCTTGCCGCCCTTGTCCTTGAGTTCCTTGTCATAGGCTTCGATGATCGGCTGCACGGACGAGGCAAGCTGCGTCGCCACCACCATGCCGTTGATGTCTTCCGGCTTCTTGATGCGCTCCTCATCGGCGCGCACCACGATGACATTCTCGAACGAGCCCGTCGGCCTCGTGTAGGCATATTTCGCCGCCCGCTCGGCATTGATGCCGGTCGAGGTGGCCATCAGGTCGAACTTCTTCGCCAGCAGGCCCGGCAGCAGCCCTTGGAACGGCAGGTTGAGCTGGTCGAGCTTCACGCCGAGCTGGCTCACCACATAGTCGAGAATATCCTTGTTGTAGCCGACGATCTGGCCGTCGCGGACGAACTCGAACGGCTCGAAGGCGGCCTCGGTACCGACCACGATGGTGCCGCGCTGCTTGATCTGGTCGACAAGCCCGTCGGCATGAGCGGCGGATGCGAAGGACAGGAAGAGCGGCGCGGCGGCGAGCAGAGACAGGACGCGGCGGCGCGATGCGGAAAGGAACTCACCCATTGTTACCCTCTTTTTTCTTCGGTTTTGCTGCGCTGGTAGGCCCGGCCGGAGTGCTTGAACACGCGGCCGATCATGTAGCTCTCGGAATCCTTGATCCCGGGAACGTTCGCCAGTTCGCTGACCAGGAAGTCATGCAAGCTGGTCGTTGATGGCAAAGTGAGTTGGATGATGATGTCGAACGGCCCGGTCATGGCGTAGACGCTGTCGACGAACGAATATTCCGACAGTTTCCGGGCGACGCTGATGATGTGCTCGCGATCGACATCGAACCCGACGATGGCGGCAATGCCGACATCGCTGCGCAGGGGGCGCACGACCGCCTGGATGCAGATATCCGGATCCTCGAGCACGCGCGCCATCTTCCGCCGCACCGTCGCTTCGGTGACGCCGATGCGCTTGGCGATATCGACGCTCGACATCCGCCCGTCGACCTTGAGTTGGGAAAGCACCGCCTGTTCGGTGTCGTCGAGATCACTCGTGCTGACGAAATCCCACATGTAATTCCCCACTGATGTCGATTTCCGACTATTATTTTGAAAATTGCATAAGAAACCGTCATTGACAATCCCACCCATGCCGAAAAACATCGAAAGAAGGCCTGTCGATGGACGGATGAGATGCTGGAAGCTGGGCCTGGTGTTGAGGGAAGTCGCGTCGATGGACGTCAGCCAGGGAGGGTCGCGCGGCGCGCGGGTGTCCGACGCGCTTGGGCACAGCCCCCGTCGGAGACAGCCTCAAGAGCTTGTCGGTATCCTGGAGTGGGGACGGTGGCCCGGGCGTCGACCTTGCTTGTTAAGTTCCGCCAAACGCAAAAAGACCGGCCAGAGGCCGGTCCTTTGTAACTCAAACCTTCAAAAAGAGCTGGTATCAGCTTTCCTTGGGGGTCAGCACCTGGCGACCGCGATACATGCCGGTCTTCAGGTCGATATGGTGCGGGCGGCGCATCTCGCCGGAATTCTTGTCCTCGACATAGGTCGGGGCCTTGAGGGCGTCGGCCGAGCGGCGCATGCCGCGCTTGGACGGAGAGGTTTTGCGTTTCGGAACGGCCATGGATATGCTCCACTACATGGTCAAAAGCCCCGCCCGCCCTCGTGAAAGGGCCATGTCGGGGCCTAAATCTGAGAAAGTTGGGTGCCTATACACGCCTGACACTGTTTTGGCCAGCACTACAGTGAATTTTTTTGAGCCGGCCAGGCTGGGGCGTATTGAGGTTCAGGTCAAGCCGGCATCACCTGAACATCGATATACCCTACTCGAGACAGCCGACATACGCGCCAGAGCGGCCAGCCCTGCGCTCGATCAGATTGGCGAGCCGTCTCAAACCCGGCCCGGGCTTCGCCGGATTGCGGGCGATCGGATTGGGCAGCGTGACGGCCAGAAGCGCCGCCTGCCGTCTGGACAGCTGTTTTGCCGGAATGCCGAAATGGTGCTGCGCCGCCGCCTCGATGCCATAGATGCCGGGGCCCCATTCGGCGATGTTGAGGTAGATCTCCATGATCCGCCGTTTCGACATCACCGCGTCGAAATAGACGGCCAGCGGCAGTTCGACGACCTTGCGCACCGAACCCAGCGGCCTCGACCACAGGAACAGGTTCTTCACCGTCTGCATGGTGATGGTCGAGGCGCCGCGCGTCGCCTCGCCGGCCAGCGCATCGTCGACGACCCCTCTGAGTTCGCCGAGATCGACGCCGCGGTGGAAGCAGAACTGCCCGTCCTCCGACATGATGACGGAATGGGCCAGCACCGGCGCGACATCGTCGATCGACACCCAGCGCCGGTCATAGCCGGAGAAGGTCGCCAGATCCTTCAGCATCAACGTCGACACCGGATGCACGAAGGACGGCAGGTAAAGAAAGGTCAGCACTGTCGGGATCAGCGCCAGCACGGCGGCCGCGATGAGGCCGCGCCGGACCCAGCGCCTGAGACTGCGGCGGTTCACGCCGCGCGATCTCGTCGCCATGTCCAGCTTTTCGGTTTCATGATCGACGATCGGTTCCGCCAAGCCGCCCAACCCGTGCCAGAGAGATCGTTTTGAAACTCGCTCCCGTGCATCATATGACGGTGTTTTCGAGAACCGGACCGGAGCGTACATTCGAGTACGCAAGCACCGGAAGCGCGGAAAACGCCTTCAGATGACCGCAGGAGGAGAGTTTCCAAACGGGCTCTTACTGCTCCGGCATAATGGCGCTTGCCTTCTTGCGCAACGTCTGAGTGTCGGCTACCGCTCCCGGCCATGACGAATGACGACGAAATGGCGTTCGAAATGGCGCTTATCCGGCGGGCAGCCGCCATCGAGGTGCTGCTGCGGCGGTTGCTCGACGACCGTCCGCTTTCGGGCGAGATCGCGCGGCCCGATCGTCTGATGGCGGCGATGCGCCATGGCGTGCTGAACGGCGGCAAGCGCCTTCGTCCCTTCCTGGTCATGGAAAGTGCGGCCTTGTTTTCCGCCGATGGCGAGGCGGCGCAGCGCGTCGCCGCCGCACTCGAATGCGTGCATTGCTATTCGTTGATCCATGACGATTTGCCGGCGATGGACGACGATGATCTGCGCCGCGGCCAGCCGACCGTGCACAAGGCCTTCGACGAGGCGACCGCCATCCTGGCCGGCGACGCCTTGCTGACGCTGGCCTTCGACATCATCGCCGGTGAGGCGACCGTGTTGCCGGCCGAGCGGCGGGCCGCCCTGGTGCTGGCGCTTGCCCGCGCCGCCGGTGCCGGCGGCATGGTCGGCGGCCAGAAGCTCGACCTCGAAGCCGAACAGACGCCGCCCGACGAGACCGGTATCATAAGGCTGCAGGCGATGAAGACCGGCGCGCTGATCCGCTTCGCCTGCGAGGCGGGTGCCATCATCGCCGGCGCGCCGGCAGAGGATCGGGAACGGCTCGCCGAATTCGGCTCGGCGATCGGCCTCGCCTTCCAGCTTGCCGACGACCTGCTCGATTTGACGGCCGACGCCAGCCAGATGGGCAAGGCGACCGGCAAGGACGCCGCCGCCGGCAAGGCAACCCTGGTGGCGCTGCATGGTGTGCACTGGGCGCGCAGCCAGTTGCATGGCCTTGTTGGCCAGGCGCACGCGCTGCTCGACCCCTATGGCGACAAGGCGGCGCTGCTGAAGGAAGCCGCGACCTTCGTCGCGACGCGCAACAGCTGACGGCAGGTCCGATATCGGCGGCGTGGCGAGAGGCAAATGGGAGATCAGCTTCGATGTCGTCCAATCTGTTCGACCTCAGCGGGCGCCGGGCGCTCGTAACCGGCTCGTCGCAAGGCATCGGGCTCGCTCTGGCCAAGGGCTTGGCGCAAGCCGGCGCGAGCGTGATCCTCAACGGCCGTGACGCCGCGAAACTCGGCGCGGCGGCGGCGCAGATCCCTGGGGCGGAAACGCTCGCCTTCGACGCGACCGATCATGACGCGGTCCGCTCGGCGATTGACAATTTCGAACTGTCTGGCGGGCCGATCGACATATTGGTCAACAATGCCGGGATGCAGTTCCGCACGCCGCTTGAGGATTTCCCCGCCGATGCGTTCGAGCGCATGCTGCAGACCAATGTCGCCAGCGTCTTCCATGTCGGTCAGGCGGTCGCACGCCACATGATCAGGCGAGGCCGCGGCAAGATCATCAACATCGCCAGTGTGCAGACAGCACTCGCCCGCCCCGGCATCGCGCCCTACACGGCGACGAAAGGCGCGGTCGGCAACCTGACCAAGGGCATGGCGACCGACTGGGCCAAACACGGCCTGCAATGCAACGCCATCGCACCCGGCTATTTCGATACGCCGCTCAATGCGGCCCTCGTCGCCGATCCTGCCTTCAGCGCCTGGCTTGAGAAGCGCACGCCGGCCGGCCGCTGGGGCAAGGTCGAGGAACTGGTCGGGGCCTGCGTGTTCCTGGCCTCCGATGCCTCGTCCTTTGTCAACGGTCATATCCTTTATGTCGACGGCGGCATCACCGCATCGATCTGATCCGTCGCGACGCCCTATGCAAGAGCAATCGCGCCGTCCGCGCGAACGGAATCTTAATGTAAATGAAGCGTAATCCCGATCGTTAAAATAATGCGTATGTGTTGGGGTTGCGCATGCCGGAATATTCTTCCTTCATCCGGTCTGTCCGGATCCGCTACCTTTCAGGACTGCTGATTTTCGCGCTGGCTTCCATGGCCATCATGATTGCGCTCGACCGTGTCAATTCCTTCCGCCATGACATCGATGCGCTGAGCAGCAACCTCGTCGTCTTCACCCGCGACCTGCGCAACGCGACCAGCTTCGCCGAGACGACAGGGTCTGCCTGGCGCAACGAAACGCGCGATGCGCTGACCGCTTCGGCGCGTGACCATTCCGAACGCCTGACCCGCGAGATCGACACACTGACCGCCCAGCTCGCCGCGATACGTCCGCGCCTGTCGGCCAAGACCATCAACGAACTCGAAGCCTCTTCCGTCAACGGCGATCTGTTCTGGTCGCCGCGCGACATGGTGCGCAACCTCAACCTGATGTCGGTGGCGCAAAAAGCCGATGAATGGAGCTACCGGGAAATCCGCAACCAGAACGACCTGTTTGTCCAGCCGATGCTGGTGCGTGTCCGCACCGCGATGGATGACGAGCGCCATCTGGCCGACGCTTCCAGCGACCGGCTGCTGCTGTGGGCGAGCGGCCTGTTGTTCGGCGTCCTGGCCATCGTCGCCTTCTGGATCTTCCGGCCGATGGAGCAGGCGATCCGCCGCGCCTTTGCCCAATCGGCCGAATCCCTGTTCAAGGCCGAAGCCGCCGACCGCGCCAAGTCCGAATTCCTGGCCAATATGAGCCACGAGATCCGCACACCGATGAACGGCGTGCTCGGCATGGCCGAATTGCTGGCCAAGACCGAATTGACCGCGCGCCAGAAGACCTTCACCGACGTCATCGTCAAATCGGGCAATGCGCTGCTCACCATCATCAATGACATCCTCGATTTCTCCAAGATCAATGCCGGACAGCTCACCCTGGACCCTGCCCCGTTCCGTCTCTCCGAAGCGGTCGAGGATGTGGCGACGCTGGTTTCGGCACGTGTCGCCGAAAAGAACCTCGAACTGATCGTGCGCGTCGATCCGCGCCTGCCGGCCCATGTCGTCGGCGACGCCGGCCGGTTCCGGCAGATCGTCACCAATATGGTCGGCAATGCGGTGAAGTTCACCGAGAAGGGCCATGTGCTGATCGATGTCGGCGGCGAGACCGTCAACGATGTTGTCCACCTCAAGCTGCGCGTCGAGGATACCGGCATCGGCATCCCGGCCGAGAAACTGCAGAACGTGTTCGAGAAATTCGCCCAGGTCGACGGATCCTCGACCCGCCGTCACGAAGGCACCGGCCTGGGGCTTGCCATCGCCGCGCGCCTCGTCGACCTGATGGCCGGCAAGATCGGCGTCGAGAGCGAGATCGGGCGCGGTTCCGTCTTCTGGTTCGCGGTGCCGCTGCCCGTGCATCACGCCGAGGCGCGCGACGCGGTCGTGCCGGTCGACGTCACCGGCGCGCGCGTGCTGGTCATCGACGACAACCCGGTCAACCGCGAGATCCTGCTCGAGCAGCTCAGAAGCTGGAGCTTCGACTGCGCGGCAGCCGAAAGCGGCGCCGTGGGGCTCGCCTTCCTCGATCGCGCCTGCCAGTTGGGTGCCAGCGTCGACTGCATCATCCTCGACTACCAGATGCCCGGCATGAATGGCGCCGATGTCGCCCGAGCCATCGCCGCCGACAGCCGGCTGTCCGCCATCCCGATCGTTATCCTGACCTCCGTCGACCAGGTCGATTTCGGCAAGATGATCATCGAGTTCGGCATATCGGCGCATCTGACCAAGCCGGCACGCTCGGCGATCCTGCTCGGCACGGTCATCTCGGTTATCCAGAAGGCCCGCTCGCAGGCCGGCAAGGCGCATTTCGTTCGCGAGCCGGTCCAGACGCCGCAGGCGGCTCCGCCTGCCTTCACGGTGATCCGTGGCCCAGCCGTGCCGGCCATGACAGTATCGGAATCGACCACCACGCCGAACGGCCCGATCGACATCCTCATCGCCGAGGACAATGAGGTGAACCAACTGGTGTTCGGCCAGATCCTCAACGGGCTCGGTCTGAGCTATCGCATCGCCGGCAATGGCCGCACGGCGGTCGAGATGTACCGGTCGCTGCATCCGAAACTGATCCTGATGGACGTCTCGATGCCCGAGATGAACGGCTACGAGGCAACCCGCGCCATCCGGGCGATCGAGGCCGCGTCGGGCGGCCATATCCCGATCGTCGGCGTCACCGCGCACGCGCTGAAGGGCGATCGCGACAAATGTATCGAGGCCGGTATGGACGACTATCTGCCGAAGCCGGTCTCGCCAGACCGCCTCGGCGCCAAGATCGGCACATGGCTCAGCGAAACGGTGATGGCCAAGACGGCCTGAGGTGTATCCGGCTGGGCTGCCGGATCAGCGCAGCCGACCGATCGGGATGATTTCCGCAGAGGTGTCCGCATAGGGTTCGCCCTGCCAGTCGCCGAGCCATTGCTCCACCAGCAGGCCGGTCTCGCCCAGCATCCCGGCGAGATCCTGCTTTTTCGGAAACGCGATTTTCGATTCAGCGCCCAGAATCGGTCTGCCGCCCGGAATTTCATAAAAGGTCGAATAGGTGACCACCCCAGTGGCGGCATCACAGTCGGCATCATACCAGGCCCTGACGGTGCCAAGGCTGGGATGCTCCACCATCCGTTCGGAGCGCTGCGGCGTCCATTCCAGCCACGCCTCCACGGCGGGATTTCGCGTGTCGAAGATAAAGCGCCCACCGGGAGCGAGATGTTCAGCGATGGTGCGCAGCACCACCCGCTGATCCGCCTCTGTCAGGAAAACCTGGAACACGTGACCGGTCAGCAGCACCAGATCGAACCGTCTTCCAAGCCGCACCGTTCGCGCGTCGGCAACAACCCAGTCGACCTTGTCACCGCCGGCTCTGCGCCGCGCGACATCGAGCATGGCCGATGCGGGATCGACACCGGTGACGCTGCACCTTTCGGCCAAGTCGGCTGCCAGTTGACCGGTGCCGCAACCAAGATCGAGGACCGAGCCGCCATCCCGCGCAAGACGGATGCAATAGTCGAAATCGGAGCGGCCATCCTGATTCTCGATGTCGTAGAACTGAACGAAGTCGGGATCATTGTAGATCAAATCGGTCATGTCGCCGCCTATAGCCCAAATGCTTGCCATACCCGACAGGCACAATCCACGCCGCCGATGACGTTTGCGCCTGCTCGGCCTTCTATACTCAGCTGGCCGCGTCCAGACGAAAGCGGCGCATCCAGTCGAGGCTTGTCTCGTCGGCGAGCTTTGCGACGCCCGGCCGGATCTCGTCGGCATTCGGAGGCTGAACGCCGAGGGCCTCGCAAATGCCCAGCAACGCCGCCGCCGGATCGGCGGACAGATGCTCATAGCCAACCCGCAGCGGCGTTATGCCTTGCGCCGTGAACCAAATGTTCCAGGCCGCGTCATAGGATTCAAGTTCGCCAAGCTGTTCTTTGATCCGCTCGAAATTGTATTGGAGGTCTTGCGCCGGTGCGACCCTTTCGATCTCGGTGCCGTCAGGCGCGATGTGCCAAAGGCCGGTCTGCTGTGCCTTGATCAGCGAGACCGCCTGCGCGAGCTTGTTCTCCCGCGACAGATGTATGTAGAGAACGCGGCCAAAAGCTCTTTCGAAACGCGCCGTGTCCGAGGCCAGCCCTGGGAAAATCCGGTCGAGGATCGCCGAAAGTTCATCCAGGTTTTCGCGCATCAGGCGCAGGCCGAAAATCGCGGTGCCGCCCTTGCCGGCGGTGATGGCCGCATCGAGATAGGCAACATTGAATTCAAGCTCGCCCATCGTGTCGCGGCCGGGCAGTCCCCACTCCTCGGCCCACTCCGGCACGTCTTGCCGCCGATAGAATGAGTGCGGATCGCCTGATGTCCCGGTGGATGCCAGGAGCTTGCACAGCAACGTGCTGCCGGTTCTCGGCGTGCCGCAGATAATGTAGGCGTCGAACATTCCGTTGCCCTTGTCGTTTCGCAGGCAGGGCAAACCCGGCCGATCCATCGCCGCCTATAGTCGAAATTGTTGCTGGATGCGACGGGCGCATTCCAGCGGGGTGAGATGGCTGGTGTCGACCTCGAGATCGTAGACTATGCCCGCGTGCACGCGCCCATATTGCCATCGCGCCAGGCCCGGCCGCCTGTCGGCCCTCTGGGCTTCGCGGGCTTCCAGGACCTCCAGGGGCGCCATGACGCCAACCCGATGGAGATTGAAGGCCGACAACAGTTCGACATATTCAGGCATTTCGCCATTGCACAGCACATCGTCGACGATCAGGTTGTTGCCTTGCACGGCCATGGCGGCGACGGCGTGGCGCATGCCGCGCAGGGCACGCGCTCCCGTCGGTCCGGTCCTGATCACGACCGAGGGCTGGCCGCCTTGCCGGATGGTCTCGTAGGAAAAGCCGCCAGCATGGTCCTGCAAGGCATCGGGCAGCATCTCGATGAAGGTGTCCATCTGGACATGCAGGAACGGTTCGGCGGTTATTGTCTGCAACGCCTTGGCGATCGAGCTTTTGCCGGCACTGCCGACGCCATTGAGCAGGACGATCCTGGCTTTCACGTTCGATTCTCTTTCAAGCATTGAGCCGGCTTCAGCCCTTAACGGTTGCGCACCACCACGCAGGCCCCGCCGACGCTCTGCAGTTTTTGGCAGATGACATTGGCGGCGGCGCGGTCGTCGATTCCGATCCTGACCGCGTAGATGCCGCGCCGGCCGATCGGCGTACGCACCCGGCTCACCACCGGATCATGACCGGCAAGCAGAGCCGGAAAACGGCTCCTCACCCGCAGCCACTGGCTGATTGCGGCACTGCGGCGGAAATTGCCGGCCACCTGGATGCCCCATGGTTTAACGTTGATCGAGGCCATCGCCACGGTCTGGGACATGATCACCGGCAGCTTGCGGCAGGCGACGGCAAAATCCGTCTTGGCGTCGAGCGGCGCGACCTGCCCGGCATAGGCGGGGTCGGTGAACTTGTCGACCGGCTCGCCCATGATGTCGAAGACATAGCTCTCGGTCTCCATCGGCAGGAAACCGCCCGAACCCAGCCAGCGCGACACCCGGCTTTCGCCGGCATTGTAGGCGGCGGCGGCCAGGCCAAGATTGCCGTAGCTGGTCTTCATTTCGGCGAGATACTTCGCCGAGGCCGGGATCGCCTGGTTGATGTCGAAGGAATTTTCGAGCCCTCGCATCTTGGCGGTGCCCGGCATGAACTGGGCGATGCCCTCGGCGCCGACGGGACTGACGGCGCTGGGGTCGAAACGGCTTTCCTTCCAGATCAGCCGGGCGAAGAAATCCCGGGGCAGGCCGTTCTGGTCGGCATGGGCCTGGATCAAATTGCAGACCTTGTCGATCAGCCGCTGCTTGGCCGATTGCGGCGGATCGGCCTGGGCAAGCGTCGACCAAGCCACACTGCACAGGACAATCAGCGCCGCCCGGGGGAAACGCCGCATCTGGCCTACTCTGCCGCGGCCTTGCCGCTGCGACCGAACCGTTGCTCGATGTAGTCGGCGACCATTTTCTCGAAATCCGCCGCGATCGCTGGCCCGCGGAGCGTCGCCGCCTTCTTGCCGTCGACGAAGACAGGCGCCGTCGGCGTCTCGCCGGTGCCGGGCAGCGAAATGCCGATATCGGCATGCTTGGATTCGCCAGGGCCGTTGACGATGCAGCCCATCACCGCGACCTTGAGGTTCTCGACACCCGGATATTTTTCGCGCCACACCGGCATGTTCTTGCGCAGATCCGCCTGGATGTTCTGGGCGAGTTCCTGGAACACGGTGGATGTCGTGCGGCCGCAGCCAGGGCAAGCGGCGACGATCGGCACGAACTGCCGGAAGCCCATCGTCTGCAGCAATTCCTGCGACACCTGCACCTCGCGCGTGCGGTCGCCATTCGGCTCGGGCGTCAGCGAGATGCGGATGGTGTCGCCAATGCCTTGCTGCAAGAGGATGCCCATCGCCGCCGACGAGGCGACGATGCCTTTCGAACCCATGCCGGCCTCGGTGAGGCCGAGATGCAGCGCATGGTCGGAGCGGGTGGCGAGTTCCGTATAGACGGCGATCAGGTCCTGCACGCCGCTGACCTTGGCGGACAGGATGATCTTGTCGCGGCCCAGGCCGATCTCTTCGGCCATCTCGGCCGACAGGATCGCCGACTGCACGATCGCCTCGCGCGTCACCTCCTGCGCCGTCAGCGGAAAACCCTTGTCCTGATTGTCATCCATCAGTCGGGTCAGCAGTTCCTGGTCGAGCGAGCCCCAATTGACGCCGATGCGCACCGGCTTGTCGTGCTTGATCGCCATCTCGACGATATCGGTAAACTGCCGGTCCTTCTTGTCCTTGAAGCCGACATTGCCTGGATTGATGCGGTATTTGGCCAGTGCCTCGGCGCAGGCCGGGTGATCGGCGAGCAGCTTGTGGCCGATATAGTGGAAGTCCCCGACCAGCGGCACATTGATGCCGAGCCGCAGAAGCCGCTCATGAATGCGCGGCACGGCGGCGGCGCTCTCGTCGCGGTCGACGGTGATGCGCACGATCTCGGAACCGGCGCGGTGCAGTGCGGCAACCTGCGCGACCGTCTGGTCGATATCGGCGGTGTCGGTGTTGGTCATCGACTGCACGACAACCGGGGCGCCGCCGCCGACGACCACGCCGCCGACATCGACGCCGACCGAGGTGCGGCGAGGGAAGGGAAAGGAAAAATATCCGGTCATGCCGGCAGCCTTTTGTCTCTGAAGCCCCGTACGTCCGCTCGGACGCACAAGCACTCCCCGGGGCCGATGCGCTGAAGTCCGGGCATGAGGTGGAGGAGCAAAGATGGCTTGTCAATGGCGACAGGTCGCCACTGGCCGCAATTGACCCCCGCCTGCGCCCAAACAGGGCACGATCCAGCGGTGGCCGAGGCGTAAAACGGTGACCGGAAGGATATTAGCTGCGGCTTATGACGTAGTGTTGAAAATCAAACCACCTGCACCGGCGGCGGTTGCCGCCGGCAAGGAAGACCGCATAGTGGCGGCTACGTCAGTCGGGCATCAATGCGTGGTCGGTTGCGCTTTCAGTTTCTCAATCGCATCCTTGAGTGCCAGCTTGCGTCGCTTGAGATTCACGATTTCGAGGTCGTCCACCGACGGGTGGTTCATCGCGTCATCGATTTCGCGTTCGATGTCGCCGTGTTTCCGCTGCAACTCATCAAGATGGGATGCAAGAGACATGATTGGTTCTCCCTTTCATGGTTTCCTCGATTGCAGCCGCCAAAGGCGCGTCCACCGCAGGTCGCTTCTGTGACGGCACAATGACACTTTGCCACCTTCCGACAACGATGTCGAATGCTGCGTGGTAGCATTCCACGGCAATGTGAAATGTGATATTGGCTGCGCGCCGGTGGCAGAAATTGCCGCCCCCGCCCAATCAGGCCCAGTTTTGGGCGCCGCAGACGTGCAGACGGTAGAGAATGTCCGATCAGGAACAGGCCGATATTCGCCTCGAATTTTCCCGGCTGAAGCAGGAACACGCCGATTTCGACGCGGCGATCAACGCGATGATCGCCACCAATTGCGACCCGCTGCAGATCCAGCGCATGAAAAAGAAGAAGCTGGCGCTGAAGGACCGGCTGATGAAGCTGGAAGACAAGATCATTCCCGACATCATCGCTTGAGCCGCGGGCCGCGCGATCCTCGTCACGTTTCGCCTATCCCCCGATAGAGAGCCTGCCGGCCCGCTCGCGCAGCAGGCCGATGAGACTGCCGGTCCGCTCCTCGGTGGTATCGATCGGAACCACCAGGCACATCGTCGCCTCGACCTTGCCCGGCGCTGAAAAGACCGGCACGGCAAGGCATTTGGTGTAGGCGTCGACAAGCCCCGAGGTGACGCAGTAGCCGGTGACCCGCGCTTTGGCGATGTCGGCGATGAAATCATCGAGCCGCAGCTTGCGACCATCGGGCAGCACGAGATCGTCCTGCGACACCATGTCCTCGATCGCGGCCCGCTCCAGCCCCGCCAGAAGCAGCCGGCCCGAAGCGGTCCAGGGCAGCGGTATCTGCAGGCCGGTGGCCGAGCTGATGCGGAACGGCCTGGTGCCGGGGCTGGAGTGGACGATGGTGTAGCGGCCGCTCTGCAGCATGCACAGTTCCGAGGTTTCCCCGGTCTCGCGCGACAGATGGTCGACCTCCTGGCGCCCGCGCCGCAGCAGATCGTTGCCGCGCACATAGTCCATTCCATAGAGATAGAGTTTCTTGCCGAAATAGACGCGGTTGCCGTCGCCGGCCATTTCCAGCAGGCCTGCGTCGACCAGCGAGCGCACCAGCGTGTAGGTCGTCGAGCGCGGCGCATTCACCCCCTTGGCAAGGTCGCCGATGCCGATCGCGCGCTGCGTCGTGTGCAGGAAGTCCAGGATCTCGAGCACCCGGTTGAGGCCCTTTTCGCGGGAAGCCGTCGTCTTTTCGTCGGCCGAAACGGCCAAGGCATTGCCATCTTGCATTGTCGATTCCTGGTGGTAGTATCTGTCTTGTACAGGATACATGCGTCTCTTGTAAGAGACAATCTTCTGATGATCACCGTCGCGTGTATTGCCTGTGCATAGGGGAACACAACACGAAAGGAGGTCGCCGTGAACGACACATCCGGAAGACGTGATTTTCTGAAATTGGGAATGGCGGGACTGGCCACCGCCGGCGTGCTGGCAACCGTCGATGCGCAGAAGGCCGCCGCCCAGGCCGCGTCCGACAGCCTGCTGCGCACCGTGCTCGATCGCGGCAAGCTGATCGTCGGCACCGGCAGCACCAACGCGCCCTGGCATTTCGAGAACGATGCCGGCGAACTGGTCGGCATGGACATCACCATGGGGCGCATCCTTGCCAAGGGCCTGTTCGATGATCCGACCAAGGTCGAGTTCGTCATGCAGGATCCGGCGCAGCGCATCCCCAACGTCACCACCAACAAGGTCGACATCACCATCCAGTTCATGACGATGACGGCGCAGCGCTCGCAGTTGATCAATTTCACCCGGCCGTACTATGTCGAAGGCGTTGCCCTGCTGACGCTTCCCACCGCCGAGAACAAGACCTTCGACAAGCTGCTTGCCGGCGGTTCGGCGACGCGCATCTCCATCCTGCAGAATGTCGACGCCGAAAGCTCCGTCCACTACGCCCTTCCGCAGGCGCAGGTGCTGCAGATCGACACCCAGGCCAACGTTCTGCAGGCGTTGGAATCCAAGCGCGCCGACGCTGCCGCCGTCGATCTGTCCACCGTGCGCTGGCTCGCCTCGCGCAATCCGGACAAATATTTCGACGCCGGCAAGAGCTGGTATTCGATGCTCTACGGCGCCGCGCTTCGGCAAGGCGACCTCGACTGGCTGACCTTCGTCAACCAGACCTTCACCATTGCCATGTTCGGCCATGAATCGGCGCTCTATGACGCCGCCTTCAAGGATTATTTCGGCCAGGAGCCGCCGGCGCGTCATCCGGGGTTCCCGGTCATCTGACCCAGCGGGCGGAAGGGGCATTCCGCGCCCTTCCGCCTACTTCTTCCGACGCCCTTCACACCGAGGCGGACGCATGGGCTATGCCCTCAATTTCAATCTGATCTGGCGGCATTTCGACAAACTGTGGGGCGGTCTGCTGCTCAGCCTCGAGCTTGCCGTCATCTCGATCGCCATCGGCGTCGTCATCGGGCTGGTGCTCGCGGTCTGGTATGTCTCGGCCGGGCGCGTGGTGCGAGCGATCATCGCCGCCTATGTCGAATTCATCCGCAACGTGCCGCTGATCCTGCTGGTCTACCTTGTCTTCTATGGCCTGCCGACCGTGGTCGACCTGGCCTACAGCGCGCCGACCTCGTTTGTCCTGACACTCTCGGTCTACAGCGGCGCCTATCTGGTCGAGGTGTTTCGCTCGGGCCTGGAGGCTGTCCCGCGCGGCCAGCTCGATGCCGGCAAGGCAATCGGCCTGACACCCTGGCAAAGGCTGCTCCACGTGCGCCTGCCGACCATGCTGCGCATCACGCTGCCGGCGCTGTCCAACACCTTCATCTCGCTGTTCAAGGACACCTCGATCGCCTCGGTCATCTCGGTGCCCGAGCTTACCTTCGGCGCCCAGTGGATCAACTTCAACACCTTCCGGATCGTCGAGGTCTATCTGGTGACGACGGCGATGTATCTGGTGACCGGCTACGCCTTGCTTTTTGCCCTCAGGCTCGTCGAACGCCGGTTCAGGGCGGCGCGCTGATATGCTGGGCCAGATCCTCTACGCTCTCCCTTTCCTCGCCAAAGGCTTCGCCCTGACCCTTTGGGTATCGCTTCTGGTCGTGGTCCTGTCGCTCATCGCCGGCGTCCTGCTGGGCGTCGCCCTGGTCTACGGTCCCGCCCCGTTGCGCTGGGCGGTGCGCATCTTCTCGGACACCATCCGTGGCATTCCGATCCTGGTGCTGATGTTCTTCGTCTATTACGGCCTGCCCGCCATCGGACTTCATCTGCCGTCGTTCTGGGCGGCGGTGCTGGCGCTGACCCTGTTCAAGACGGCGCAGGTCATCGAATATCTCAGGGGCGCGGTCGCCTCGATTCCAAAGGGACAGTCCGAGGCCGCAATGGCGATCGGGCTGACTTTCCGCCAGCGGCTGACCTACGTCATCTTCCCGCAGGCCTTCAGGCGCTTCCTGCCGCCCTGGATCAACGGCGTCACCGACGCGGTCAAGGGCAGCGCCCTGGTCTCGCTGCTCGGCATCACCGATTTGATGCAGGCCATCAACCAGGTCATCGGCCGCACCTATGAGGCGATGCCGCTCTATATCCTCGGCGCGCTGATCTATTTCGCGGTCAACTACGCGCTCTCGCTCGCCAGCCGGCGGCTCGAGCGGCGCTTCTCCTTCATTCGGGAATAGCAGATGTCCGACACCACAAACGCCAATCCGGCACTGCTCGAAGTGCGCGATGTCTCAAAGGCTTTCGGCGCCGTCGAGGTGCTGCGTTCCGTCAGCCTTCAGGTTAAGCGTGGCGAGGTGGTCACCGTCATCGGACCCTCCGGGAGCGGCAAGACAACACTGCTGCGCTGCGTCAATTTCCTCGAAAGCTACGATAGCGGCTCGATCCGCATCGACGGCAAGGAGGTCGGCTATCTCTCAGCCGGAACGCGCCAGCGCCGCAGCGAGCGCGACTTGGCCGCCATGCGTGCCGAGACCGGCATGGTCTTCCAGAGCTTCAACCTGTTTCCGCACCTGACGGCGGCCGGCAACATCATGCTGGGCTTGACCAAGGTGCGCGGGAAGAGCCAGGCCGAAGCGCGCCAGGCCGCCGAACACTGGCTCGGCCGCGTCGGCCTCGCCCACAAGGCCGACAGCTTGCCGGCGGAGCTTTCCGGCGGCCAGCAGCAGCGCGTCGGCATCGCACGCGCCGTGGCGATGGAGCCGAAGATCCTCTTGCTCGACGAGATCACTTCGGCGCTCGATCCCGAACTGGTCGGCGAGGTGCTGGCCGTGGTGCGCAGCCTTGCCGAGGACGGCATGACGATGCTGATGGTGACGCACGAAATGGCCTTTGCCCGCGACGCCTCGAGCCGCATCGTCTTCATGGCCGATGGCGGCGTCAGCGCCGTCGGCCCGCCCAAGGAGATTCTCGCGGCGGAGACCACCAACGAGCGCCTCCGCACCTTCCTGGCGCGCTTCCGCGCCTCGCATTTCTGACATCGGACGGCTGACGCCGTCTCATTTTTGAATATCGGATGGCTGAAGCCAACCAAGGGAGCCTTCTTCCATGACGCCTTACATCCGGCTCGCCGAACTGGGCCTGACGCTGCCCGAGCCGCCAACCCCGATCGCCAACTTCGTCACCCATGCCGAGAGCGGGCGGCTGATCTTCCTGTCCGGCCAGGGCCCGCTGCGCGCCGACGGCACGCTCTGCACCGGCAAGGTCGGCGAGGATGTGACCGTCGAGCAGGCCTATGAGCATGCGCGCCTGACCGGGCTCAATCTGCTCGCCGTCATGCATGCCGCCGCCGGCGATCTCGGCCGCATCGTGCGCGTCGTCAAGCTGCTCGGCTTCGTCAACGCGACGCCGACCTTCAGCGACCACCCAAAGGTGGTGAATGGCTGTTCCGACCTGTTCGCCGATGTCTTCGACAAGATCGGCGGCCATGCCCGCTCGGCCATCGGCGTCGGCTCGCTGCCTGGAAACATCACTGTCGAAATCGAAGCGGTCGTCGAGATCGCCGCCTGATCTGCCACCCACGGGATCCGCTCACATGAAAACCTATTCCGACACCGGCTCCAACACCACCATCCGCGAACGGCTGGGCTTGAGGCCAATCATCAATGTCTCGGGCACCATGACCGCGCTTGGCGCATCGATCATCGTCCCGGAAGCGATCAGCGCCATGGCCGAAATGGCCTCGCAATGGGTGGAGATGGACGATCTGCAGCGTGCCGCTAGCACCGTCGTCGCGCGCCTCACCGGCGGCGAGGCCGGCTTCATCACCGCCTGCTGCGCCAGCGGCATCACCATGGCGATCGCCGGTGCGATGACCGGAACCAACCTGCTCGCCATCGAGCGTCTGCCCGATGATACCGGCGACCTCAAGTCGGAGGTCGTCATCCAGCTTGGCCACATCGTCAACTACGGCGCACCGATCGACCAGTCGGTCCGCGTCGCCGGCGCCAGGGTGGTACCCGCCGGCACGGTCAGCGTGACGCAGGACTATCATGTGCGTGAAGCGATCAATGAGCGCACGGCTGCGGGCCTCTACGTCGTCGCCCACCACACCGTGCAGTACGGCATGCTGTCGCTGGAGGAGTTCTGCGAGATCTGCCACGCCAAGGGCGTGCCGGTGATCGTCGATGCCGCGTCCGAATACGATCTGCGCGGTTTTCTGGCGCGCGGCGCCGACGTCGTCATCTACAGCGGCCACAAATTCCTGAGCGGGCCGACCAGCGGCATCGTCACCGGCCGCAAGGATCTGGTGCGATCAGCCTATCTGCAGAACCGCGGCGTGGCGCGGGCCATGAAGGTCGGCAAGGAAAGCATCGCCGGCACCATGGCGGCACTGGAAGCCTGGGAGAAGCGCGACCACGCCGGCATCCGCCGGCGCGAGGAGGCCGCGCTCAACCTGTGGAAGGACGCGCTGCAGGGGATCCCAGGCATCTTTGCCAAGATCATTCCCGACCCGACAGCCAATCCGCTCGACCGGCTGCAGATCTTCGTATCGCCGGAGAGCCGCTTTACCGCCGCCGGGCTCACCTCGGCGCTTGCCTCGGGCTCGCCGCCGATCATCGTGCGCAACCACGAGATCGAGCGCGGCCATTTCTTCCTCGACCCCTGCAATCTGCATCCCGGCGAGGCCGAGATCGTCGCGGAACGGCTGCGCGCCATACTAACCGCGAAGGACCGTCCCGCCGATGCGATGAAAGCCGCCCACAAGGATTCGTCCGGCGTCTTGCGCTGGCCGGATTGAGTACCAGGCCGACCGGCAATCCCGAAATGCCCCGGGCCGATCACACGACTGTGATCAGCCGGATTTGCACGCGGCGGGAATAAACCGGCGGCGCGACAAGTCTCCTCGGTATACGCCACTGCTGGCGTTGAGGAGATCGGCATGCCGCATCATTGCCAGGACAGCGGATATGGTTGCGGCGTCAGCCGTCACCATGTGCTGGCGAGCAAGATCGTCACCAGTCCCTCCTTCAGGACGCTTGACACTGGTGACACAGATGAATTCACTTTCACCACAGCAGGCGGCGTTGCCTGCTTCCGCGGGTTTCGCCCGCGCAGGCAGGGCAAGATCGCCGTCGCTCTCTGAAAGCGCACGGCCTGTTCCTCCCGGGGTATCGGATCATGGTGCTGCTTTGAGCGAGAGGGCGCAGGCACAACGCTTCAACGAGGTGGTGCTGCCGCATCTCGGCGACGCGCTGGCGCTTGCCCGCTGGCTGACCGGCAATGCCGCCGACGCCGAGGATGTCGTGCAGGACGCCTGCATCAAGGCACATGCCGGCATGTCAGGCTATGCCGGCGGCAACGCCCGCGCCTGGCTGCTGACCATCGTGCGCAACACCTCCTACACCTGGATGTCGCGCAACCGGCCGCGCGCCATGATGGCCGTCGGCGATCTCGGCGATCTCGACGACATGGCCGCGGCACACGGCAGCAGCCTGCCGGACGAGGACGGCCCGGAGGCGAGCCTGATCGCCAGGGCCGATACGGCGGCACTCGAGGCCGCGATCGCCGCCTTGCCACAGCCATTTCGCGAAACGCTGGTGCTGCGCGATATCAACGGCCTCAGCTACCGCGAAATATCGGCCATGCTTGCCGTGCCGATCGGCACGGTCATGTCCAGGCTGGCGCGTGCCCGCGGTCTGCTGGCGTCTGAACTGGGGAGAGCGTCATGACGCACGACGACGGACTGCCCAATGATCCCGAAGGCATCAGGCTGATGATCCACGCTCTGGTAGATGGCGAACTCGATGCGGCCGCGGCACTGGCCGTGGAACGGCGCATCGCTGCCGACCCCACGCTTGCCGCCGAGCATGCCCGCATTGTCGCCTTGCAAGGCGCCGTCAGCCGCTTGCCGCGCCCCGATGTCAGCGACGCCTTTCGCGCCCGCATTGCGGCGATCGGCATGGCCGGCACCGAACAACAGGCGCCGGCCGAGGTGGCGCAGCCGCAGCGGGGCGCGCCGTCGGCATTGCCGGGATTGATTGCAGGCGCCGGCGGCGGCCAGAGACGGGAAGCCGGGACACGTCCTTCCCTGGCGCGCCCATCGCCAAGAGCGCGCCGCTTCGGCTCGTTCGATTGGCGCGCCATGGCGGCGTCGATCATGATCAGCGCGGTGCTCGCCAGCGGGGCGACGCAATGGGTGATGCAGAGTGGCGTCGATGACGGCTTTGCCGCCGCGGTCGCCAGCGGCCATCGCCGCAGCCTGCTTGCGGCGAGCCCGATCGACATCGTCTCGTCCGACCGCCATACGGTCAAGCCTTGGCTCGACGCCCGGATCGGCGTCTCGCCGCCGGCGCCGGACCTTGCCCAGGACGGTTACGCGCTGATCGGCGGTCGGGTCGAGGTGATATCGGGCAGGCCGGTGCCGGCCCTGGTCTACCGCCACCGCGAACACCTGATCACGCTGGTCGCCGAACCGAAGCAGGGCGGCAAGGCCACTCAGCCCGACGACCTTTCTTCGGGCGGCTTCTCGATGGTGCAATGGAGCGACGGCGCCTTCTCCTATTGGGCGATCTCCGACATGGAACGGCCCGAGCTTGACGACTTCGTCGCCCGCTTCCGCAAGGCGGCGGTTTGACCCGGATTGTGGCCGTCGGCATCTGGCCGATGGCCTGAAATCCTTGCGGCCCCGCGCGAATTCCGCTAAGGCGCGCCTTTGTCGCCGGGGAGCAATAGCTTGAACGACCAACGCGCCGACGTCGCCATCATCATGGGCAGCCAGTCCGACTGGGCGACGATGCGCCAGGCTGCCGAAACGCTGGAGGCGCTGGGCGTTCCGCACAAACGGCTGATCATATCAGCGCATCGCACGCCCGACCGGCTCTATGAATTCGCCAAGGGCGCCAAGGCCGCCGGCTACAAGGTGATCATCGCCGGCGCCGGGGGTGCGGCGCACCTGCCCGGCATGACGGCGGCGATGACACCGTTGCCGGTATTCGGCGTGCCGGTGGAATCGAAGGCGCTGTCGGGACAGGATTCGCTGCTCTCAATCGTGCAGATGCCGGCCGGCATTCCGGTGGGGACGCTGGCCATCGGCAAGGCCGGTGCGGCCAATGCAGCCCTCCTGGCCGCCGCCGTGCTGGCCCTGAACGACGACAAGCTCGCCCAGCGGCTCGACGCCTGGCGAGCCTCGCAGACCGCCAAGGTCGCCGCTGAACCGACGGATACGCCGTGAGCCTGCCCGCCGGATCGACCATCGGAATCATCGGCGGCGGCCAGCTTGGCCGCATGCTGGCGATGGCCGCCGCCCGCCTCGGCTACCGCACCATCGTGCTGGAGCCGCAGCCGGATTGCCCCGCTGCCCAGGTCGCCAACCGGCAGATAACAGCTGCCTATGACGATCCAGCCGCCCTTGCCGAACTGGCGGCCGCGAGTGCCGTCATTACCTACGAGTTCGAGAACGTGCCGGTCGCCGCGGCAGAAGCGCTTGCCGCCAACGTCGCGGTCTATCCGCCGGCGCGCGCGCTTGACGTGGCGCAGGATCGGGTGAACGAAAAGACATTCCTCAACGGCATCGGCATCGCCACCGCCGATTTTCGTCCGGTCGACACCGACGGCGAGCTGACGGCGGCGCTGAAGACATTCGGCGGCAGCGGCATCCTGAAGACGCGGCGCATGGGCTACGACGGCAAGGGCCAGCGGGTCTTCCGCAACATGGAAACGGGCGGCTTCGCCGGCACCTGCGAGGCGATGGGCAATGTACCGCTGATCCTGGAAAGCTTCGTGCCGTTCGATCGCGAAATCTCCGTGATCGCGGCACGGGGGCTGGACGGAGCGGTCGTCGCTTATGACCCGGCCGAGAATGTGCATCGCAACGGCATTCTCCACACTTCGACCTTGCCGGCCGCCATCACGCCCGAGACGGCGGCAGCGGCGCGTGCGGCTGCATCGAGGATATTGTCCGCGCTCGACTATGTCGGCGTCATCGGCGTCGAGTTCTTCGTGCTGGCCGACGGTTCGCTACTGGCCAACGAGATCGCCCCGCGCGTCCACAATTCCGGCCACTGGACCGAAGCCGCCTGCGTCGTTTCACAGTTCGAGCAGCACATCCGTGCCGTTGCCGGCCTGCCGCTCGGCAGCCCGGATCGCCATTCCGATTGCGTGATGGAAAACCTGATCGGCGACGACGTGCTGCGCGTGCCGGCCCTGCTGGCCGAGCCCGATCTGATGCTGCATCTCTACGGCAAGGCCGAGGCGCGGCCCGGCCGCAAGATGGGCCACTTCACCCGCATCACTGGAGCAATTCCAGGAAAAGTGTGACACGGTTTTCCGTCCGGAATTGCGTGCAAACAATAAGATAGATCGGATCGGCGTTTCCGTGAAACGGTGAACCGCTTTATCGCGGACGCAGTTTACTGCACCTCGTCGCCTTCAACCTCGTCGGAACTGGCGCAGTTCGCATCGCCTTCCTCGCAATTGGCCGAGGCGGCGAGTTGTTTGATGCGGTCGTTGGTCAACCGGGTCAGGCATTGCGAAACCTCCATCGCGTGGATGGAACCGCCCGTGCTGGCGGCGGTGGTATGCGCGCATTCGGCGTCGCGGAAAGCGATCCAGGCGCGCTGCGCCGCCTGCAGCAATCTCTTGCCATCGGCATCATCCGAGCCGATCAGGTTCTGATAGGCCGCGTTGAGCTTGGCGTCGGCGGCCTGGTAATCCGCTCCGGCACAGATGTTCATCATCTGCTGGCTGTCGTCGGAGCGGTCGCATTCCTGTGCGCGAGCAACCGACGCTCCCACCAACAAGACAAGGCAGGCGGACAAGAACGTTGGGCGCATGATGGTCCCCAAATCACTTGAGATACAGCGTATCTTCCCAGTCCGCCCGGAGCGGTGCAATGCCGCCGGGACGACATTGCGGATATTTGATGATATCAGGATGCGGCGCACGCTTGCGGTTGACACGGACAAGGGTCCTCGTTTATGAGCCACCCACCGTTCAAAAGGCGCGTCTTCTGGCGCGCCTTAAAATTTCGACCCGGCACCGGGTCCACACCGACAGGCAAGACCATGAAGATCAAGAATTCGCTCAAGGCGCTGAAGGCGCGTCACCGCGACAACCAGTTGGTTCGCCGCAAGGGCCGCGTTTACATCATCAACAAGACCGCCCCGCGCTACAAGGCGCGCCAGGGTTGAGTTTTCGGCCGGAGGCTTTTGCCTCCGCCCCTTGATGCTTGTCGGCCCGCCGACCTTCTCACGCTAAAATCACTTTGATGTTCCGCCGCCCGGGACTAGGATCGGGCGATGCGGATTCTTTTTGCATTTTTGACAGCTCTGCTTGTTTGCGGTGCCATAAGCTTGCCGGCCAGAGCCGCGGACGACCAGCCGGCAGTGCCCGCCACCCCGGAGGCTCCGGCGCCGCCGATGACCAAACAGGCTCGGCTGGACAAGCTGTTCTCCGACCTCAAGCGCGAACGCAACGAAAAAGCCGCCGAACGCATCGCCGGCAATATCTGGAACGAATGGTCCCAGTCCGGCAGCGCCTCGATCGACCTGATGATGCTGTGGTCGCAAAAAGCGATGGACAACCAGAAGTTCGACGTCGCGCTCGATTTCCTCGACCAGGTGGTGACCTTGCAGCCGAGCTATGCCGAGGGCTGGAACCGGCGCGCCACGGTGCATTTCATGATGAAGAACTACGGCAAGTCGATGTCGGACATCGACCGCACGCTGCAGCTTGAGCCGCGCCATTTCGGCGCGCTGTCGGGTCTGGCGCAGATCATGGCTTTGACCGACCACAAGCAGTCGGCGCTCGAAGCCTGGCAGAAGGTGCTGGCCATCTACCCGATGATGCGCAGCGCCCAGGACCAGGTCGCCACCCTTTCGGAAGAGCTTGCCGGCGAAGGCATTTGATACTCTGAAGGGAGTAAGGGAATACGGCAGCAGGGCAGTAGGGGATCCTGCGGAACCCACAGCCCTACTGCCCTACCAGAACTAATCCCGTCCCACCTCGTATCTCCCCACATGAACCTGATCTACGCCGCGGTCGCCTTTATCCTCGCACTCGTCCTTGCCCTGATCGGCGTTACCCGCGTCGGCTCATGGCTGATCGAGCGCCGCGACCAGCCGGTTGGCGAATTTGCCGACATCAAAGGCGCACGCATCCATTATGTCCATATCCCCGCCTCCACCAAGGCGGACCTGCCGCCAATCGTCTTCATCCACGGCGCCAGCGCCAATCTGAGGGATCAGATGCTGCCGCTGAGGCCGGAGCTCGAAGGCCGCGCCGAGATGCTGTTCTTCGACCGGCCGGGTCATGGCTGGTCCGGGCGCGGCGCCGGCAACAATGAAAACCCTTCGGCGCAGGCGGCCACCATCGCCGCCCTGATGGACCGTCTCGGCATCAGGAAGGCGATCATCGTCGGCCACTCCTTCGGCGGCGTGGTCACAGCCGCTTTCGGCCGCGAGCATGCCGACAAGACGCTCGGTCTCGTCTTCCTGGCGCCGGCAACCCATCCCTGGCCGGGCGGCGCGACGTCCTGGTACTACGACCTGACCACCATTCCGGTGGTCGGCTGGTTGTTTTCCAAGACGCTGACCTACCCGGCCGGAACACTGCAAATGGCGGACGCCACGACCTGCGTGTTCGCGCCCAATAAGGTGCCGGACAATTATCTCGGCATGGCCGCGATCCCGCTGGTGTTGCGGCCATCGGTCTTTCGCGCCAATGCCACCGACGTTGCCGGCCTCTACAGCTACGCGCTTGGTGCCGCACCGCACTACAACGAGATCACGGCACCGACCGTGGTCATTTCGGGCGACCGCGACAAGGTCGTCTACGCCCACATCCATTCCGTCGGCTTGGTACGCGACATAGCTGGCGCCGAGCTCGTCTGGGTGCACAATCTCGGCCACAAGCCGGACTGGATCACCCCCGACCTCGTCGTCGGCGCTATCGAGAAGGTCGCCGGCAAGGATATCGATCTGGCGGCGATGGCCAGAACGGCGGAAGCGCGGATTGCCGGCGACGCCTATGGCGCCGGCAAATGCGCCGACCTCAAGGAGCCTCAGGCCGAGCTCGCTCCGACCTGATCTCCTTTGGCCGACAGGGAAGAGGCGGCTACGCTGAGCCCTACGCTAGATGACCAGCAGCGGTGTCTTGCCAGGAACCCGCTCGTAAAGATCCATGACATCCTGGTTGAACATGCGCACGCAGCCCGATGACGCTGACTTGCCGATGGACTTCCAGTCCGGCGATCCATGAATCCGATAGAGCGTGTCGACGCCGTCCTTGAAGATGTACAGCGCGCGTGACCCCAGTGGGTTGCTGACACCGGGCTGCATGCCCTGGCGCCATTTTTCCAGCTTCGGATCCCTGCGGATCATTGCCGAAGGCGGCGTCCAGGTCGGCCATTTGCGTTTCCACTGGACGATCGCGCGGCCCTTCCAGGAATAACCCTGGCGCCCCAAGCCGACGCCATAGCGCATCGCCTTGCCGTCCTCGAGCACCCAGTAAAGGTGCTTGTCTGTCGTGTTGACCACGATCGTGCCGGGCTTTTCTCCAGTCGGATCGTCGACGATCTGCCGCAGGAACCGGCCGTCGACCTTGCTGACGGGAATCGCCGGCAGCGAATGGCCGCCATCTTCGGCCGCGCTATACATGCTGGCGTAATCGGGCGACGCCGGGGCGGCGGCTTCAGGCGCCGCATCTTCGATCGGCGCCTTTTCTGGTGCCGGCTCGAGCGGCGGCGGATTGAGAGGAGCTGCCATGCCGATCGACTGTCTGGGCATTTGGGCACAGGCCGAGATGGCCGAGACGCCAACAAGCGACAGCCCGGTCAGAAGCGACCGGCGCGAAACAAGAGATGACATTCACTATACTCTCAAAATGATGGGAAGGCCGACGGCGAGGGGCGACCGTTGATGCCGCCTCACCCGTGCCTTGTGGAGGCGATCGCGGCGACCCTGTGTCGAGACAAAGGCCGGGATCATTGTCCGTGCCTTCGTTGCAATATGGCCACGGCGACCTCGGCACAAAATCGCGCCGGATGGTTGCGTCGGGAAATCAGCAGATTACCGGCTGCTTTGCACGTCCGAGCCGACATAGGCGATGCGCAGCATGTTGGTCGAGCCGGGCGTCCTCAGCGGCACACCGGCCGTGATGATGACGCGGTCGCCGGGCTTGCCGAACTCTTCTTCCAGCGCAATGCGGCAGGCGCGGTTGACCATGTCGTCGAGATCGGTGGCATCGGGCGAGACCACGCAATGCGTGCCCCACAAAAGCGATAGCCGCCGCGCGGTGTTGACGATCGGCGACAGCGCGATGATCGGCACCTGGGGACGCTCACGGGCGGCACGCAGGCCGGTGGTGCCGGACGCGGTGTAGGTGATGATGGCCGACAGTTTCAGCGTTTCGGCGATTTCACGGGCGGCCAGCGAAATGGCGTCGGCGCCGGTCGCTTCCGGCTCGGAGCGCTGCGCGTTGATGATGCCGGCATAGGTCGGATCGGTTTCGACCTTGGTGGCGATGCGGTTCATCATCGCCACCGCTTCGACCGGATAGGCACCCGCCGCCGATTCCGCCGACAGCATGATGGCATCGGCGCCTTCGAACACGGCGATCGAAACATCCGACACTTCGGCGCGGGTCGGCACCGGTGCGGTGATCATCGATTCCAGCATCTGCGTGGCGACCACCACCGGCTTTCCGGCGCGGCGCGCGGCGCGCGTGATCTGCTTCTGAATGCCGGGCACGGCTTCGAGCGGCATTTCGACGCCGAGATCGCCGCGGGCGACCATCAGCGCGTCGGACAATTCGATGATCTCGGCCAGCCGGGAAACGGCCTGCGGCTTTTCGATCTTGGCCATGATCAGCGCCCGGCCGCGCGCGATCTTGCGCGCTTCGGCCAGATCTTCTGGGCGCTGCACGAAGGACAGCGCGATCCAGTCGACGCCCGTTGCGAGCACCGCGTCGAGGTCCTTGCGGTCCTTCTCGGTCAGCGCGCCGACCGGCAGGTCGGTGTCGGGCAGGCTGACGCCCTTCTTGTCGGAAATCGTGGTGCCTGCGACGACGGTGCAGACGATCGACTTGCCGTCGCTTTTCACCGCCTTCAGTTCGAGCTTGCCGTCGTCGATCAAAAGACGGTGACCGGCCTCGACCGAACTCAGGATTTCCGGATGCGGCAGGTAGACCCTGGTCGACGTGCCCGGCTCGGGATTGTCGTCGAGCGTGAAGGTCTGGCCCGGTGTCAGCACTTCCTTGCCATTGGCGAACTTGCCGACGCGCAGCTTGGGGCCTTGCAGGTCGGCGAGGATACCGATCGGCCGGCCAACCTGCTCCTCGACGGCCCGGATGCGTCCGACCAGCGTGCGCATCAGCTCGTGATCTGTATGGCTCATATTGATGCGGAACACATCGGCGCCCGCTTCGAACAGCTTCTTCAGCATCTCCTCGGAGGAGGAGGCCGGACCGATTGTGGCTAGGATCTTGACCTTGCGGCTGCGTCTCATTGACTGTTGGTTCCCGGGGCGGCTGGGGGGCCTCCCGTTGCGGGCTCATCGGTCAGCTGGACCATCCAGCTTGCCTGTTCGCCCGTGTCATATTCCTGAAATCCGGCGCGCTGGAAGCCCCGGGCGACGCAGTCGTTTACGCCGGCGATCTTGAACTCTTTTTCAGCCACGCACATGTTGATCGGGCCGTCCCAGCGTCCACCGCGCTCGGCGTCTTCTGCATAAAGATAGTAAAACCTTGATGACAGCGGCCCTTCGATCAACGTCTTGCAGCTCGATCCTTCAATGTGCCACCAGCCCTCGGTGATCCAGCCGGCCTTGGCGCGATAGCCGATGCCGACGCCGACCAGGTTCTGCGTGGCGTTGCAGACGCGGAAATCGGCGCGCGCCGGCGAGGCCATGACCATCGCCGACACCCCAACGGTCAGGATCAGGAGCGGCATGGCAAAGGCAGAGCGCATGCGCTGCCTGCCGGCGGAACCCATCCCAATACCCCTCAAGAACCACATCAGCATCTCTCTGCGCCCCTTTTCGGAAAAGTCCGCGCGCATGTCAACGCGCCGTTTGGACCAATTCCAATCGATTTAGGAAGGCTCCCGGCGCACTATCCGTCGCCCCTTGCCAGATTTCATCGGAAACCTTGGCCAAACAACGGCATTGCGCACGCGTCGTCTTCGTGGAATGACGATAGCATCCTCCCCGGAAGCCAGCGAACACACCATCTCCCGCCAATGACCCGATCCACAGTTTTCGCGCCTTTCGATATCGTCGAGGGCGACCGCAAGCGAGGCATCGTGCTTCTGGCCGATCATGCCCGCCGCGACCTGCCCGAGGACTATGGCAGCCTTGGCCTGCCGGCGGCGGAATTCGACCGCCACATCGCCTACGACATCGGCGTCGAAGCGGTGACCCGCGAACTTGCGGCCTTGCTCGGCGTGCCTGCGCTGATCGCCAACTTTTCACGGCTCTTGATCGACCCCAATCGTGGCGAGGACGATCCGACGCTCATCCGCCAGCTCTATGACGGTACTGTCGTGCCGGGAAACTATCCGCTCGCACCCGAGGAGCGCGAAAGGCGGCTCGACCGCTTCTACCGGCCCTATCACGACGCTGTCGGCGCCTTGATTGCCTCGGTCGCGCAGGCTTCCGGCCAGGCGCCCTTCATCTTCTCGGTGCATTCCTTCACCCCGGTCATGCAGGGCAGGCAGAGGCCGTGGCATGTCGGCATCCTCTGGGATCGGGACGACCGGGTGGCGCGGCCGCTGATCGACATGCTTGCCGAAGACAAGAGCCTCGTCGTCGGTGACAATGAGCCCTATGACGGCGCGCTGCGTGGCGACACCATGTTCAAGCATGCCATTATCAATGGCTATGCCCACGCGTTGATCGAGATCCGCCAGGACCTGATTTCAGACCAGAAGGGCGCGATCGCGTGGGCCGGGCGCCTGGCGCCGATCGTTGACGCCATCGACCGCCGTCCCGATATACATGTCGTGAAAATGTTCGGCTCGCGCACCGGGCCGCTATGACGGAGGTTTCGATGACCAAACTCAGCGACGAGCAGAAGCGCGACTTCGAGGCCGCTGCCTTTCGCCGGCTGGTCGAGCATCTTAGGGAACGCAACGACGTGCAGAATATCGACCTGATGAACCTCGCCGGCTTCTGCCGCAACTGCCTCTCGAACTGGTATCGCGAGGCCGCCAACGCCGAGGGTGTCGATCTCTCCAAGGACCAGTCGCGCGAGATCGTCTACGGCATGCCTTACGCCGAGTGGCAGGCGATCAACCAGACAGAAGCGTCGGACGCCAAGAAAGCCGAATTCGAGGCCAAGCGGCCTAAGGATCATTAGGTTCTTCCGGCGTCGCGGATGGGCCAGACTTCCGCGCCTTAGTCATCCTAGGGTCTGCGCAGCGTCGCTACGCTCCTTGCTCCGCTCGTGGATGACGAAGGCAGAGGCGTTTTCGCTGATCTCCAACGTCAGACAAGTCTAACACGAACAATCCTGTCCCATTTGGGCCTTTGGTCCAAGCATTCCCTGCGGCCGACGCTTGACTGCGAATTGAATCGATCTAATTTGCCGCGCAAAGCCATTTTTTGACCGGATTCGCCCTATGAACGCGTTGAACGCTATGCAAACTGCCATTCGCGGGCGATGGGCCGTGGCCGCCATTTTCCTTGCCAATGGCTTCCTGACCGGCAGTTGGGCGCCGCAGATTCCGGTATTCCTGACCCGGCTGGACATTTCGAAATTCACGCTCGGCCTGCTGATCCTTCTGTTCGGCGCCGGCGCGGTCACAGCCATGACCTTGTGCGGCCACCTGATTTCGAAACATGGCTCGCGCACCGTGCTGCGCTGGTTCGGCCTTTGCGGCAGTCTCGGTTTGCTCCTGGTGGCGCTTGCGCCCAACGTGCCGCTGGCGGCCATCGCCATGTTCATTTTCGGCGGCTCGATCGGCGGCATGGATGTCGCCATGAACGCCAATGCGGTGGTGGTGGAGCGAAAAATGTCCCGCGCCATCATGTCGTCCTCGCACGGCTTCTGGAGCCTCGGCGGTTTCGCCGGCGGCGGCCTCGGCGGCTTTGCCATCCAGCACTATGGCCACCTCGCCCATGCCGCAGTCGTGACCGTGCTTGCCTTCGCGGCGATCGCCATGGCGGTCGGCTATCTCGTTGCCGAGGACAGACCACGGGCGGCCGAGCATCATAAATTCACGCTGCCGGCAAACCCGCTGGTCTACCTGATCGGCCTGATGGCCCTGCTGACTATGATATCCGAGGGCGCGGTGCTCGACTGGGCGGCGCTGTATCTCAGACAGGAACTCGGCGCCGACCTTGCCGTCGCCGGTCTTGCCTATGCCGCCTTTTCCGGCGTCATGGCGATCATGCGCTTCTTCGGCGATGGCGTGCGCAACCGCTTCGGCGCGGTGACGACGCTGCGCGGCTCGGCTGTCGCCGCCGCCGCCGGCATGCTGATCGCCGGCCTGTCGCCCTCGCCCTGGCTCGCCATCGCGGCCTTCGCGCTGTGCGGCTTCGGCATCGCCAATATGGTGCCGATCATCTTTTCGGCCGGCGGCAACCAGGAAGGCATGTCATCGGGCACCGGCATGAGCGTCGTCACCACCATGGGCTATTCGGGCATTCTGGTGGCGCCGTCGGCGATCGGCTTCGTCGCCGAGCATTCCAGCTTCGGGCCGATCTTCATCGCCATGTCGGTCCTGCTGATCGTTGTCCTGCTGATGGCGGGCCTCGCTCACCGCGCCGAATTCGCTCCCGAAACGGCACCCGCCGAATAGCGTTTGAGTTCCTCGTGAAGAAAGTCCGCCACGCGGCGGATGCGCACGCTGCCGCGCACATCGCGATGCATGGCCAGCCACACCGGCAAGTCAGGCAACGGCAGGCCGGGAAGCACCTTCTCCACCAGCGGATCGCGCTCGGCCAGCGGCTCCTGGCCAAGGCCAATGCCGTTTCCCGCCCGCACCGCCTCCCACAGCACGATCTGGTTGTCGGCCCTGAAGCGGAAGCTGCCACGGGTGACCGGGATACCATGCTGGACGAAGCTCCTGATGATCTCATCGCTCCGGTCGAAGCCGATCAGGGCGTGATTGACGAGGTCGGCCGGCCCCGCTGGACGGCCGCGCCGATCGAGATAGGAAATGGCCGCGCAGGCGCAAAGCGGGATATCGCAGACCTTGCGCGCCACCAGTTCGTTCTGCGCCGGCTTGACCATGCGGATGGCGATATCGGCGTCCCGGCGCAGCAGGTTCTCGACCTGGTTCGAGGCAACGATCTCGACCTCGATGCCGGGCTCCTCCATGCCGAGCCGCGCCATCATGTCGGGCAGCACATAGGCCGCCACCACCTCGCTGGCGGCAATGCGCACCGTGCCTTCGATGGCCTCGACCGAACCCAGCGCCAGCCGTGAAAAGGCACTCGCCTGCTCGCTGACCGCCTTGCCCCGCTCGAATAGCGTGGCACCGGCTTCCGTCAGCGCGTAGCCGCTCCGCCCACGCCGGAACAGCGTGACACCGAGCGCCTGCTCCAACTCCCCGATGTGACGTCCCAGCGTCGGCTGACTGGCCGACAGTTTTCGGGCGGCGGCAGACAGGCTCCCGGTTTCCGCGACCGTGACGAAGCTCTTGATCAGGTTCCAATCGATATTGTCCATTCAATAATGAATATCAAAACTGCATCCATGGTCAATTTCAATTCAGTCCTGAGGCAATCATATTCGCCCTGCAAACACCGATACGGACTGCAAACACCAACCAGGAGAATTCAAATGACCAAGATCGCACTCACCGCCGCCGCCCTCCTCATCGCCGCCGGCACTGCCTTTGCCGGCAGCGACAAGTTCGGCTCGAACGATGCCAACCAGCCCGCCGCCACCAGCACCGACAGCACGATCACCACGTCGATCGAGAAGTCCGGGACCGCCGATCAGCAACCGGTCATCCAGGGCGCCAACCACAACCTCTTCGGCAACCGCTGAAGGGCGGTTCTCGAACGATCCTGAAAGCGGCGGGCTCGTCCCGTCGCTTCAGGGCAAACAAGGAGACGAACAATGACCAAGATCGCAATTCTCGGCGCCAATGGCCGGCTCGGCCGCGTGGTTGCCAAAGCCTTCATCGACGCCGGCTTCGACGTCCGCACCGTCACCCGCACCGGCAAGGTACCGGCCGAGCTTGAAGGCGCCACGGCGGTTGCCGGCGATGCGCTGGACCGTCAATCGCTGATCCGCGCCACCGAAGGCGTCGATATCATCTTCAACGGCCTCAACCCGATCTATACCGACTGGGGCAAATGCCTGCCGATGGCCGAAAACGTCATGGCCGCCTGCCATGCCAACAACGCGCTGCATCTGTTTCCCGGCACCGTCTACAATTACGGCTCGCCGATGCCGGCGATGATCACGGAAGACACGCCGTTCCACCCGACGACCGAGAAGGGCCGCATCCGCTGCGCCATGGAGGATCTGTTCCACCGCGAGGCCGATGCAGGCCGTGTGCGCACCATTGTGCTGCGCGCCGGCGATTTCTTCGGCGGCACTGGCAGCGGCTCCTGGTTCGACCTAGTCGTCGCCGCCAAGATCAACAAGGGCGTCTACACCGCGCCCGGTCCGGCCGACCTCGTGCATGAATGGGCCTACCTGCCAGACTTCGCTGTCGGCTTCGTCGCGCTGGCGAGGAATCTCGACAAGCTCGGCTCCTACGAGGCGCTGAACTTTCCCGGCCATGCCGTCACCGATATTGAGATCAAGGCCGCTACCGAGAAGGCGCTCGGCCGGTCGCTCAAGATGACCTCGATGCCTTGGTGGGTACTGCGCGCCGGCAGCCCGTTCGTGGCGATGTGGCGCGAGATCGTCTCGATGTCCTATCTGCGCTTCGAGCAGCACCAACTGGCCTCGACGCGGCTGGAAGGTATCATCGGAGAAATCCCGCATACGCCACTCGATCAGGCGGTCGCTCAAGCCCTCGAGGACATCGGTATCGCCACTCTGGTGGGCACGCCGAAAGCGGCCTGAGGCAGTCGGCGGGCCATCCCAGCCCTTCTCTTGACGCTGGAAAGGCGTCTCGACGAACCGAAAAGCGCCTCAGAGCCGCCCCATCAGCAGCAACACCAGAGCCACCACCAGCACCGCGCCGATAATGCCCGAAGGTCCATAACCCCAGGAGCGCGAGTGCGGCCAGGCCGGCACCGCCCCGATGAGGACAAGGATCAGGACGACGATGACAACGGTGCTGATCGGCATGAAGAATTCCCTGCGTTTGACGCTCTGCTACGAGACGACGCCTTGCTTCGCTCTTGGGGGACAATGCAAAAGGCTGCCCGGTTGTTCCGGGCGGCCTTTGCCGGTCAGATCGGGAAGCCTGCCTATTCGGCGGCTTTCGGGAAGGCGATCGCGGGTTCCGCGCCGGCATCCGCCGTCGCCGCGTCCGACGAGATCTCGCCCTTGCCGCGCCGGAACAGCCGGCTGATCAAGCCACGCCGTGCGCCGGGTTTGACCTTGGCGCGGGTGAACACCATCAGCATCGACGGCGTCACCACCAGCGTCAGCACCGTGGCGAAGGACAGGCCGAAGACAATCGCCGACGACAGCGAAATCCACCATTGCGTCGACGGCGCGTTGATCGTCGTCTCGTGATGGAAGATTTCCAGGCCAAGGCCGAAAGCGATCGGCAGCACGCCGAGGATGGCCGACACCGCCGTCAGCACCACCGGTCGCGCGCGCTCGCGGCAGGTCTGCAGCACGGCGTCCATCTTGTCCCAGCCTTCTTCACGCAGCCGGTCATAGGTGTCGATCAGCACGATGTTGTTGTTCACCACCACGCCTGCGAGCGCGATGACGCCGATGCCTGACATGACGATACCGAACGTCTCGCCTGTTATCAGCAGCCCCAGGAACACGCCGATCGTCGCCATGACCACGCAAGACAGCACCAGCCAGACGCTGGTGAACTTGTTGAACTGCGCCAGCAGCACCAGGAAGATCAGGAAGATCGCGGCGCCGAAGGCCTTGCTGAGGAAGGCGCTGGCTTCCGCGCTGTCCTCGTTCGAGCCGGCCAGCTTCCAGCGGATGCCGCTGCCGAGGTTCATGTCGGTGACGGCCTGGGTTACCTCCTGCTGCACGGCGGCTACCTGGGCGCCGGCGGCGACGTTGGCCTGCACCACCACGGTGCGGGCGCCGTCGATGCGGTTGAGGATACCGACGCTCGGCTTTGCCTTGCGGACGACGAAATTCGAGATCGGCACCGAACCTTGCGCGGTCTGCACCCTGAGCTCGTCGAGCGTCGACAGCGTGCGCCGGTCCTCCGGCAAGCGCAGCCGGATGTCGACCGCCTTGTCGGCGCCGGCAGGCCGGTATTCCGACAGCTTCAAACCGTTGGTGACGAGCTGCACCACCGTTCCAACCGAGGTCGGACTGATGCCGTATTGGGCAGCCTTGGCACGGTCGACCTCGAGAGCCCAGTCGACACCGGGTGGCGGCAGGCCATCGGAAATGTCGATGACGCCGGGCACCTTGGCGATCCGCGCCGCCACCGCACGCGCCTTGTCGTCAAGGCCTGCCGGGTCGATGGCCGAAAGCCTGATCTGGATTGGCTTGCCGGTCGGCGGCCCGGCTTCCGGCACGCGAACCTCGACGTCGACACCGGGAATACCGGCCATGACGCCGCGCAGATCGTTCAGGATCTGGTTCGCCGATTTGCGTTCGCGCCAGTCGATGAACTCGTACTGGATGACGCCGACCACATCTTCCGGGACGTCTTGGCCGCCGCCTTGCGTTTTGCCGACGCGGGTGTAGACCGATTTGATGCCGGGCCAGCCAAGCAGCCTGTTTTCGGCGATCTTGGTCGCCGTATCCATTTCGGCCAGCGAAAGATTGCCGCGGGCATGCACGTAGAGCAGGCCGTAATCCGGTTCGACACTCGGGAAGAACTCGACGCCGGCGCCATACTTCGAATAGCCAACGAAGATGCCGGCCAGCAGGACGACGGTAAGCACCAGAACGGTGATTGGGAAGCGCACGGCTTGCTTGACGACCGCCATGTACCAGCCGTCGCGATTGTCATCCTCATGATGCTCCGGCGCCTTGGCGAAGATCGCACCCAGCGTCGGCGCGAAGACCAGCGCGTAGAGCATCGACGCCGATAGCGTGACGATCAGCGTGATCGGCATGTACTTCATGAAATCGCCGATGATGCCCGGCCAGAACAGCAATGGCGAGAAGGCGGCGATGCGTGTCATCGTCGCCGCGATGACCGGACCGGCCATGCGCTTGGCGGCAAGCGCGAAGGCTTCCTGCTTCGGCATCCCTTCGCTCATCCGCCGTTCGGCGAATTCGGTGACGATGATGGCATCGTCGACCAGCATGCCGACGGCCAGGATGAGGCTGAACAGCACGATCATGTTGATCGTGTAGCCCATCATCGCGAGCAGCAGGATGCCGATCAGGAAGGACGACGGGATGGCGAGGCCAATGAGCAGCGAGGCACGGCCGGACAGCGCATAGAGGATGACGATGAACACCAGGATGACGGCGATCATCACGTGGTTCTGCAGGTCCCCCAGCAGCTGATTGACGAAGACCGACTTGTCCTGCGTGTAGGTGACGTGCATCCCCTCGGGCATCGTCTTGACGAAGGCGTCGGACACCGCCCTCACCTTGGTGAGCGTGTCGATCAGATTGGCGCCGATGCGCTTCTTCACCTCGATGGCGATGGCCGGCTTGCCGTTGAGGCGCGTGATCGTGTCGGCATCGGCGAAGGTCGAACGGATCGTCGCGATATCCTTGGCCTGCACCACCGCGTTGGGACCCGCAACCACCGGCAGCGCCGCCACATCCTCGGGCGTCTCGATCAGCGAGGGCACCTTGACGGCGTATTTGCCCTCCGACCCCTCGATGTTGCCGGCGGCGACCAGGCTGTTGGAGGCGCCCACCGCACCGATCAGCTGCTCGAGTTGCAAGCCATAGGACGATAGTTTCATCGGATCGATGACGACTTCGACGAGATCGTCGCGTGAGCCCTGCAGCGAGCCTTCCAGAACACCGGGCACCTCTTCGATGCGGTCGCGCAACTCGCGTGCGGCGGCGGCCAACACACGCTCGGGCAATTCGCCCGACAGCGTGACGACGAGCACCGGAAATTCGGAAATGTTGACTTCGGTGACGACCGGTTCCTCGGCCGCCTGCGGCAGGTCGGCCTTGCCGTCCTGCACCTTGGAGCGTGTGTCCTGCAGCGCCGTCGCCAGATTGGTCTGCGGCTGGAACTCGACCAGCACATAGCCGCCGCCCTGGAAGGCGGCCGAGCGCATTTCCTTGAGGCCCTTCAGGCTTTTCAGCTTGCTTTCCATCGGTCGCAACAGGAGGCGCTCGGAATCCTCCGGCGAAATACCTTGATAGATCAGGCTGACATACATCATCGGAATCGGAACGTCGGGTTCCGCTTCCTTCGGCGTCGACTGATAGGCGACCCAGCCTGCGATCAGCAGGAAGACCAGGACCGAGATGGTCAGGCGGGCATTGTTGATTGCAAGTCTGACGATATCCATGACTTATGCCTGCGGTTGCTTTCGGAAGTGGCGAACGGACGTCTGTCGCCGGAAGGTCCGGCGTCGTCGCCCCTGCGCTACTGCGTGCCGGCGGTGGCTTCGCCGATCAGCTTGTTGATGGTCGCCTGGTCGGCTTCGACCGGATTGACCTCATCGCCTTCCTTCACCAGTTCCTGGCCGGCAACGATGATGCGCGCGTCGGCCGGGATTCCGCCAAGCACCAGACCAGTCGGCGTGTCGTCGACCAGGTCGATCGGGAAGAACGCCACCTTGTTGTCCTTGCCGACGGCGCGGATGCCCAGATCGCCCTTGTCGCCCAGCGTCACCACCGAGCGCGGCAGCAGAACCGCGTCTGTGGGCAACGCGCTGAGCTGGATTTCCGCCGTCATGCCGGCCGGCACGGAACCGTCGGCATTGGGGATGGCGACCTCGACACGGAAGGTGCGGGTCGCCGACGAGGCGTCGCGGCTGATGTAGCGCACGGTGCCTTCGACGGTCTGGCCGCTGACCAGTCGCACTTTGGCCTTGTCGCCGATCTTGAGATAGCCGAGGTCGCGCTCGCTGATCTCGCCGCGGGCGATCACCGGATCGAGCTTGAGGATAGTCGCCACCTCGCTGCCCTGCATGACGGAACTGCCGAGTTCCACCGGCACCCGGTCGATAACGCCGTCGAACGGCGCCTTCACTTCGTTGCGGTCGAGTTCGGCCTGCGCGGTATCCAGTTGGGACTGCGCCTGGGTCAGGTTGGAGCGGGCGGTGTCGAGCTGCAGCTTGGGCAAATTGCCTGTCTTGGCGAGCCGCTCCGCGGCATCGAGTTCGGCCTTGCGCTGCGCCAGCAACTGCTTGGCGTTGTCCACATTGGAGATCTTCTCCTCCGCCGCGAGCATCAGCACCAGATCACCCGTCTTGACGTGCTGCCCCTGGCTGACTGGCAGCTTGTCGATGACGCCGCCGACACGGGTTGCCAGCACCGCGCGCTTGTCGGCCTCGGTCAGGCCTGAAATGCGGATGGCACGCGCATAGGTCTTGCGCGGCGGCGTCACCACCGCGACGGTGCGCAACGGCGCTTTCGGTTCGGCTTCCGCCGTCTTCGGCTTGCCCGCGTCTGGTGCCTTGCCCTGCTCGACTTCGGCCGCCTTTGCCTTGTTCGCCGCGACGCTTCCGACCGACGAGAATTCGCCTGTCGCCATCCAGGCCGCGAAGCCGATGAGCACAACAATGGCTGCAAGTTTGTGAAACCTGATTTTAGGCATCGTCGTTTTTCCGTTGCGGGTTCGGCCAGTGCCGCGCCTTCATGACGCGGGCGCGTCGCCGATATGGGTGCGCGCCTGACCGTGTTCAAATTGCCGTGATCGGCGAGCGCGCTTCTACATCAAAGTTGCACCGCAATATAGTCCGAAAGTTGCAACAGCATTGCATGACGGGACAAGGTGTGGCCGCCGCGAAACTGTTGTTGATCCGCTAAAATACCAGTTCAGCGGACCCTGCAGGCGGCTCACGATCCCTCCCTCATGGCCTGCGCGAATGGCCGGTCTGCCATTGCCGACAGGCAGCACGACGTCCCTGGATAACGCCGACGCCACGCGCGGATTCTTGAATCTTGAGGCGAATTTAGACCGACGAGCCAAATCGGTGAACGACGCTACCCCCGCCTTGGGGAGCATGTTCAATGCATTGGAATTACTTGCGAAATAGCTGAAAAAGCCAATCAGGCCGGGATCGCCGAGGTCGGTTTCGTTGCCATGGAACCTGGTGTCGGCAACCTCGATGTGCCCTGTTCTGGAACATCGGGGATCGGCGCAACCTCCCGGCTCGCGACAGGACAACGGGCGCGGTGCGACCGCGGAAATCCGAACTGTCTTCCGTGCTATTCGTTGGAGCCCTGGCCATCGTCCGGCCCGCCGGTTCGGCAACACCGCGCTGCATCGTCGGCACGTGGGTGGCAGGAGGCGTCAGCATGATGCAGCATCCTTCACACGCGAAGGTTGTCGTCCTGCCGGATCGGGCGAAGGATGCCGGGTCGATCGAGACATCGGCGAGGTCTCCCGGAAATCGGAGTTGGCGCTGAGGCGCAAGCCCGGCAGGTTCAGGCCCGGCGGCGCTCGGCTTCCGGGTTCTTGCGCACGGCGAGGAATTCCTTGACCCGACGGCCGGGTGCGGGACCGCGCACCGGCTTGAAGCCGTCATCGAGTTCACCGGAGAGGTCGAGCGTGGCATGGCTGCCGACGGCGTCGTAATTCTCCTCCAGCCAGTCGCTGGCGGCGGTGCGGCCAAGATCGCGCAGATAGGTCAGGAACGCCCATTCGGCATTGACCTTCGATGACGCCGACAAGTCCTTGAACGCCTCGTCGGCATCGATGCGGTGCATGCGGATGTCGCGGTATTCGCCATGCGGCAGGCGGCCGGCGGCGATCAGTTCCTTGACGAAGGCAATCGAGCGGAATTCGCGCAACAGCCCCGCGTTGAAGGTGATCTCGTCGATGCGGTTCTGGATTTCGTTGGCGCTCCTCGGTGTTCCCTCGCGCACCACGGGGTTGATCTGCACTAGGAGCACATCCTCGGTCGCCGCTGTCTTGAAGAACGGATAGAGCGCCGGATTTCCGCCATAGCCGCCGTCCCAATAGGGTACGCCCTTGATCTCGACGGCACGAAACAATTGCGGCAGGCATGCCGAGGCCATCACCGAGTCGAGGTCGATCTCGCCATCGGAAAAGACCCTCAATTGCCCGGTCTCGACATTGGTGGCGGAGATGAACAGTTCCATCGACTTGCAGGCGCGGACATTCTCGAAGTCGATCTCCTGCGCGACCACGTCGCGCAGAGGATTGAGGCTAAGCGGGTTGGCGACATAGGGCGAGAACACCCGAGACATCGTATCGAAGAAGACATAGCCCGGCGTGTTCTCGATCGACCAGTTGCCCCAGGCGACGTCCCACGGCAAGCGCTGCACCGGACTGAACCGGCCCTTCGCCGCGACGGCATGCCAGAAATCATCAAGCTTCCTGCGCGCGCCCTCGACCCCGCCGCGGACAAAACCGTCGGCCAGCGCCACCGCGTTCATGGCGCCGGCGCTGGTACCGGAAACGGCTGATATTTCCAGCCTGCCGTCCTCCAGCAGGCGGTCGAGCACACCCCAGGAAAAGGCGCCGTGCGAGCCGCCTCCCTGAAGGGCGATGTTGATCTTCTTCTTGTCCTCCGCCTTGCCGTTCTTCGTCATGGCGTTCCTGTCATCCTGATGCGTCAGCCTGCCCCAACGTCAATGGAGAGAGCAGCCACTATCGCTCTATGTTGCAGTGCAGCATATAAGGATGGACCATGGCAAGACACGAACACGGTCGCGTGATCACGTGAAATTTCTTCATGCCGAAAGCCCTCCGCTTCGACGCGGAGAGGTCGTGCCTTTGATGGGCTAGGCGACGAGGTCCGGCACCGGGCCGACATAGCGCGATTGCGGGCGGATCAGCCGCCCGGTGGTCTGCTGTTCGCGCGCATGCGCGATCCAGCCGGCAACACGGCCCGCGGCGAAGACATTGCTGAAAGCCCGCGGCGGGAAACCCGCCGCTTCCAGCACCAGTGCGGTATAGAACTCGACATTGGTCTGCAGCGAGCGCTGCGGTTTGGCGATCCGCAGCACTTCGAGCGCGGTTTGCTCGACCGTTTCCGCGAAGGCCAGCCGGCGGCCGGTTTCGTCTTCGCCGCCAAGCTGCCGCACCACGGCCTTGAGCACATCGGCACGCGGATCGCGTACGCGGTAGATGCGGTGGCCGAAACCCATGATGCGCTTGCCATGGGCGATTTCGTCGCGCAGCCAGCCGGCCGCGTCGCCATGCGCCTCGATCGCATCCAGCATCTCGATCACCGGTCCGGGCGCGCCACCATGCAGCGGCCCCTTGAGCGCGCCGAGCCCGGCCAGCACCGACGAGGTCAGGCCGGCCAATGTCGAGGCGACGACACGGGTGGCGAAGGTCGAGGCATTCAGGCCGTGGTCGCAGACGGTCACCAGATAGGTGTCGAGCGCTTTTGCCAATGCCGGCGATGCCGCGACGCCATTGAGCATCCTCAGCATGTCGGCGGCATGACCGGCCTTGCCGTCCGGCGCGACCGGCTGCTCGCCGCGCTGCAGGCGCAACAAGGCCGGCGTCAGTACGGCGGGCGCCGCAATCAGCCGCAAGGCATCCGCCAGCGTCTCGCCATCCGGCAGCAGGGCCATGCCGGCGCGCATGGCGCTGTAGATCTCGAGCGGCGCCAGCAAGGGCAGCGAAGGCAGGAGCCGCTCGAACACCTCGACGCGGGCCCCACCCAGTCTCGCCGCCAGTTCGGCATCGCCAGGCAGATCGTCGAAGAAGCCATCCAGCAGCAGGCGGACGACCTGCGGGTAGCTCCATCGTCCGGCCAGTTCCGACAGCGAATAGCCACGGATCGTCAGCCGGCCACCCAGACCATCCACATCGGACAGCACGGTTTCGGCCGCCACCACATCATCGAGCCCATTCGCCATGGCCTTGTCTCCTTGAAGCTTTTCCATGTGGGAGATAAGGGTAGGTCGGATCACCATCAATCTTGATCAATAGAATCAATATAAGGGCTCGCCATGTCCGAATGGTTGTCGCGGGAAGAGGCGCTGGAAAAGCTGCGGGTGAGACCGCAGACGCTCTACGCCTATGTCAGCCGCGGTCGCATCGGCATGCGTCCAGACCGTGCCGACCCGCGCTGCAGCGAATATCGCGCCGACGACATCGCCGCGCTGGCAACGCGAAGGGCACGCGGGCGCAGCCCCTCTGCCATCGCCGAAAGCGCCATCGCCTGGGGCGAACCGTCGATCGCAACGGCGATTTCGACCGTCTGGCACGGTCATCTCATCTATCGGGGCCGGGATGCCGTTGCGCTGTCCGACCATGCGACGCTGGAAGAAACCGCCACCGTGCTTTGGGCACTGCCTGAACCGGTCCGCTTCGAGGCGCCGTCGCCAGATGCGCCGCGCCAACCGGGCCGAGGCCCGGCCTTCGCGCAACTCGCCTTGCTTGCCGGCCAGGCGCGGCCCTCGCTTGGACGCAGCGCCGCCTCGCTATGCGCCGACGCGGCGCGCGCGATCGGCGTGCTGGCCGGCGCCCTCGGTGCCGAGGCGGGGCCGGATCCGGTGCATCGGCGACTGGCGCAGGGCTGGTCGGTCGATGAGAACGGCGCCGAAGCGATCCGGCGCGCCCTCGTGCTGCTCGCCGATCACGAACTCAATGCATCGACCTTCGCGGCTCGCGTTGCCGCCTCCACGGGAGCTTCACCCGCCGCTTGCCTACTGGCGGGACTGACGACGCTGTCCGGCCCGCGGCACGGTGGCGCCGGCGAGGCGGTGATGCATCTCGCCGAAGATGCGGCACGGCACGGCGCCGATGCAACGATCCGACGCTGGCTCGGCCATGACCGGCCATTGCCGGGTTTCGGCCATCAACTCTACCCCGAAGGCGATCCCCGGGCCACGGCGCTTCTGGCCGCCATCGGCAACACCGACGAGACATTGTGGTCGCTGGAAACCGCCGCTATTGCCGCGACCGGCGCTCAGCCGAACATCGATTTTGCCCTGGCGGTGCTGACGCGCAGCCTCGGCCTGCCGCGCGATGCACCGTTCCATCTGTTCGCACTTGGGCGCAGCGTCGGCTGGGCCGCGCATATGGTCGAGCAGATCGTGAGCGGCAGCATCATCCGGCCGCGCGGCCGCTATGAGGGATTATTGCCCTGACAGCTCAGGAAGTCGTCTGCCATCAGGCGGGGTTGGCACTGGTCCCGAACCGCGCACGGTACGCGGCGGGCGTCGTTGCGAATTGCTGACGGAAATGATGCCGCAACGTCGCCGCCGCGCCAAATCCGGCGGTCTCGGCAATCCGCTCGATCGGCATAGCGGTGTCTTCCAGCAATGTGCGCGCCCGCGATAGCCGTTCCGAAAGCAGCCAGCGCGCCGGCGTGACACCAGTAGCGGCCGCGAACCGGCGCAAGAATGTCCGCTCGCTCATTCCGGCCAGGTTGGCGAGGGTGGCAATGGGATAGTCGGCGGAAATATCCGCGCGCATCCTGTCGATCAACGGTCCGAGCCGGCTGCGTTCATGAGGCTCGGGAACCGAGCTCTCGACATATTGTGCCTGGCCGCCGTCGCGATGCGGCGGCACGACCAGCCGTCGCGCCACCATGTTGGCGGCCTTGGTGCCGAAGTCGCGCCTAACCAGATGCAGGCACAGGTCGATACCAGCCGCGCTACCGGCCGATGTCAGGACATTCCCCTCATCGATGTACAAGACGTCAGGAACCACCGTGATGTCAGGATACATCTCCCTCAGTCTCTTGCTGTAGCGCCAATGCGTGGTTGCCTTTTTGCCCGACAGCAGGCCGGCCGCGGCGAGCACGAAGACGCCCGAGCAGATGGACAGGATGCGTGCGCCCCGCTCATTGGCCGCCCGGAGCGCCTCGATCAGCAAGGGCGGCACCGGACACTCCGCACCGCGCCATCCCGGCACGATCACCGTGCCGGCCTCGCCGATCAGATCGGGCCCGCCATCGGCGACGAGGCGCACGCCGCCCATCGCGCGCATTTCGCCGGCATCAATGCCGGCGACGGCAAAACGATACCAATCCGCGCCCATCTCCGGCCTGGGCAAGGCGAACATTTCGGCCGCCACGCCGAACTCGAACGTGCACAGCCCGTCATAGGCAATGGCAACGACCAATGGATTGGCAAGAGGCGGATTTGGCATGATCTTGACGATATATGGCAAAGCTGCCAGCTGCAATCGCTGGCCCGTTGCGCTACCTCGGTTCCATCAAAAGTGATGGAGACCAGCTCCATCAGTGATGGAGACCCTTGATGAGCCTGGTGACAGACATTCCGGTGGCATCGCCGGAGATTGCGCGCGACCATTTCCTGCGTCGACTTTCGGTCGAGACCGACTGTTCCGACGTCGCCGCGACACTGCGCGCCGGTGAGCCGGACTTTGTCCTTCTGCATGTGGTCGGTTCGCCGCAAGCCTATGAGCGCCGCCATGTGCCGGGCTCGCTACACTTGCCGCACCGCGAGATCTCGGCGGAACGTATGGCGGAATGGCCGGCAGGCACGCTGTTCGTCGTCTATTGCGCCGGGCCGCATTGCAATGGCGCGGACCGGGCGGCCTTCAAACTGGCCAGCCTCGGCCTGCCGGTCAAGATCATGATCGGTGGCATGACAGGTTGGCAGGATGAAGAGTTTCCTTTCGCCTCGGGCAAGGCGCCTGGCACTCTGTGGTCATGACCCCAACTCCGAGCCCAGCGCGCAAAGCGGTCGTCCGTCCGTTCGAGCGGCGGGATGTCGGCAAGGTGCTCGTCCTTATGCGGGCGCTCGCCGTCTTCGAGGGCTATGACGACAAATTCCGCGTCACCGAGACCGACATCGTCGACCATGGGCTGGGGCCATCGCCCCGCTTCGGCGTGTTCGTGGCGGAAGTTGAAGATGTAATCGTCGGCATCGCCGTCCATTATCTCATCCCCTGGACCTACGATCTGAAGCCGGTCGTGGTGCTGAAGGAACTTTACGTGGCTGAAGCGGCGCGCGGCATGTCGGTCGGCCACGTCCTTGTGGAACGGCTCCGAGACCATGCCACCAGCATCGGTGCATCCGCCATCAAGTGGACGGTGCTGCAATCCAACATGCGCGCCAAGGCTTTCTATCGCTCGCTTGACGGGCGGGCCGACGACACCTGGGAATTGTGGAAGCTGACCGTCGATGGATAAGGCACGGCAGGGTTGGGCTGCGTCCGACCGGCTGCCGGCCTACGACATCGTATCGAGCTTGCGCTGCATGGCCGCGATCTGATCCTTCAGTTGCTGTAGATCGTCGGACTTCTCCGCCGGCGCGTCCTTTCTGGCCGGCTCGGCGGGGGCTGCGGCTGGCGCCGAGCCCGCGGGCGGAAAAGGCGTGAACAGCCGCATCGCGTTCTGGAACATCTCCATGTTGCGGCGCGTCTGTTCTTCCAGCGCCTTCATCGGCGTCGCCATCTTCATCACATCCAGCGGCGACTTGCCGATCGTGCCCTTCATCTGCTCGCGAAAGCGCTCCTGCTCCTTGGAGAAGGCGATCATCGACTGCTCGAGGAAGCTTGGCACGATCATCTGCATCTGGTCGCCGTAGAAGGCGATCAGCTGGCGCAGGAACGGGATCGGCAGCATGTTCTGCCCGTCCTTGTTCTCCAGTTCGAAGATGATCTGGGTCAGTACCGGATGCGTGATGTCGTCGCCGGTCTTGGCGTCCTGGACGGTGAACTCCTCGCCCTTCTTGACCATCTCGGCCAGATCCTCGAGCGTCACATAGGTGCTCGTCCCCGTATTATAGAGGCGGCGATTGGCGTATTTCTTGATAATGATCGGGTCGTCTTTTGCGGCCATCTGCATCCTCCCCGGACACCGGCGCGCCTGAGTAAGCGGCCGGTAACGATTGCGCCCTTTTTGAGGATATGCGCAAAAGCCTTATAATTCCAAGCAGTTTGTGCAGTGCGGGATCATATAATGCTGCATAGCAGGCAAAATATGCTGCGCAGCAGCGGCCAGCCCGCAGGCATGGCGGTGCGTGACCTGCTTGGCGTGCATGGGCGCCATGCCGATTTCCGGTTTGACTTGGGGTTGGGAAAGGGCAAGAAAAGTCCTCAACGACAGAACAACATCCTTGAAGTCTGGAGAAGAAAATGTCCGATTCCATCGTCATCGCCAGCGCCGCGCGCACGGCCGTCGGCTCCTTCAACGGCGCGTTCGCCGCCACGCCGGCGCATGAGCTCGGCGCCGTCGTCATCAAGGAACTTTTGTCGCGCGCCGGGGTCGAAGCGGCGGAGATCGACGAGGTTATCCTCGGCCAGGTGCTGACCGCGGCCCAGGGCCAGAACCCGGCCCGCCAGGCCTCGATTATTGCCGGCCTGCCCAAGGAGACCACCGCCTGGGGCCTCAACCAGGTTTGCGGTTCGGGCCTGCGCGCCATTGCACTCGGCATGCAGCAGATCGCCACCGGTGACGCCAAGGTGATCATCGCCGGCGGCCAGGAATCGATGTCTCTGTCGCCGCACGCGCAGCATCTGCGCGCCGGCGTCAAGATGGGCGACTACAAGATGATCGACACCATGATCAAGGACGGCTTGTGGGATGCCTTCAACGGCTATCACATGGGCAACACCGCCGAGAACGTCGCCCGCCAGTTCCAGATCACCCGTGACGACCAGGACCAGTTCGCGCTGGCCTCGCAGAACAACGCCGAGGCGGCGCAGAAGGCGGGCAAGTTCAAGGACGAGATCGTCGCCTTCACCATCAAGGGCAAGAAGGGCGACACCATCGTCGACCAGGACGAATACATCCGCCATGGCGCGACGCTGGACGCCATGACCAAGCTGAAGCCGGCCTTCGACAAGGATGGCACCGTGACCGCCGCCAACGCCTCCGGCATCAATGATGGTGCGGCCGGTGCGCTGCTGATGAGCGAAGCGGAAGCCGCACGGCGCGGCATCACCCCGCTGGCGCGCATCGCCTCCTGGGCGACCGCAGGCGTCGATCCGGCGATCATGGGCACCGGGCCCATTCCCGCCTCGCGCAAGGCGCTGGAGAAGGCCGGCTGGTCGGTCGGCGATCTCGACCTGGTCGAGGCCAACGAGGCTTTCGCCGCGCAGGCCTGTGCCGTCAACAAGGACATGGGCTGGGATCCCTCGATCGTCAACGTCAACGGCGGCGCCATTGCCATCGGCCACCCGATCGGCGCCTCGGGCGCCCGCATCTTCAACACGCTGGTCTACGAGATGCGCCGTCGCGGCGCCAAGAAGGGCCTCGCCACCCTGTGCATTGGCGGTGGCATGGGCGTCGCCATGTGCGTGGAAGCCCTCTGAAGAAAATACTGAACGGGCGGCGCAGGCCGCCCGTTTCATATCCAGTGCCTGCCAAGCCCGACAACAGGGCGATATCAAAAAGGGGAAATGCATGACCAAGGTTGCAATCGTCACGGGCGGATCGCGCGGCATCGGCGCGGCGATCTCGATCGCCTTGAAGAACGCCGGCTATTCGGTCGCGGCCAACTATGCCGGCAACGACGAGGCGGCAACGAAATTCAGGGCCGAGACCGGCATTCCGGTCTACAAATGGTCGGTCGCCGACTATGACGCTTGCGCCGCCGGCATCAGCCGAGTCGAGGCCGACCTCGGCCCGGTTTCGGTGCTGGTCAACAATGCCGGCATCACCCGCGACGCCATGTTCCACAAATTGACCCGTGAGCAGTGGAAAGAGGTCATCGACACCAATCTTTCCGGCGTCTTCAACATGACGCACCCGCTGTGGGGCGGCATGCGCGACCGCAAGTTCGGCCGCGTCATCACCATCTCCTCGATCAACGGCCAGAAGGGTCAGGCCGGCCAGGTCAACTATTCCGCCGCCAAGGCCGGCGACATCGGCTTCACCAAGGCCCTCGCCCAGGAAGGCGCTCGCGCCGGCATCACCGTCAACGTCATCTGTCCCGGCTACATCGCCACCGAGATGGTCAAGGCAATCGATGAGAAGGTGCTCAACGAGCGCATCCTGCCGCAGATCCCGGTCGGCCGCCTCGGCGAGCCGGAAGAGATCGCGCGCTGCGTCGTTTTCCTCGCTTCCGAGGATGCCGGTTTCATCACCGGCTCGACCCTCACCGCCAATGGCGGCCAGTACGTCGCCTGAGACGTCCAACGGCTTCAGACTGTAACCAGCGGACCGGGAAACCGGTCCGTTTCCGTTGATACCCTTGGAGGCGAAAGAGCCCCCGCCGCGGCGCAATGCCTCCAATCCGGCATGCAGGGTTAATGGCGGCAGCACCGCCTTTGCGGAGTAGCGTCCGGCCTGAGGCGTGCCTGCGGGGATCCTGATCTCCAATCGGAGGTTCCCGCCCTCAGGAGACGCGCGCCCGAAAACCGCCGTTTTGCCCCTGTTCCTTCGCACCACATTGCGGAGAAGCTGTATGTTCAGAATTCGGCTCGCATTATTATTGATCATCGGAGCCCTGCTCACCGGAACCGCGAATGCCCAAGCGTGGCAGGAGGTCGACCCGACGACGGTAGGTTGGTCTGCGGACAAGCTGAAAGTCGCCAAGCAACATTCGACGGCGCTCAAACCGACAGCCGTAATGATCGTGCAGGACGGCAGGGTCGTTGCCAGCTGGGGTAATACATCCCATAAGGTAAATGTTGCTTCCGTCCGAAAAAGCCTTCTTAGTGCCCTTTATGGCATTGCCGTTTCCGAGGGACGGATTGACCTTTCGAGCAGCCTCGCCGATCTTGGCATTGACGACAATGCGCCTAGTTTGACAGCAAGCGAGAAGACGGCAACTGTCCGCGACCTCTTGATGGCGCGCTCTGGCATCTATCATCCTGCTGCCTATGAGACTGGGGACATCAAGCGCAAACGGCCTCAGCGTGGCAGCCATCCGCCCGGATCTTTCTGGTTTTACAACAACTGGGACTTCAACACGTTGGGAACGATCTACCGGCATCAGACGGGCGAGGACATCTTCCAGAGCTTCAACCGCAGAATTGCCGAGCCGCTCGGTATGGAGGACTTCTCAGCAAAGGATGGCCGCTACTTTACCGAGAAGTTCTCCGAGCACCCTGCCTATCCCTTCAACCTAAGCGCCCGAGACGCAGCGCGTTTCGGCCAATTGTTCCTGAACGGCGGGCGCTGGGGCGACGAGCAGGTTGTGCCCGCATCGTGGGTCAAGGAATCGACGACCCCTTATTCCTTCGCCAAGCGAATACGGCAGGGCTATGGTTATATGTGGTGGACGCTCCCTGCTGACACTTGGGGTCCAAATGCCTTCTATGCGTCGGGCTACGGTGGTCAGGTCATTGCCGTTGTCTCTTCAAAACGGTTGGTCGTGGTTCAAACTGTCGATCCGAAACACAATCCGAAGGGCGTTAGGACAAGCACGTTCATTGAGGTGCTGAAAGAGATCACCTCGGCTTCGCCCTGAATGGCTCTTTGCACCTAATTGCGGCCCTGCCGTTACCAATTAGCGCCTGACGGAGGGGCTGTCTCTTCGAGCAAATAGGCGTTTGGACCAATTCCATGGCAATAACTCATCGATCCGGTTTATCGGGTGACAGCGGGCAGCTGTCCCTGTCTGGCTCCACGACGCCAAGTGAATACCACGTTGTGTCCACATCGTGCCGGCGCCCAACCTCGGAAACCGATGCACCCGCAGCAGAGTGCCGCCCCGATCCGGCTGTTCTCTTCCTTGTCCCGCACACGTCGGGTCTTACGAACCGACAGAACAACATCCTCATCAACCGACATTAATGAGTGTCCATTAGCGAAATAGATGGACACTTACCTTGGTGTGATTGCCGCCACGCCAATAGACTGGTCAGGCCGGACGCCGCCTGTGCGGAACCCTGTGGCCAAGCCTGTGGATTGCCGGTGGATAAGCTGTTCACAACACAAGATATTGGGGGAACAAAAAGGGAAAACGTCGCCGGCGCTGATTTGTAGCCGATTTGTTCCGGCTTTGAGCGCAAGTTAACGTTAATAGGCCGGAATCGCCTGCAAATCCTTAACACCAAATTCAGAAAGATTAACAATTTCATAATCTTGAGTAATGGGTATCGTGCCGGCGTCGTCGTTTCCCGGCAAAGCTTAACCGTTGAGTTCGCCTAGCATAAAACGGGCCAGTTCAGGGATTCAGCATGTGGTGAGAGTCACGGTCACGAAATCCACATATAGCCGTGAACAAAAGCTGAATCTGGTCGAGTCACTGATTCGTCGCTGATTCGTTCCAGACTCGTTCCATCAGTTAAGCGGCAGCCAATTTAGCGCTGGACAAAGAGGCCTTCGAGCCGCCTACGGAACATTCCGCTTTCGCTTCGCGCCCGAAATCCCTATGTGTCGCCTGTCATACGCGCCAGTTGAGGCACGCTCCCGACAATGAGAGGCCAGAAAGCCTTATTTCCGAGCCGATGAACATCCAGCCGAAACATACCGAGCCGCTGATCCTGTCGGGCCGCGACGTGACCGCCGTTCTTGGTCCGACGAACACCGGCAAGACCCACCTCGCCATCGAGCGCATGGTGGCGCATGAAACCGGTGTCATCGGGCTGCCGCTCAGATTGCTGGCGCGGGAAGTCTACACGCGCGTCTGCGAAAAGGTCGGCGCTCATAAGGTCGCTCTGATCACTGGCGAGGAGAAGATCCAGCCGCCAGGCGCCAGATATTCGGTCTGTACGGTCGAGGCCATGCCGCGCGAGACCGACGCCGCCTTCGTCGCCATCGACGAGGTGCAGCTCGCCGGCGACCTCGAGCGCGGCCACATCTTCACCGACCGCATCCTGCATCTTCGCGGCCGCCAGGAAACGCTGCTGCTCGGTGCCGCCACCATGCATGGCATCCTGCAGCGCCTGCTGAAGGGCGTCTCGGTGGTGACGCGGCCCCGGCTGTCGCATCTTGCCTATGCGGGCTCGAAGAAGCTGACGCGCCTGCCGCGCCGCACCGCCATCGTCGCCTTCTCCGCCGACGAGGTCTATGCCATCGCCGAGCTGATCCGCCGCCAGCAAGGTGGTGCCGCCGTCGTGCTCGGCGCGCTCTCGCCGCGGACCCGCAACGCCCAGGTGGCATTGTTCCAATCGGGCGATGTCGACTATCTCGTCGCCACCGATGCCATCGGCATGGGCCTCAATCTCGATCTCGACCATGTCGCCTTCGCCCAGAACCGCAAGTTCGACGGATACCAGTACCGCAACCTGACGGCGGCCGAGCTCGGCCAGATCGCCGGCCGTGCCGGACGGCATCTGCGCGACGGCACTTTCGGCGTCACCGGCCAGGTCGATCCGCTCGACGAGGAACTGGTCAAGAAGATCGAAGGCCATGACTTCGATCCGGTGAAGGTGCTGCAGTGGCGCACCGCGCATTTCGACTTCGCCAGTCTCGACGCGCTGAAGCGCTCGATCGAGACCAACGCTCCGGTGGAGGGCCTGACCCGGGCGCTGCCGGCGGTTGACGCGCAGGCGCTCGAATATCTTTCCCGCGACGAGGATATCCGCGCGCTGGCTACCGACGCCAAACGCGTGGCGCTGCTGTGGGAAGCCTGCGCGCTGCCCGATTACCGCAAGATCGCCCCGGCGCAACATGCCGACCTCATCGCGTCGATCTATATGGACCTCGCCAAGCGAGGCCATGTCGACGAGAATTACATGGCCGAGCAGGTGCGCCGCGCCGACACCACCGAGGGCGACATCGACACGCTGTCGCACCGCATTGCCCAGATCCGCACCTGGACATTCGTGTCGAACCGGCCCGGCTGGCTGGCCGATCAGGCACACTGGCAGGAAAAGACGCGCGAAATCGAAGACAGATTGTCGGATGCGCTGCATGAGCGGTTGACGAAACGCTTCGTAGACCGCAGGACTTCCGTCCTCATGCGGCGCCTTAGAGAAAATACCATGCCTGAAGCCGAAATAAGCCCTACCGGAACCGTCCTTGTCGAAGGCCATCATGTCGGCGAGTTGCAAGGGTTCCGCTTCACCGCCGACCAGACCGCCGGCGGCGAAGACGCCAAGGCCGTGCGCACCGCAGCGCAAAAGGCGCTGGCTGCCGAGTTCGAGGCGCGCGCCGACCGTTTTGGCGCCTGCGCCAATGGCGACCTGGCACTTGGCTCGGACGGCACGCTGCGCTGGATCGGCGCGCCGATCGGCACGCTGGTCTCCGGCGAAGACGCGCTGAAGCCGCGCCTCGTGCTGCTGGCCGACGAACAGCTGACCGGCCCGGCGCGCGACAAGGTCGCCGCGCGCGCCGAACGTTTCGTCAATTTCCAGATCGAGTCGCTGCTGAAGCCACTGGTCGACCTGAAGAACGCCGACCAGATTTCCGGCATCGGCCGTGGTATCGCCTTCCAGCTGGTCGAGAATTTCGGCCTCATCAACCGCCGCGACATCGCCGAGGAGATGAAATCGCTCGACCAGGAAGGTCGCGCGGCACTTCGCCGGCTTGGCGTGCGCTTCGGCGCCTACCATGTCTTCGTCCCGGCGCTGATCAAGCCGGCACCCGCCGGACTGGTGACCTTGCTCTGGGCGCTGAAGAATGACGGCAAGGACAAGCCCGGCTTTGGCGACGTGGTCCACGCGCTGGCGTCCGGCCGCACCTCGGTGGTCATCGATCCGGCCTTCGACAAGGCCTTCTACAAGCTCGCCGGCTACCGCAATCTCGGCCGCCGCGCCGTGCGCATCGACATATTGGAGCGGCTGGCCGACCTGATCCGTCCGGCGACCAACTGGAAGCCTGGCCTCGGCCAGCGTCCGGACGGCGCCTATGACGGCCAGTCCTTCATGGTGACGCCGCCGATGATGTCGATCCTCGGCGCCACCGCCGACGACATGGAAGAGATCCTGAAGGGCCTGGGCTACCGCGCCGAGCCGAAGCCGGCGGCAGAGGTCAAGGCACGGCTCGAGGCGCAGGACACCGCCGCGCGGGAAGCCGCCGCGGCCAAGCTCGCGGCGGAAGAAGCCGCGCGCGCCGAGCAGGCCAAGGCGGCCGAAGCCGTCGCAACGGACGCCGCCACGGAAGCGGCGATCGAGGGTTCGGAACCGGCTGCTGTCGAAGCTTCGGCCGAGGTCATCGCGGAAGCCGCAGCAGAGCCAGTCGCGGAAGAGCCAACCGAAGCTCCGGCCGAAGTCACGGATGAGCCCGAGGCTGTCGCCGAAGCAGCTGCTGAACCTGCTGCCGAGCCAGAGGCGGAAGCTGAATCTGTCGAAGCCACGGTGGAGCCAGTTCCCGAAGCTGCACCCGCGACGGAAGCGGTTTCGGACGTGCCTGCCGTGGTGGCCGAGGCGACCCCCGGCGAGCCCGCTCCAGAAGCCGAAGCGCCCAAGCCGATCCTGCTCTGGCGCCAGGGCCGTTTCGAGCAGCGCCCACGTCATCACGAAGGCCGCAGCAACCGCCAGCGCAACGGACAAGCGCGCGGCCGCGGCAATGCACCGGCCGACGCCGGCGGCGCACCGGCCACGGCTGCTCCCGGAGAACGCCCCGCCCATGAAGGGCGGCGTGACGGCGCCGGCAAGCCGCGCTTCGACCGGTCGAAGTTCAAGCCCAAGCCGCAGGGTGAAGGTGAACAGCGCCGTGACGGTCGCCCCCAGGGCGATCGTCCCGAGCGCCGCGAAGGCCGCCCCGACTGGAAGGGTGGCCGGCCCGAGGGCAAGGGTGGCCCCGATCGTGGCAAGGGGGGCGCAAAGCCGGCCTTCCAGCCGAAGCCGCGCGAGGAACGCCCGGTGCGCTTCGATCCGGACTCGCCCTTCGCCAAGCTCGCCGCCTTGCGCGACCAGCTGAAGAAGTAGGCTCGGTAGGGTTCGATGGTTGCCGAAGGCCGCCAGCGCATCGACAAATGGCTGTTCTTCTCGCGCGCGGTCAAATCGCGCTCGCTGGCGGCGAAGCTCGTCGTCGCCGGGCGCGTGCGCATCAATCGCGACAAAGCAGCGCAGGCATCCGATCTGGTCAAGCTGGGCGACGTGCTGACCATCACGCTGGACCGGCGCATTTTCGTCTGGAAGGTGATCGGCGCTGGCGTACGGCGCGGCCCGGCGGAGGAAGCCCGCACCCTCTATGAGGACATGTCGCCGCCACCCGCACCGAAGGGTGAGGCCCTTCCCGATGCGATTCCGGCGCTGCGCGAGGCCGGCAGCGGCCGCCCGACCAAGAGAGAACGCCGACAGACCGACCGCTTGCTTGGCGAAGAGTGATCCCTGTCGCTCAACACCGCATAGGGCTTTACGGCAATGACGCGGCTTGGGGCAAGGCCGAACCCGGCAAACAAGACCCTCACGAGGACATGACAGGCTTCCGCCGTGCCCGCCGTCTGGAATTCCATTCCGGAAACGACGATGCCGCCGCGCATGGCCGCCCTTGCAAGCGACGGACAAAGGCGTTACCTCACGGAAAAAGCCCAACAAAACTGGCCCATTAAAGCTGGGGCGTCCCGGAGCCGACCGATGACCTATGTCGTGACCGACAATTGCATCAAATGCAAATACATGGACTGCATCGAGGTCTGTCCGGTCGACTGTTTCTACGAAGGCGAGAACATGCTCGTCATTCATCCCGACGAGTGCATCGACTGCGGCGTCTGCGAGCCTGAATGTCCAGCCGACGCTATCAAGCCGGACACCGAGCCAGGCCTCGACAAATGGCTGCAGATCAACACCGAATATGCCGAGAAATGGCCCAACATCACCGCCAAGAAGGAGCCGCCGGCAGACGCCAAGACCTTCGACGGCGAGGCCGGCAAGTTCGAGAAATACTTCTCGGCCGAGCCCGGTGAAGGTGATTGACAATGCGGCCGTAAAGGTCGGTATTACGCAGCGTAAGAGACAAGTCACATAAACCGCCTTGACAGGCGGCGCGAACCTGTGGCCTTCGCGAACGCAGCAAAACCTTGATTCTTCCGACTTTTTGTGTTACATCAGCGAAACATGCCGGTGACACAACGTCGATTTATGGCGCAGACGCCCCAAATCACTGAAAGGTGAAAAATCCCATTCCGGACCAGAGCGATCTGGGCCAGGCGGTCGCAATCCATGCGGTTTGCCGGTCCCAGCCTTTCCGATGGGTTCACCCGTTGTGCGGCTAACGATCGGTTTCCCCGGTCGCACGAGTTCGGGCCGGCAGGACGCCGGTACCACAACAAGGAGTTCAGGGCGTAATGGCAACGATCACCCCGCAGAAGAAGTCCACCGGAGCGCGTCACGGTTTCAAGACTGGTGAGTACATCGTCTATCCGGCGCACGGCGTCGGCCAAATCGTGTCGATCGACGAGCAGGAAGTGGCGGGTCACAAGCTGGAACTGTTCGTCATCGACTTCCAGAAGGACAAGATGCGCCTGAAGGTGCCGGTCGCCAAGGCGACCTCCATCGGCATGCGCAAGCTGTCGGAAGAGGATTATGTCGAGCGCGCGCTCAAGGTCGTTCAGGGCCGCGCCCGCGTCAAGCGCACCATGTGGTCGCGCCGCGCCCAGGAATATGATGCCAAGATCAATTCGGGTGACCTGATCTCGATCTCGGAAGTCGTGCGCGACCTCTACCGCGCCGACAACCAGCCGGAGCAGTCCTATTCCGAACGCCAGCTCTATGAAGCCGCGCTCGACCGCATGGCCCGCGAGATCGCGGCCGTCAACCGCATGTCGGAAACCGAAGCCGTGCGCCTGATCGAGGTGAACCTCAACAAGGGCCCTAAGCGCGGTGCCAAGGCTGACAATGAGGAAGCCGAGCAGGAAGAAGCTGCCTGAGGCTCTTTGGCCTTCGAATTTGAAAAACCCGGCCTCGCGCCGGGTTTTTTGTTTTTTGACTTGCCCTCCCCACAAGTGACGTGGAGAGCTCAGTTGCCGCCTTCCCTCTCCGCCTCCTGCTTCAGCGTCGCGATGAACCGCTTCGTCCGCTCGCGCTCCGGGTTGCCGAACAGCACTGCGGACGGCCCCTTCTCGACGATGACGCCGGCATCGAGGAACACCGCTTCCTGGGCGATCTTGGAGGCAAGCCGCAGGTCATGCGTCGCCATCACCATGGTCGTGCCTTCGCTGGCGAGCTTGCCAAGCACATCGACCACCTCTTGCGCCAATTCAGGATCAAGCGCTGATGTCGGCTCATCGCACAGCAGCACCTTCGGTGATGGCGCCAGAGCACGGGCAATCGCCACGCGCTGCTGCTGGCCACCCGACAGCGTCGCCGGCCAGGCGTCGGCCTTGTGCGCCATCCCGACCTTTTCCAGCAAGGCGAGCGCCCGCTCGCGGGCCTTCTCGGGCGACCATTTCAACACCGTGACCAAGCCTTCCATGACATTCTCGATCGCGGTGCGATGCGGGAACAACTGGAAATTTTGGAACACCATGCCGGTCTGCAGGCGCAACCGCCTGATGTCGCTCGCCGGCACCTTGACGCCCGGACGGAACTCGAGCGTCTCGTCACCTATGCGCACCGTGCCCGAAGTCGGGATTTCCAGCAGGTTGATGCAACGCAACAGCGTGCTCTTGCCGCCGCCCGAAGGGCCGACCAGCGCGGTGACGCTGCCTTCCGCAATGGCGACGGTCACGCCCTTCAGCACCAGATTGTCGCCGAAGCGCTTTTCGATATTGGTGAGGCCGATCATGAGCGCGCCTCCAGGAAGCCGCCATAGCGATTGAGCCGCTCCTCCAGCCGCGTCTGCAGTGCCGATAGCACCGAGCTCATCGCCAGATAGAGGATCGCCGCCTCGACATAAAGGATCAGCGGCTCATAGCTCGTGGCGACGATGCGCTGCGCCGCCTGGAACATCTCCGGCACGGTGATGGCGGCGGCCAGCGATGTGTCCTTGACCAGTGAGATGAAGGTGTTGGAAAGCGGCGGCACCGCGACGCGACCGGCTTGCGGCAGGATGGTGCGGCGCATCGCCTGGCTCCAGGTCATGCCGATCGAATAGGCGGCTTCCCACTGGCCTTTCGGCACGGAGCCGATTGCCGCGCGGATGATCTCCGACGTGTAGGCGCCGATATTGAGTGTGAAGCCGATCAACGCTGCCGTGAAGGCGTCGAGCAGGATGCCGACCGACGGCAGGCCGTAGAAGATCAGGAACAGCTGCACCAGGAGCGGCGTGCCGCGGAAGATCCAGACATAGAAGCGCACGACCGCAACCAGCGGCTTTGGTCCGAACAACCGGCCAAGCGCTGCGCCGAGACCAACCGTCAGGCCAAGCACGAACGACAACAGCGTCAACGGCACGGTGAAGATGAGAGCGGCCCAGAGCAGCGAAGGCAGCGACTCCAGCATCAGTTGCAGCCAGTGCGGCACGAAAGACCCCCAGAATGATCGCGGCGGCGTTATCGAAATACGAATGCAGGCGCCATATCACGACAAAAGCGGCGGGCCGTCAAAAACGGCTCGCCGCTGGGCATGTTGCAAGGCCGAAAACCGGCCTCGACAATCAACTATTTCGACACGTCCTGGCCGAAATAGGTGTCGGCGATCTTCTTGTAGGTGCCGTCGGCCTTGATGTCGGCCAGCGCCTTGTTGATGGCCGCGACCAGCTCCGGATCGCCCTTGCGCACGATGACGCCGGAATAATCGGCGTTTTCTTCCTGCGCGGCGATCTTCACATTGGCGTCGGGCTTGTGCTTCTTGAAGTCGAGGAACGACAGGCTGTCATTGATCGTGGCGTCGGCACGGCCGGTCAGCAGAAGCTGGATCGACTGGTCGAAGCCATCGGTGCCGACCAGCTCGGCGCCGTTGCTCTCGGCCAGCTTGCCGAAATTCGAGGTCAGCGACTGCGCCGACTTCTTGCCCTTGAGGTCGGCGAAAGTCTTGATGTCGGTGTTGTCGCCGCGCACGATCAGCACCGCCTTGGAGGCGATGTAGGGATCGGAGAAATCATACTTGGCCTTGCGCGCGTCGGTGATGCCGACTTCGTTGATGACGGCGTCATAGCGGCTGACGTCGAGACCGGCGATCAGCCCATCCCACTTGCCTTCGAGGAACTCGACCTTGACACCCAGCTTGTCGGCGATCGCCTTGGCGATCTCGACGTCGAAGCCAACCAGCGCGCCCGAAGCGTCATGATAGGTGAAGGGGGCGTAGGTGCCTTCCGTGCCGACCTTGATGACGCCGGCCTGCTTGATCTGATCGAGATTGGCGCCCGCATGGCCTGAAGTGACCGCCAGGGCCTGCAGCGTTCCGGCGACGATAAGCGACTTGAGCCATTTCATCTTTTTGTGATCCCGTCCTTGGCCTGAAATCCGGCCTGTTGTGTGGGTTGGAAAATGACAGATGCAGACAGAAAGAATAAGGAACAAAATTTCAAAAACAAAGAATCTCCGAAACCTCATGCTCAAAAGGGGATTTTTTGCAGGAACCAAGGCTTCCTGGTGACGGTTTAAAAATCGCCTCGGCAGCGTCACTCCCCCGCCCGCGCGGGCGGAACCTTTCTCGCGCATGGCAGTTTTGGCTGTTCTAGGGCGCGACGCCGCGATTTCAACCGGTGCCCTGCCAAGTTCGCAAGTCGTATCGCCTGAACCAGGGAGCGCCTCATGATGGAAGACACGGCAGGACGGATCATGGTCCGCGCGGCGATGAAGGCCCCCTATCTCGAGCGGGATGAGGAACATCGGCTGGCCTTGCTCTGGAAGGAAGACAGCGACCAGAACGCGTTGCACTGCATCACCGTCGCCCACATGCGGCTGGTCATTTCCATGGCCTCGAAATTCCGCCACTACGGCCTGCCGCTCGGCGACCTGATCCAGGAAGGCCATGTCGGCCTGCTCGAGGCCGCCGCCCGCTTCGAGCCGGAACGCGAAGTGCGGTTTTCGACCTATGCGACGTGGTGGATCCGCGCCTCGATGCAGGACTACATCCTGCGCAACTGGTCGATCGTGCGCGGCGGCACCAGCTCGGCGCAAAAGGCCTTGTTCTTCAACCTGCGGCGCCTGCGCGCCCGGCTGGCGAACGGCGCGGAGCCACTCTCCAACACAACTCTCTACCGCGAAGTTTCGGTTGCACTTGGCGTTTCCGAGGCTGATGTGGCGATGATGGATTCGCGGCTGTCGGCACCCGACTCCTCGCTCAACATGCCGCTAGCCGACGATTCGGGCGGCACCGAGCGCATGGACTTCCTGGTGTCGGAGGATCCGCTGCCCGACGAGATCGTTGGCGACAAGATCGACGTCGCGCGCCGCTCGCTCTGGCTGCGAGAGGCACTGCGCGCGCTCAACGCACGCGAACTGAGGATCATCGAGGAGCGCCGGCTGAACGACGAGGGCGCCACGCTCGAGGCGCTTGGCGAGACGCTTGGCATTTCCAAGGAACGCGTCCGCCAGATCGAGGCGCGCGCCATGGAAAAGCTCAAGGTCGCGCTGGTGAAGCAGAATCCGGAGTTTCTGGCGACAGCCGCCTGATCCCGCGCGACCGGCTTATTTGTCGGTGACGATCTTGACCTTGTCGCCGGCCGAAACCGCGGCCCCCGGCGACAGCGCATTGAGCACCCGGAACAGGTCGAGCTTGCGGTCGACGCCGACCATCTGCGCGGCGAGCGTGCCCATGGTCTGGCCCGGCTGCACGGTGAGCACGCGGATATGCAGCGGTTTCAAGGCTGCCTTCTCCGCGGCGCTCAGGATACGGAACGAGCCGCTGACCGAGCGCGCGACAGAATCCAGCGAGGTGCTGGCCGAGGGTGCCGCGGTCAGCAGCCGGTAGACCTGGCCGCCGGCGCGGATCACCGCGATGTCGAACTGCCAGCCTTCGGCGCCGGCATGCGCGGTCGCCGCCTCGTTGCCGTTGATGGTTTCCTGCTTGACCGTGCTGTCGTCGAGGCCAGCCACCCAGCCGCTTCTGATATAGTCGGTCAAGGCGCGGTTCTTGTCGATCGAAACGCCGTCGAAGCGGATCGCGATGTCGCCCGGTCCGGTCGCCGTCACCGCTGCCGCCGAATTGTCGATGATGAAGCCGTCCGGTACCGTGAACGACACGCCAAGCCCCGGATGCAGGAAGGTCTCGCCGCGAACATAGCCTTCCTCCGGCGTATCGCCGTAGAGCAGGCCGTCGATGCCGGCGAGGAAGGAATCGCGGTCGCGCGTGCCGACGCCGGGTGCGCCGAACTGGCGGGCATGGCGCTGCGCCAGGTCGATGCGCTGCGGCGTGTTGGGATGCGTGGCCAGGAAGTCGAGGCTGGCATCGGTGGCACCGCTGATCGACCGGAAATCGGTATAGGCCGACATCGACTGCAGGAAGCGGCCGGCGGCATAGGGATCGTAGCCGGCTTCGCCGATCGACTTGATGCCGATGGCGTCGGCCTCCAGCTCCTGGTTACGCGAGAACTGAGCAAGCCTGAGCTTGCCACGGATCAGTGCCGCCTTGGCGGTCGGGCTGTCACCCAGCACATCCGAGACCACCTTGGTCGCCAGGCCTTCCTCGGCCTCGAGCTGCTGGCGCTGCAGGCCGTGATTGGCGGTGACGTGACCCATCTCATGCGCGATGACGGCGGCGAGCTCGGACGAATCATTGGCCAGCGCCAGCAGCCCGCGCGTGATGTAGAGATAGCCGCCCGGCAGCGCGAAGGCGTTGACGTTGGGCGAGTTGAGGATGGTGATGCGGTAGGTCTGGGTCGGGTTCGCCGACACAACGGTCAGATTGCCGACCACCTTGGCGACCATGCGCTCGAGCTTGGGATCGGAATACTCGCCGCCATAGGTGGCCAGAATGCGCGGATGCTGCGCCTTGGCGAGTTCCGCGAGTTTGTTGTTGGCGGCGACATTGTCGACCGTGATCGGCTTGTCGGACGGCTGGAAGCCGGATTCCTGGACTTCCGGAGGCGTGAACATCTGGCAGCTTGCAAGCGCCACGGCAAAGCCGGCCAGCGCCACAAAGCGCGCCAGCGGATTCATTCGCAGCTTGTCAACGCCGATCGCCAGAACGGCTTCCTTTCAGGTCCCGGCGCATGATCACGAAAATCGGGGGCGATCTTCGGAACCTGTCATGCGCAAAAACAAACTTCTACAGCATCCGCCACGCGTCCCTCCGGACGTGTGGCGGATGCTGTAGGCAAATCACGGCTTGTGCCGGACAAGTAGGGCGGACCTAGCCACACTACTTCTGCCATGGCAAGCAAGCGCCCCATCGCCTGATGCCGGTTTGACCGTAAATTATGTCCGCTTCCGGGCAATATCTCGTGATACGGCATTCCCGGCACTGGCACCGATATAGCGCCGAAAGGCGTCGGGACCAGCCCCGGCAAAGAAATCGCCCGCGCTGCCGGTGGCCGCCACAATGCCATTGTCCAGAAACACCACATTCTGGCCGATGCGACGGGCGTCCTCCGGCTGGTGCGTGACGAACAGCACCGTCATGCCGCGCTCCGCATGCACACCGGCGACCAGATCGAGCATGTCGTCGCGCAAGGCCGGCCCGAGCGAAGCGAAGGGCTCGTCTAGCAAAAGCACTGGGCGATCGCGCACCAGCACGCGGGCCAGGGCAACACGCTGGCGCTCGCCGCCGGAGAGTTCGCGCGGCAAGCGTTTTTCCTTGCCGCCAAGACCTGTGCGGGCAAGCGCCCCGGCGATATCGGCGCGGTCCGCTTCGGTCAGCCGCAGCGACGGCGAGCGACCCAGCCCGACATTCTGCTCGACGGAAAGATGGGCGAAAAGGTTGTTTTCCTGGAACACCATCGACACTGGCCGTTCGGCCGGTGGCGCGGCGCCGACATCGGCCCCGCCGATCAGCACGCGGCCGGACAACGGCGTCTCGAACCCGGCGATGAGGTTGAGCAGCGTCGACTTGCCCGAACCACTCGGCCCCATGATGGCGGTGATTTCCGCTGCGGCGAACGCGACATCGAAGGCGAGCGGGGCCTCGCCATAGCTGAACGAAACCTTGTCTAGCCACACCGGAACGCCCTTCCTGTCCATTGCCCCATCAGACATTGCCGACCTTTTCCCTGCCGAGCCAATCCGCGGCCAGCACCAATGCGAGGCAGACGAAGCCAAGCAACAGCGCCAGGCCGGCGGCGTCCTCGGTGCGGTAGCTGCCCATGCGCGCCAGGAGAAGGTAGGGCAAGGTCTGCACGGAATCACTGCCGAACAGCGCGATCACGCCGAGATCGCCGAGCGAAAGTGCCATGGCGAAAGCAAAAGCGGTGGCGAGCGGACGCCGCAGTGATGGCCAGTCGACCAGCCGCAGCCTCGCCCAGCCGGCAATGCCGAGCTGCGCGCAGAGCCGTTCGTGACGCTCGCTCGCCGCGTCATAGGCGGGGCGGACGGCGCGCAGCGCGAACGGCATCGCCATGACGGCATTGACGGTGACAACCATCACCGGGGCAATGGCGAAGACATCGCCGGCACGGCGCAGCAACAGGAACCAGCCGGCGCCGATGACGATGGGTGGCACGACCAGTACAAACCCCGCCCCAGTGTCGGTTGCATGCTCAAGCAATGTCCTTGGCCCGGCGCGGCGGCTCAGCGCCAGCGCTCGCCGCGCCATGGTGAGCGCCAGCGACAGCATCACCGAAAGCAGCGCCGACAGGAAAGCGAGCACCGCGCTGGTCAGTGTCGCTTGCCGGACCGTGGCCTCGCCTGCCAGCCGGCTGAGATCGGCGCCCAAACCGGCGACCACGGTCGCGGCCATCGGCCCGACAACGAACAGCAGTGCCAACACGATGAGCACGGCGTTGAGCGACGCCTCCGTCCCGTTGATGGAGAGATAGCGGCGCGGCGCGACGGGCAGGTTGGTGTCGCCGACGACATTTCCGCCAAGTCGAGTCAGCGCCAGCACCACGACAAAGGTCAGGGCGATCTGCAGCAATGTCAGGGCGACCGCGCGCGCGGGATCGAAATCGAAGCGCAGCGCCTGATAGATGCCGACCTCCAGCGTCGTCGCGGCCGGCCCACCGCCAAGTGTCAGCACGATGGTGAAGGAGGTGATGCAGAGCATGAAGACCAGCCCGGCGACGCCGGGCAGAGCGGCGCGCAGCGTCGGCCATTCGATCAGCCGGAACGCCGGCCGCGCACCCATGCCGAGCTGGCTCGCCAGCCGCCACTGGTCGGCGGGAATGGTCTGCAGCGCCTCGAGCAACAGTCGCACACTAAGCGGTAGATTGAAGAAGACATGGGCAACGAGAATGCCGGACAGGCCGTAAATACCAGGCCAGCCTCGGCCGCCAATCGCGCTGAACAGCCCGGCGAGGTAGCCGGCGCGACCGTAGAGCGCCAGGATGCCGAGCGCCGCGACGATCGCCGGCAGCGCCAGTGGCACGGCAAAGAGCTGCAGGATGAAGGCGCGGCCGAAGAAGCGCGGATGCCGCGACAGGGCGCGTGCAACGAAGAGTGCCGGGATAACCGAAAGCAGCGTCGAAAGGATTGCCTGCCAGAGCGTGAAGCGGACAACGCGCAAGAGGTAAAAATCGAAGGCTGCCCATGCGCCCGAGAAGTCATGAGCGCCTTCAACGAGCAGGCCGGCAAACGCTCCGCCGATCAGCAATGTGATCGCGACGAGTGCGGCAATGCCGGCCGTGATGCGGGAGTCAGCGCGCTGCACGCTGGACCACCAAGAAGGCCTCTAGCGAGCGTCGCGTTCCTTCGCGCCCCCCTCTGTCCTGCCGGACAACTCCCTCACGAGGGGGGAGTTTGGCAGTTTCCGCGCCCCGCTCATACCCGCTGCGTCGGCGATTGGCGAAATCACCGATGGCATCCGATCTCCCCCCTTGTGGGGGAGATGTCCGGCAGGACAGAGGGGGGCGCCGTAGAGCAATCATCTTTCGATCATACGGCCAATCTACTTGCTCATCACCGCCAGCCATTCATCGACCCAGGCCTTGCGGTTGGCCGCGACCTCCTCCGGGCTGAACAGCAAGGTCTTGGTCGGCTTGACAAGCTTGTCGAAGGCCGGGTTGAGCGGCTTGTCGGTCTTGCCGGCCGGGAACATCCAGTTGGTCTCGGGGATGGCGTCCTGGAATTTCGGTCCGGTCATGAAGGCGATGAACTTTGCCGCCAGCGGGTTCTTGGCTCCGGTCGTGGTGATGCCGGCGACCTCGATCTGCAGGTATTCGCCCTCTTCAAAGGAAGCCGCCTGGTAGCGCTGCGTATTCTCGGCGACCATGTGATAGGCCGGCGACGTCGTGTAGGACAGCACCATCGGCGCTTCGCCCTTGGTGAACAGGCCATAGGCCTCGCTCCAGCCGGGCGTCACGGTCAGCACCTTGGCCTTGAGCTTGGCCCAGGCCTCCGGCGCCTTGTCGCCATAGACCGACTTCACCCACAACAACAGGCCCAGGCCCGGCGTCGAGGTGCGCGGATCCTGGATGACGATCTTGTCGTCGGCGCTGCCTTCGACCAGGTCCTTCAGGCTCTTGGGCGGGCTCTTCAGCTTCTCGGTATCGTAGACGACAGCGAAATACCCGTAGTCGAATGGAACGAAAGTATCGTCGCTCCAGCCGCCCGGCACGTTGACGTCGCTCACCGCGCCGTGCGGCGCGAACAACCCGCTGGCCTTGGCATCGGCGGTTAGATTGGTGTCGAGGCCGAGCACGATATCGGCCTTGGTCGACGCGCCTTCGAGCTTGACGCGGTTGAGCAGCGCCACGCCATCGGCAACCGAGACGAACTCGACATCGCAGCCGCATTCGGCCTCGAATTCCTTCTTCACCACGGGACCTGGACCCCAGTCGGCGGTAAAGCTTTCATAGGTGTAGACGGTGAGCTTGTCCTTGGCCAAGGCCGGCCCCGACAACGCAACAACCACGGCTGAGACTAGAGAGTATAAGAGCGTGCGCATCGGCGCCTCCTTCGTTCGCGTGACAAGGAATTGAGGCGTCGGACCGTCCGAAACGTCTAATCCCTCCGCCGGTACAAACCGGATCAGGTTCAGCGGGTTGGCGAGACTGCCTCTCAGCCGGTCCGCGAAAGATCGCGTCCGGCACCCCGTTAGAGCGTTTCGACACATAGGCCCGGCCGAGGAACCGCGCAAGTGGGAGTTTGCCGCCTTCCGTTTCCGCTGCCAGGCTGGTACAGGCCACCAGATATGAGCACATTCACCATCCTGCTTGGCGGCGATCTCATCCGCACGCCCCGGCTCGACCGCCAGATCGAGGGCTCGCGCGTGATCGCCGCCGATGCCGGTATCGGACATGCCAGGCTGCTCGGCCTTGTACCGGAACTGTGGGTGGGTGATTTCGATTCAGTGCCGGCCGATCTGCCGGACGACCTCGCCGCGGTGCCTCGCCAGACCTTCCCGGCGGAAAAAGACAAGACCGATGGCGAACTTGCCATCGCCGCCGCACTCGAGCGCGGAGCGACCCGCCTTGTGCTGGCGGGCGCGTTCGGCGGCAAGCGTGCCGACCATGCCTTTCTGCATCTGGCGCTCGCCCTGCGCCTGGCCGAGGCCGGAACCGAGGTGCTGCTGACCAGCGGCGCCCAGGAAGGCGTGCCCCTGCTGTTGGGAAAGGCCGGCTTCGACTATACCGACGGCACGCTGTTTTCGATCCTCGGCTTTTCGGAACTTGCCGGCCTGACCGTCACTGGAGCCAAATGGCCGCTGAACCAGGTCGAGGTGGCCTTCGGCTCATCACTGACCATCTCCAACGAGGTCAAGTTAGATGAAACCGGAGGGCGCCTCGACATCGCGCTCGGCCATGGCCGCGCGCTGCTGCTCGCCCATCCCTATCCTTTGCCCGAAAGCTGACATGGCCCCGCCTCTTCTCAATCTCGATGGGATAAAACTGACCTTCGGCGGCACGCCGCTGCTCGACGGCGCCGCCTTGACCGCTTCGGCCGGCGACAAGATCGCGCTGGTCGGCCGCAATGGCTCCGGCAAGTCGACGCTGCTGAAGATCGCCGCCGGCCTGATCGAGCCGCAGGACGGCGAAGTCTTCCGCCAACCTTCCGCGACCGTCCGCTATCTGCCGCAGATGCCCGACATGGAAGGTTTCGCCACCGTGCGCGCCTATGTCGAGGCGGGGCTCGGGCCCGCCGACGATCCGTACCGCGCCTCCTATCTGATGGAGCATCTTGGCTTGTCGGGCGAAGAGCGGCCGGGCGATCTCTCAGGTGGCGAGGCCAGGCGCGCCGCCCTGGCCCGCGTCATGGCGCCGGAACCCGACATTCTGCTGCTTGACGAGCCGACCAACCATCTTGACCTGTCGGTCATCGAATGGCTCGAAGAAGAGCTCGTCCGCACCTCTTCGGCGCTCATCGTCATCTCGCACGACCGCCGCTTTCTCGAACGCGTGTCGCGCGCCACTGTCTGGCTCGACCGTGGCCAGACCCGCAGGCTGGACAAGGGTTTCGGCCATTTCGAGGAATGGCGCGATCTCATCCTGGAGGAGGAAGAGCGCGAGCAACACAAGCTTGGCCGCCAGATCGTGCGCGAGGAGCATTGGCTGCGCTATGGCGTGACGGCGCGGCGCAAGCGCAACATGCGCCGCCTCGGCGAGCTGCAGACCATGCGCCAGCGCTTCCGCGGCCATCGCGGCGCCGAAGGCAACGCTACCATGGTGGCGAGCGATGCCGCCGAATCCGGCAAGCTGGTGATCGAGGCGAAGAACATCGAGAAGAGCTTTGGCGACCTTACCGTGGTCAAGGGGTTCTCGACCCGCATCCAGCGTGGCGACCGTGTTGGCCTCGTCGGGCCGAACGGCGCTGGCAAGACGACGTTGTTGAAGATGCTGACCGGCGAATTGGCGCCGGATGCCGGCTCGGTGCGTCTCGGCACCAATCTGGAAATCGCCACGCTCGACCAGAAGCGCGAGGCGGTCGACCCGCAGGAGACGCTGGCGCAATACCTCACCGACGGGCGCGGCGAGAACCTCGTCATCAACGGCGAGCAGCGCCATGTCGTCTCCTACATGAAGGATTTCCTGTTCAAGCCGGAGCAGGCGCGCACGCCGGTGCGCGAACTGTCCGGCGGCGAGCGGGCGCGGCTGATCCTGGCGCGCGTGCTGGCGCGGCCGGCAAACCTGCTGGTGCTCGATGAGCCGACCAACGATCTCGACATGGAGACGCTGGAACTGCTGCAGGAACTGGTCGCTGGTTTTGCCGGCACCGTCATCCTGGTCAGCCACGACCGTGATTTCCTCGACCGCACCGTGACCAGCATCATCGCGCCGGACGGCGGCGGCCGCTGGGTCGAATATGCCGGCGGCTATTCCGACATGCTGGCGCAGCGCGGCGGCACCAGGCTCGACGACCGCAAGGCGCGTGCCAAGGCGGAAGCCGCCGATGCGCCAGCGGCAGGCAAAAGCGAACCGGCAGCCCCAAAAGGGCCCGCGAAAAAACTGTCGTTCAAGCAGAAATTCGCCCTGGAATCGCTCCCGAAGAAAATCGAGGCGGTGACCGCATCGATCTCGCGGCTGGAGAACAACATCGCCGACCCGGCCTATTACGAGCGCGATCCGGCCTCGTTCCAGAAGACCATCGCCGCCCTCGACAAGGAACGCGCGACGCTGGCCGCGCTCGAGGAAGAATGGCTGGAGCTGGAGATGCTGCGCGAGGAGATGGAGGGGTAGTTGGGTGCCTGCGAGGTTATGCGTCTATGTTGGACGCATAGAGGGCAACCCCATGCTTCAATCGAAACGCAAACTTCAGCGAAAATCCGTCAAGATATCGATCAGCTTGCAGCTGCTCGAAGACGCCAAGGGATTAGGCATCGACATCTCTCGTGCCGCGGAGACCGGTATCGCCAAGGTGATTGCAGCGGAAAAGACGCGCCGATGGCAGGAAGAGAACAAGCAAGCCATCGAAGGCTGGAACGATTATGTCAGGCGCAACGGACTGCCCTTAGCCAAGTATCGGCCGTTTTGACCCCGTGACTATAGCCATACTGCTCTTGAAACGGCCGCTCTCTCAGCCTGCCGTCTTCGCCTGCCAGGCCTTGATCGCCTCGTCGAACACCTTCTCGCCGGGAATACCTTTTTCCATGGTCAGCAGCGCCCGCCGTCCGGTCTTGTAGACCACCGGTACGTCGATCCAGTCCTGGCCGCGCAACAGGGTCATGTTGGCGTCCTCGTCGGCCTTGGTGTCGTTGAGCGCGACGAGGAAGAAGCCGTCGGCGATCTTGGCCGGAATGCCGATCAGTGGGCTGCCGGCATCCTGTTCGGAGCTCTTCATGGCGACGCGCAGGATGTTGTCGACACCGCCGCCTTCGAAACCGTCGGGCGTCAGAAAGATCATCTCGATGATATGGCTGGCCGGCAGCGTCTGGTCGGTGTTGCGGCGGATGGTCATGCGCAACTGGATATCCTTGCCGGGGATGGTCGCCTCGGCACGGATCGCCGGCTCGGGCGGCAGGTCGCCACCTGGCGATTCCTGCACCAGGGACCAGACGATGCTGCCGGGCTCGGCCGACCCCTGTGCCGTGCTGGTGCGCTCCTCATAGAAGATCGCCTTCTGGCCAACCGGCACCGAAGCTTCCGTCGCCGGAGCGGCCGCCGGCGCCGCGGGCGAGGCGCCCGCCGGCGCGGGCGACGGTGTGGCGGCGGCATCGGCCGGTGCCGCGGGTGCGGTTCCGTTGGCGGGCGGTGTCGCGGGTGCGGCACCCGGCGCAGGCGTGGTCGCGGCAGGCGCGCCGGTGACTGGTGGCGGAGTGGCCGGGGCGTTGGTCGCCGAAGGTGGCGTCGTCAGCGCGGCGACGGATTCACCCTCGCCTATGCCGCTTTGTCCCCCGGCCGGGCCGGGATCGGTTTCGCCGCCTTCAGGCGTCAGGCGCTGCGTGAATTTGGTTCCTTCGGCGCCGGCTGCCGGCACCGGTGGCGTCGCCGGAGCGTCGGTAGCCGGCTTGGCCGGCGCCGGTTTCACCGGCTCGGTCTTGGCAACAACCTTGCCGCCGTCCAGGCCCAGCATCCTGCTGAAGGCGTCCTTGTTCAGCCAGATGCCATAGCCGCCGCCGGCAACGACCAGCAAGGCGGCAACGGCGGCGATCAGCCCGCCATAGCTGCGCTTGCGTTCGGCCGGACGCAAGCGCTGGAATGTATCGGCCGCCTCCGGCTCTTCGTCATTCGGGAAGACATCGGCCCGGTCATCGTCCTGGTCCGCATCCATGCCCGGCAAGGCATGGTCGGCAAGGTTCGGAGCCGCCGGTTGCACCGGCGTGGGCTTCTGCCAGCTCGGCTCGGCCTTGGCGGCGGGCGGTGGCGCCGGCCGGTAGGGTTCCGGCTTGGCGGCTGGCGGCGTCGGCCACGCCGGCTCGGCCTTCGCCGGCTGGCGCGTGTGGCTCGGCTGGTTCTTGTTGCGGTCGATGGAGGAAAAAATGTGCTCCAGCTCGGCGAGCGGGTCTGTTTCCGGCACGCTCTTGGCATAGTCCCGCTCGACGACCACGATGGCGTCTTCCAGCGAGCGCTTCTGCGTGTTTATGGCTTCGGGAGCCGGCGGCGGCGAATATTCCGCAAGCTTCTTCGCCAGCATGGTTCGAACGCTGTCATAGATGCGCGTACGCTTCTCGGGCGTCTCGTCGCCGTGCTTGTCGAGCGCCTTTTTCAGAATAGCAACGAAATCTGCCATGCTTCAGTCGACCTGTATTTTGCGCCCGCGCCGGCCCCCGCAAATCAGCCGCGATGCCCGGAAAGGCTTCAGAAACTAGTCTTGAAACGGATCGGTCACAAGTATCGTGTCATCCCGTTCCGGGCTGGTGGAGAGGAGTGCTACCGGCGCGCCGATCAACTCCTCGATGTAGCGGACATATTTGACCGCCTGGGCCGGCAGGTCGTTCCAGCTGCGCGCGCCGGCAGTGGTGCCTTTCCACCCCTCCAGCGTCTCGTAGACCGGCTCGACACGGGCCTGCGCGCCCTGGCTCGCCGGCAGGTAGTCGATCGTCTCGCCATCGAGACGGTAGCCGGTGCAGACCTTGATCTCGTCCAGCCCATCGAGCACGTCGAGCTTGGTCAGCGCGATGCCCTTGATGCCGTTGACGGCGACGGCCTGGCGCACCAGCACCGCGTCGAACCAGCCGCAGCGGCGCTTGCGCCCGGTGACGACGCCGAACTCATGACCGCGCGTGCCGAGGAATTCGCCGATCTCGTTCTTCTGTTCGGTTGGGAACGGACCTTCGCCAACGCGCGTCGTGTAGGCCTTGGTGATGCCGAGCACGTAGCCGATGGCGCCCGGACCGACACCGGAGCCGGCGGCGGCCTGTCCGGCCACCGTGTTGGATGAGGTGACGAAGGGATAAGTGCCGTGATCGATATCGAGCAGCGTGCCTTGCGCGCCCTCGAACAGGATGCGCTCGCCGGCGCGGCGCTTGTCGTCGAGGATTTTCCAGACACGGTCCATATAGGGCAGGATCTCATCCGCGACCGACGTCAACTCCGCCATGATCGCGTCATGCGTGACTTCCGCGTGGCCAAGCCCACGGCGCAGCGCATTGTGATGCGTCAGCAACCTGTCGACCTTCAGGGGAAGCGTGTCCAAATCCGCCAGATCCATCACCCGCACCGCGCGCCGACCCACCTTGTCCTCATAGGCCGGACCGATACCCCGGCGGGTCGTGCCAATCTTCGTTCCGGAATTTGAGGCGGCGTCCTCGCGGAATCCGTCCAGCTCCCGGTGCACCGACAGGATAAGCGCTGTGTTTTCGGCTATTTTCAGGCGATCTGGCGTCACTTCGACGCCCTGCGCCTTGAGTTTCGCCACTTCGGCCACGAAAGCATGCGGGTCGAAGACCACGCCATTGCCGATGATGGACAGCTTGCCCTGCCGCACGACACCGGACGGCAACAGCGACAGTTTGTAGACCTTGCCGTCGACGACCAGCGTGTGGCCGGCATTGTGGCCACCCTGGAAACGCACCACGACATCGGCGCGCTCCGACAGCCAGTCGACGATCTTGCCCTTGCCTTCGTCACCCCACTGCGAGCCGACGACCACCACATTGGCCATGTTTCTTTTCCCTTGAGATGCCGCCGAGCGGCCTGGATATGGTTCGAAACGACAGGCCTCTATAGCGTCAAGACCTCGCGAGTGCGACCTTTCTTTGCCGCCGAAAATGCCCTGAGGCACAACAATTTTCGGCTTTGACATCATTTACTTGGGCTCGCCGGCGCAGTAGGCCGGCAAACACCCCGGCGCGCCCGCCGCAGCTGGAATCCCGCGATGCATCGAAGCGCCTACATATTCCTGCTGCTCACCACCTTGCTGTGGGGAGGCAATTCGGTGGCAGGCAAGCTGGCGGTCGATCATGTCTCGCCGATGACGTTGGTCTTCCTGCGCTGGGTGCTGGCGGTCGCGATCCTGCTGCCGATCGGCTGGCGCACGATCCAGCAGGATTGGCCGGTGGTGCGCCGGCACTGGTTCGTGCTGGTGGCACTTGGGGCCAGCGGCTTCACCCTGTTCAACACCATCTTCTATACGGCGCTCAACTACACGACAGCCATCAACGTCTCGATCGAACAGGCGGCGATGCCGGTGCTGATCATCGTCGCCAACTTCATCTTCTTCCGCCTGCGTGTGAGTTGGGCGCAGATTGCCGGCGTCGTGCTGACCATTGCCGGCGTGATCCTGACCGCCTGCCACGGCGACCCGCGCCGACTGCTGACGCTGGAACTCAATTTCGGCGACGCCATCATGCTGGTCGCGGTCGTCCTCTACAGCGGCTATACGGTCGGCTTGCGGCTGAAACCGGTGATGCACTGGCAGAGCCTGATGTTGGCCATGTCGGTCGCCGCGCTCGTCACCTCTCTGCCCTTCCTCCTGTGGGAGGTCGCCGCCGGCAAGGCCATCGTGCCCGACGCGCGCGGCTGGACCGTGATCGTCTATACCGCGATCGGCGCCTCGGTCATTTCGCAGGTAACCTACATCAGGGGCAACGAGTTGATCGGCGCCAACCGCGCCGGCCTGTTCATCAACCTGGTGCCGATCTTCGGCACGCTGCTTTCGGTGCTGATCGTCGGCGAGACGTTTCAGCTCTATCAGGCACTGGCGCTGGTCCTCGTGCTGGGCGGCATCGCGCTTGCCGAATACAGCGGGCGCAAGATGGCGATGATCCCGCCGCCAAGGCGTGCCGAGCAGCAAGAAGGCGCGACATAGGCCGCGCCTTCCGATCTCTGGGAAAGGCGGGGGTCAGATCCCGCCCACGTCGAACTGCAGCCGCTTGGCCGAGTCGATCGACTTGTGCGCCCGCACCTGCTCCAGCACCTTCTCCGGGAACGGCGCATCGAGATAGAGCAGCGCGATGGCGTCGCCGCCCGGCCGGTTACGGCCAAGCTGGAAGTTGGCGATGTTGACGCCATTCTCGCCACACACCGTGCCGAGCAGGCCGATGATGCCTGGCGCGTCGGCATTGGTCGTGTAGAGCATGTGCTGGCCGACCTCGGCGTCGAGGTTGATGCCCTTGATCTGGATGAAGCGCGGCTTGCCGTCGGAGAAGCAGGTGCCGGCGATCGAGCGCGTCATGTGCTCGGTCTTGACGGTGAGCTTGATGTACCCGTCGAATACGCCCGACTTGTCCCGCTTGACCTCGGCGACGATGATGCCGCGCTCCTTCACCATGATCGGCGCTGAAACCATGTTGACGTCGGCGACCTGCGGCCGGATCAGCCCGGCAAGGGCGGCACTGATCAGTGCGCGCGTGTTCATCGTCGCGGTCGAGCCGTCGAACAGGATCTCGACCTCCTTGATCGGATCCTCGGTGACCTGGCCGACAAAGGCGCCGAGCACTTCGGCGAGCTTGACGAACGGCTTCAGCCGCGGCGCTTCTTCCGCCGTGATCGAAGGCATGTTGATGGCATTGGAGACGGCGCCCTTGATCAGGTAATCCGACATCTGTTCGGCGACCTGCAGCGCGACGTTCTCCTGCGCTTCCGCCGTCGAGGCACCGAGATGCGGCGTGGCCACCACGTTTTCCATGCCGAACAGGGGGTTCTGCTCTGCCGGTTCGACCTCGAACACGTCGATGCCGGCGCCCGCCACCTTGCCGCTCTTCAGCGCCGCGATCAGATCGGCCTCGACGACCAGTCCGCCGCGGGCGCAATTGATGATGCGCACGCCGTTCTTCATCTTGGCGATTGCCCCGGCATCGATGATGTTGCGCGTCTTGTCGGTCAGCGGCGTGTGCAACGTGATGAAGTCCGCGCGGGCGAAGAGTTCGTCGAGTTCCACCTTGTCGACGCCGAGTTCCTCGGCGCGCTTGTCCGAGAGGAACGGGTCGAAGGCAACGACATGCATCTTCAAGCCGACGCCACGCGTGGCGACGATCGACCCGATGTTGCCGCAGCCGATGACGCCCAGCGTCTTGCCGGTGATCTCGACGCCCATGAAGCGGTTCTTCTCCCACTTGCCGGCATGGGTCGAGGCGTTGGCTTCCGGGATCTGTCGGGCGAGCGCGAAGATCATCGCCACGGCGTGTTCGGCCGTCGTGATCGAATTGCCGAAGGGCGTGTTCATCACGATGATACCCTTGCGGCTCGCCGCCGGGATATCGACATTGTCGACGCCGATGCCGGCGCGTCCGATGACCTTGAGCCTGGTGGCGGCGTTGATCAGCTTTTCGGTGACCTTGGTCGCCGAGCGGATCGCGAGGCCGTCATACTGGCCGATAACCTCGAGCAGCTTTTCCTTGTCCTTGCCGAGATCGGGCAGGTAGTCGACCTCGACGCCGCGATCCTTGAATATCTGCACGGCGGTGGGAGAGAGTTTGTCAGAGACGAGAACACGGGGCGCCATGGCGACCTCCTTGAAAAATGGGATTGATCCGGGAATGGGCGGCCCGCGGGCCGCCACGGAAATCTCAGGCAGCCGCTTTCAGCGAAGCCTTCTGTGCCGCGAAGGCCCAGTCGAGCCATGGCAGCAGCGCTTCGAGATCGGAGGTCTCGACGGTCGCGCCACACCAGATGCGAAGGCCAGGAGGCGCGTCGCGGTAGGAGCCGATGTCGTAGGCGACCCCTTCCTTGTCGAGCACTGAGACAAGACCCTTGGCGAAAGCCGCCTGTCCGTCGGCGTCGAGCGCCGCGATATCCGGATCGGTGAAGGACAGGCAGACCGAAGTATTCGACCGCGTCGCCGGCAGGGCGGCGAGATGGCCCAGCCAGGACGATTTGCCGACAAAGCCATCGAGAACCGCCGCATTGGCATCCGCCCTTGCGACCAGGGCATCAAGACCGCCGATCGACTTCGCCCAGAGGAGTGCGTCGAGATAGTCCTCGACGCACAGCATCGACGGCGTGTTGATGGTCTCGCCCTTGAAAATGCCTTCGATCAGCTTGCCGCCCGAGGTCAGGCGGAAGATTTTCGGCAGCGGCCATGAGGGCTTGTAGCTCTCCAGTCGCGCAACCGCACGTGGCGACAGGATCAGCATGCCATGCGCACCCTCGCCGCCCAGCACCTTCTGCCAGGAGAAGGTGACGACATCGAGCTTTTCGAAATCGAGCCTCTGCGCGAAGGCGGCCGAAGTCGCGTCGCAAATGGTCAGGCCCTTGCGATCGGCGGGAATGAAATCGCCGTTCGGCACGCGCACGCCCGACGTCGTGCCGTTCCAGGTGAAGACCACGTCGCGGTCGAAGTCGATCTTGGTGAGATCCGGCAATTCGCCGTAGCCGGCCTCGAGCTTGCGCACGTCGGGCAGCTTCAACTGCTTGACCACGTCGGTGACCCAGCCGGAACCAAAGCTTTCCCAGGCGACCATGTCGACGCCGCGCTCGCCGAGCAGCGACCACAGTGCCATCTCGACCGCACCGGTGTCGGACGCCGGCACGATGCCGATGCGGTAGTCCGCCGGGACCTGGAGGATTTCGCGCGTCAGCTCGATCGCCTGTTCGAGCTTGGTCTTGCCGATCTTGGCGCGGTGGGAGCGGCCGAGCGCGGCGTTTTTGAGCGCCTCGACTGACCAGCCGGGACGTTTTGCGCAGGGACCTGAGGAGAAATTGGGGTTTGCCGGACGGAGTCCGGGCTTCGTATGCGTCGTCATCGTGGTCTATCCTTCCAGATAGTGGCCCCTCGTTGGGGAGGGGTGGCCCACGGACGGCGATATGCGTTCAGGCTTCGGGCGTCAAGAGGAAAGTTTTTGTCGCTGCCGGGATACCGGCGATCAGCGATCAGGATTGCGTGATTTCAAACGCAAACGGCGGACCACGGGGATCCGCCGCCAAAATGCTGATCTATCCCGGGCCTACCAGAGATCGTAGCGCAGCCCGAGCTTGACCTGGTGATTGCTGATCCCCTTTTTGATCGGATAGGAGGTCAGGCTTTCGGCCGTCACATACTCGGCATTCGGGGCGGAGAAATACTGATAGCCCAGATCGACGGAAACGTTCTTCGTCACCTGGTAGGCAAGGCCCGCATTCAGCGTATAGGCGAGGGAATATTTCGTCCTGTCATCGCTCTGGACGAAATCGTCGGTAGGATCGCTATTGTTGGTGAAATAGCTCGCCGAAAGCTTGCTCGTGCTCTGCACGATACCGACGCCGCCGCCCACATAGGGCGTAATCCCGACATAGGTGCCAAGGTCGACATAGCCATTGAGCATGAGCGAGTACGCATAATTCTTCAGGGCGGCCGACGCCTGAGTGTAAGCTGCCGTGGTCCCCGAATCGTCATAGCCGACGCCAATCTTGTTGCCGGGCAGATAGCCGAGATTGAGATCGGCACGCAGATAGTCGTTGAAATGGTAGCCGAAGCCGATGCTCGCAAAGATCGGATCGTCCTTTTCACTGAAGCTCGCCGGCGTGAAGGCGAAATCATCGTTCTTGAAGCTCTTCTGCACCAGGTACGAGACATCGCCGCGCAGATACCAGCCCGAGCCGACCTCGACCGGTACATAGTCGGGCGCCTGGTCGACATAGATCGGCGGATCATAGTCGGCGGCCAATGCTGGCGTCAGCGGCAAAAACCCGAATCCGGCAAGCGCCAGCACGATACGCGATGTGAGTGTCATGGTCCCCGACTCCCGGATTTGGCGACGCTTGCAATCACAGCGGCAGCCATCGTTTCAAGGAGCATTGTTAACCATAGTGGTTAAGTCGCGGTTAAGGCTAACAGAGCGTTAGCGAATTCATTCTCGCTAATGCATGACGCCCTAAATTGTCCTCCTGCCTGGGCACCTCATTGGCGGCAGCTCAAACGAAAACCGCCCGGCCAGGCCGGGCGGTTCGCGTATACTCGAGGCAGTGGATTTCTTACTTGGTGTAGATCGGCTCAGGTTCGGGCTGGTAGGCAACCACCGGTGCACTGCACCCATTGTTGCCGCCGAACTGATAGCGCAGGCCGCCTCGCACCTCGTGGGTGTTGAAGCCGCGGTCGTAGCCAGGACCGGAGCTGCTCGCATCCCATTCGAACATGCGGCCGCCCTGGATATGGGAGAAGCGGTAACCTGCATCGAGGATGACCTTGTCGGTCAGGCAGTAGGAAGCACCGGCCATCAGAGCGTAAGCGAAGCGCCAGTTGGATGCTCCGGGATTGGTCTCGGTGGTATTCGGGTCGTAGACGGTATCCCACTTGACGCGCGCGCCACCGATACCAGCGCCGACATAGGGCGTGATGCCATGCCAGGTGCCGATATCGACATAGGCATTGGCCAACAGCAGCAGGGCGCTCATCTTCGACACCTCGGTCGATGTCGTCAGGAGATCCGAAGTACCGCCATTGAAGTCAGACTTGAACCAGTAGTCGGCGGTCACATCCGCGCGCAGATGATCATTGATCTTGTAGCCGACGCCGGCTCCGAGCGAGAAACTGCCCTTGAGCTTGCCGAAATCAAAACTCCGGTCGCCAGGCGTGATGATGGTGGTGATGGGATCTACGGTGTAGGTAGTGTAGTCGATGCCGCGCACATCAGACTTGTGGTAGTCGAGATCTCCACGGATATACCAGCCGCCGACCTCTGCCGGCTGCTCGTAGACAGCCTGCGGCGGCGCTTCTTCGACCTGCGGCTCTGGCAGGTCGGCTGCGAACACTGGTCCGGCCGAGCCCGCAAACAGCAGCGCGAGCAGTGTCTTTCTTGCTGTATTGAACATGCTTGTCACCCCTAGGAACCTCGGAACGGCGATCGTGTCCGAATGAGATTGGCTTTCAAGCGTGGATAATGAATTGGAAAAGTTAAAACGCGTTTAACCCTGTCGATTAACCACGAATCGCTAAAATCCAAGGGATTCAGAAGCAAATTTCGACAACCGGAGACCGGCACCACTCCGCCCAACAAAAAAGCCCGCCGGAAGGGCGGGCCTGGATGTAGCCGAAGCGACTATGGCGCCCTGCGGGGGCGCCGGAAATCAGGCGGCGCTGCGGGTTTCCGATATGACTTCGACGATGTCGTTGACGACCGCCTCGACCAACTGCGGATCGTCGCCCTCGGCCATGACCCGGATCAGCGGCTCGGTGCCGGACGGACGGATGACCAGCCGCCCGGCCTTGCCGAGACGGTTGCGTGCATCCTCGATCGCGGCCTTGACCGGAGCCTCCTCGAGCGGCTTGCCGCCGGCGATACGGACATTCTTCAAGAGTTGCGGCACCGGCTCGAACTTCTTCGACAGTTCGCTGACCGGACGGCCCTGGCGCTTGATGCAGGCCAGCACCTGCAGCGCCGATACGAGGCCGTCACCGGTGGTCGAGAAATCCGACAGCACGATGTGGCCCGACTGTTCACCGCCGACATTGAGCCCATGCGCGCGCATATGTTCCACGACATAGCGGTCGCCGACCTTGGTGCGGTGCAGTTGCAGCTTCATGTCGCCGAGGAAGCGTTCGAGGCCCAGATTGGACATCACCGTCGACACGACGCCGCCACCGGCAAGCCGTCCGCTCTGGTGCCAGGACTCGGCGATCAGGGCCATGATCTGGTCGCCATCGACGATCGCGCCATTCTCGTCGACGATGACGACCCGGTCGGCATCGCCGTCGAGTGCGATGCCGATATCGGCGCGCACTTCATGCACCTTTTTCTGCAGGCCGGCCGGATGGGTCGAGCCGCATTCCTTGTTGATGTTGAAGCCGTTGGGTTCGACGTTGATGGCCACGACTTCGGCGCCAAGCTCCCACAGCGCCTCGGGCGCCACCTTGTAGGCCGCGCCGTTGGCGCAATCGACGACAATCCGCAGACCCGAAAGCGACATGGAGCGCGGCAAGGTGCGCTTGGCGAATTCAATGTAGCGGTCATGCACGCCGTCGACGCGCTTGGCCCGGCCAAGCCCGTCGGAATCGGCGAGTGAGAGTTCGATATCCTTGTCGAGCATGCTCTCGATGCGCTCTTCGATCTCGTCGGAGAGTTTGTACCCGTCTGGCCCGAAGAGCTTGATGCCGTTGTCGTAATAGGGGTTGTGCGATGCCGAGATCATGACACCGATATCGGCGCGCAGTGAACGCACCAGCATCGCGACAGCCGGCGTGGGGATCGGGCCGAGCAGGAACACATCCATGCCGGCGGCGCAAAGACCGGCGACCATGGCATTCTCGATCATGTAGCCGGAAAGCCTGGTGTCCTTGCCGAGAACGACACGATGGCGGTGGCTGCCGCGCTGGAACGAAAGGCCGGCAGCCATGCCGACACGCATGGCGATTTCAGCGGTCATCGGAAACTTGTTGGCGCGTCCGCGAATGCCGTCCGTGCCGAAGTAATTCCCTGCCATGCTAGTTAGATTCCCTGACGGTTCTTTGCCGGCGTCTCATGCCACAATTGGGAGGTCCGCCATGATCACATTGTGTGATTGTATGTTACCAATCCTTAGAAAATCCTTGTTGTGCACTGCACGCAACAACGCCCCAGCATAACATCATGGCACTGTAGCACTGCAACATACCGTTCTGCGAGCTATTCGGCGCAGGTGCACGCGGAAAATCTTGTTTTCAACCCGGCAAGGGGCAATGATTTCATCACCTTATCGGGAGGAGCGCGCTTCCGGCGATATATACCTCACTTAGCATCTGGCGCAACCGATCGTTGAGCGTTATTGATTTGCAGGGACGTATAATGGGCTGCAGCAACGGAGAAACGCTATGCTCATCCACCGATTTGCCACTCTGACCGGCCTCGCCGTAGCGACGTTGTTCCTGGCTGCGCCAGCCAACGCGCTGACGATGGCCGAGTGCAGCACGAAATATAACGCGGCCAAGGACGCGGGGACACTTGCTGGCGCGACCTGGAACCAGTTCCGCAAGGCGCAGTGCGGCACCGACGCGGCTGCCACAACGGACACCAAGCCGGCCGACACGAAGAAGGCCGCCGAGACCAAGCCGGCCAAGGCTGCCAAGGCAGCGGCCGCTGACAACAGCGCCGCGAAAGGCCTGACGGCCAAGGAATGCAGCGCCAAGTACCAGGCGGCCAAGGCCGCCGGCACTCTGAACGGCCAGAAGTGGAACGACTTCCGCAAGAGCGAGTGCGCCGCTGGCGCATCCGCCGCCGCCGACACCACCAAGCCGGCAACCACCAAGGCCGCCGCGGCTGCCGCCGACAATGGCGGCAAGGGCCTGACCATGGCCGAGTGCAGCGCCAAGTATCAGGCTGCGAAGACCGCGAACACGCTGAAGGGCCAGAAGTGGAACGACTTCCGCAAGGCCGAATGCGGCGCCGCCGCCTCGGATGACGACAGCGTGCCTGCTCCGAGCGAGGCAAGCTACACCAAGGAGCCGGCCAAGCCGACGACGGTTGCCCCCAAGGGCGTCACCTTCCCGTCCGCGATCTCGGCGAAATATGCCAGCGAGACCCCGGGAAAGGGCCGCATGCACACCTGCCTCGACCAATACTATGTCCTCAAGGACGCCAACGCGCTTGGTGGCCTGAAGTGGATCCAGAAGGGCGGCGGCTTCTACAGCCTGTGCAATGCCAAGCTGAAGGGCTGATCGATAGCTGCATCTGAAAAACAAAGCCCGCGAACCGCAAGGTTCGCGGGCTTTTTGTTGCGTTGAAAGCTCAATGGCCTGCTTCCGCTACCGCGAAGGCCTTGAACCGATAGCGTGGTCGCCCCACGCCCGGCAGCCGGGTGCGGGAGGTTTTCTGGGTGAGGCAGAAGATTCCAGTTGAACATAAGAAGAACAAAAAGTATACAAAAGATGTTCAATCTGTACTCGATATGGAGGGTTTGATGTCTGGCTTGAAATTGACGGCGCTGGCTGCAACGACTTTTATTGCCTGGGGTGCCATCCCGGGAAACGCAATGACGATGAAGGAATGCGGCGAGACCTATCGGACCGCCAAGGAAAGCGGTACCCTGAACGGCATGGACTGGAACGCTTTCCGCAAGGATAAATGCGCAACGTCCGCTACGGGAAGTGCCGAGGCGAACACGGCCAAAGCGGCACAACAGCCGAAAAAGGAAGCCAGCGCGGCGACCGCACCCGCCTTAGCGCCGGCTGGCGTGACGTTCCCGACCACGCTCGCGGCCGAATTTCAGGCCGAAAAACCCGCCAAGGCGCGAATGAAGACCTGCCTCCAAGGCTACCATAGCAACAAGGATGCCGGAACGTTGAGCGGCCTCAAGTGGATCCAGAAGGGTGGCGGCTATTACAGCCTGTGCAATGCCAAGCTGAAGACCTGATCGGCAGCAATAGCTCAACAAGGCCCACGAGCCGCAAGGTTCGCTGGCTTTTTCTTTGCCGAGCGATCTACACGCGTTTGCGCTGCCCCTCACCTGCCTGCCGGCATCCTCTCCCCGTATAGTGACGGGGAGAGGGGCGCTCGTATCTATAGTTTCGCCAATCACTAGCGCCGCAAAAAAGCGCCAGCGTTGCGGCAAGCTACTTTCTCCCCGTCACTATACGGGGAGAAATGCCCGGCAGGGCAATGAGGGGCGGCGCCGACTTCAACAATTGGCCGGCCTTGGTCCCGGCGTACCACGGCGGTGCCTTCACAAACGAGAACGCCGCGGAGAAGGCCGCGGCGTTTTCTTAAACTCAACAACGTTCTGCTCAGCTCGACGGCTGAGGTTCCATGCCGCCTTCGGGCTCGGGGCCCTTCTTGCGGCGACCACCGGACTTCGGCACGGCCGAGCCACGGCTCGGCGGCGTGTCATCGCCGAGGTCGCGCGAGGGCTTGTTGCCCGCGATCAGCTGCTTGATCTCTTCGCCAGACAGCGTCTCGTATTCGAGTAGGCCTTGCGCCAGCGCGATCCATTCCTTCTTCTTCTTGGTCAGAATGGATTTGGCCGAGACATAGGCCTCGTCGATCAAACGGCGCACCTCGGCGTCGATGATCTGAGCGGTTTCTTCCGAGATGTTCTGCGTGCGCGCCACCGAATGGCCGAGGAACACCTCTTCCTGGTTGTCGCCATAGGCGACATGGCCGAGCTTGTCGGAGAAGCCCCAGCGCGTGACCATGGCGCGCGCCAGCTTGGTCGCCTGCTCGATGTCCGAGGAAGCGCCCGAGGTGATGTTCTCCTTGCCGAACTTGAACTCCTCGGCGACGCGGCCCCCCATCATGATGGCGAGGCGCGAGATCATGTACTTGTAGCTCATCGAATAGCGGTCGCCTTCCGGCAACTGCATGACCATCCCGAGCGCGCGGCCACGCGGGATGATGGTGGCCTTGTGCAGCGGATCAGCCGACGGCACGTTGAGCGCCAGGATGGCGTGGCCGGCCTCGTGATAGGCGGTCAGCTCCTTCTCGGCCTGGGTCATGGCCGACGAGCGACGCTCGGCGCCCATCATGATCTTGTCCTTGGCGTCCTCGAACTCGGCCATGGTGACGAGGCGCTTGTTGCGCCGCGCCGCCATCAGCGCGGATTCGTTGACCAGGTTCATCAGGTCGGCACCGGAGAAGCCCGGCGTGCCGCGCGCGACGACCTTGAGGTCGACATTGGGCGCCAGCGGAACGTTGCGAACATGCACCTTGAGGATCTTCTCGCGGCCGACGATGTCGGGGTTCGGCACAACCACCTGACGGTCGAAACGGCCCGGCCTGAGCAGCGCCGGATCGAGCACATCGGGACGGTTGGTGGCCGCGATCAGGATGATGCTTTCGTTGGATTCGAAACCATCCATCTCGACCAGCAACTGGTTCAGCGTCTGCTCGCGTTCGTCATTGCCGCCGCCGAGGCCGGCGCCGCGATGGCGGCCGACGGCATCGATTTCGTCGATGAAGATGATGCAGGGCGCATTCTTCTTGGCCTGGTCGAACATGTCACGCACACGGGATGCGCCGACGCCGACGAACATCTCGACGAAGTCCGAACCGGAAATGGTGAAGAACGGCACGTTGGCTTCGCCGGCGACCGAGCGGGCAAGCAGCGTCTTGCCGGTGCCGGGAGGGCCGACCAGCAGCACGCCGCGCGGAATCTTGCCGCCGAGGCGCTGGAACTTCTGCGGGTCGCGCAGGAACTCGACGATCTCTTCCAAATCTTCCTTGGCCTCATCGACGCCGGCGACGTCCTGGAAGGTGACGCGTCCATGCGCCTCCGTCAGAAGCTTGGCCTTCGACTTGCCGAAACCCATGGCGCGACCGGATCCGGATTGCATCTGGCGCATGAAGAATATCCAGACGCCGAGGATGAGAATCATCGGCAGCCACGAGATCAGGTAGCCGAACAGCGAATTGGAACCGTCGGTTTCAGGCCGAGCATTGATGGTGACGTTCTTGTCCTGCAGCCGCGACACCAGTTGGGGATCGCCGGGCGAATAGGTCTGGAAGCCGCTGGAATTGTCGGTGTAGGTGCCGGTGATGCGGGCCCCCGCGATGGTCACCGTCTTGACCCGGCCGGCCGCGACATCCTGCAGGAACTGCGAATAAGGCACATCGCTCGAAGCCCCACGCGTCTGCGGCGTCTGGAACAGATTGAAGAGAGCGATGAGCAGGACCGCTATGATCGCCCAGAGCGCGAGGTTGCGATAGTTCGGATTCATCAATTGTCCCGTTGGTGTCCGCGCACGGACAGCATCATGAGAGGAAACTTGGGCCTAACATAGGGAGAGCGCCTCCCCTTGCCAAGCAGAACAGCACGTCTGGGTTAAGCTTTCGACCACCATCAGCCGGCACTGTGGCTGCTGAAAGGCGGGGCGGGAAGCGGTGGCGCGCCGATCAGTTCGGCAACGGCCCGCGCCGGCGCCAGATCGAAGGACGGCAGGAAGCGGGCAAAGGGAGCAACGACCGGCCGCACCGCGAACCCTTGGCGGACCGGCTCGTCGCCTCGCGGTCCAGCGTTTTCAACGGCTTGCCGCAACGTCGGTTCAGCGGCACACGCGGCGCGCATCAGGCTTTGCGGTGTCTCTCCCTTGGCGATTGCCAGCCGTCTCGTCGCCGCGCTCCCCAACGGTGCGATCAACAATGCGCCGGAACTGTCGTCCAATGTGATGTGGCGGCGGCCATCCCAGATGGTGTTGCCGATGGCCGTGGCGGTGGGCGGCAAGCCCCTTGTCTCGCGCCGCAGGAAGATGCCGGCGCGCCGGAAATCGACCACGGTCCGCGACAATGTGGCGCAAAGGAATCCGGCCTTCAGCCGGCCGAACAGCGCCTCGCTGCGCGCCTGGTCGGGAAGAAAGGCGACGCCTCCAGCGGTGGCCAGCAAGATACGCAACGCGTAGATGGCCGCCCGGTCGTCGCCGGCCGAAAGCAGGCGCGGGTCGAGGCGGATGAGACCCGTGGTCGGCTGGCTGGCGAAGCGATGGATCAGATCGGCGGCGCCTTCGCCAATCTGCCTGCGTTCGACAGCCGCCTGGTTGGCCAGCGCCAGCGCATCGTCCATACGCCGAAAACTGTCACCGGCAAGCGAGGCACGCATCCGCGGCCGCTCGAAGGCCTCGTCGATGTTGGTCGGGTCCTCGGCCCAGCCGATATGTTCACGCCGCAGGAAATCGCGAAGCGCCTCGCGCCGCGTGCCCAGCAGCGGGCGAACGATCCATTCGCGCCAGTCATAGAGGGTGCCCGGTGCCATGCCGGCAAGCCCACGGCCTGCCATTTCGGCAAACTCCCGGGGCTCATCCCGCGCCTGCCGCATCAGCACCGTCTCGGCCTGGTCATCGGCCGTATGGCCGGTCACGATCAGGCCAATGCCATGCGCGCGCGCCGCCTCTGCAAGCAGCCGATAGCGCGCTTCGCGCGCCGCCGCCGGCAGGCCGGCCGATGGTTTGCTTCCGACCCAGACCATGGTGCGGTGGGCAATGCCGCGCCCGGCGCACAGCTTCGCCACGGCTTGCGCCTCGAGCGCCGAACCGTGCCGGAGGCCATGGTCGACCGTCACGGCCAGCAGCCTCACGGAGGGCGCGGTTCGGTCAAGATGCTGTTTGAGGAGGAGGAGCAGGGCGGTCGAGTCGCTGCCGCCGGACACGGCCGCAACGGCGCCGCGGGTAAAATCGATATGCGAAAAAAGTCTGGTCGAAAGATCAGGCTCGGTCTCGAGCATCAACGCGTGTCGCCAAAAAGTGGTCCCGGTTCCGGGGATAGGACATGCGGGAGAAAAATCAGCAAGCAGCCAGGGCCTTCTCCTGCTTGACCCGTTCCTTGAGCGCATTGGAGATATCGGGGTAGCGCTTGCCGACCTCGCTGAAGGTAGCGCAGGCGACGTCGTGCTGCTTGAGGCCGACCAGTGACACGCCAAGCTTCAAAAGCATGTCGGGTGCCTTCTTGGCCTTGGGGTAGTCCTTGCTGGCGGCGAGGAAGACCTCGGCCGCGTCGCGGTATTTCTGCTGGCCAAGCAGCGATTCACCCAGCCAATAATGCGCGTCCGCCGTCTTCGCATCGCGGGGGAAGCGAGAAATATGATCGCGAAAACCCTGTTCGGCGGTGCTGTAGTCGCCCGACAGGATGAACTGGTAGGAATTGCGGTAGAGTTCTTCCGGGTCGTTGGTGGAAGGCAGTGCTGCAACCACCGTGCCGTCGGACTTGCCGGCCTTGGCCGGTGCGCCGGCGGCCGGGGCGCTGTCTTGCGCCGGCGCGGTTGCCTGGGTGTTGCCGCTGGCGTCGATCACATTGCCGTTCTTGTCGACGGTGATCGAACCAAAGGTCTTTTCCGGCGCTCCCGTGCCGGGGATCACCTTGCCGGGATCGCCATCGGGTGATTCGACGATGACATCCTCAACCGTCTTGCCGCCGCTCGACTGATCGCTGCCGGTGGCGGCGCCGGCATCAGCCGGCGCTTGGGTTGCCGGGGCCGCGGCCACGTCGGTGTTGGTGTCGGTGGTGGCGTCGGACTTCTTCTTCGGTGCCGCCGGTGCCTGTCCGCCCTGCGAGCCGCCTTCCAGCTGCTGGAAGCGGAACTCGTTGTCTTCCTGCTGCTTGCGGATTTGCTCCTGCATCTGCAGGACCTGGAAATTCAGTTCCTCGATCTTGCCGTTCATCTGCCGCAGCTGGTCTTCCAGGCTGGTGACGGCAGTAGGATCGGACTGCACCATCTGGACCTGATCCGGCTTCTTCTTTTCACCGAAAAGCCTGGGCAGCTCGATGCTGGGCAGATGGAAGGAAAAGCCGCTGTCGGTTGATTGCCCCGTGCCGCTGGCCCCCAGGCCACTAGCCGGGGCGGTGACGCCTGATAGGAGCAGCAGCGCAAGCGTGCCGCTCAGAACCGATCTCAAATGCATGTGCCTCTCGCCGTGTGTCGTTAGTCTTTTCGCGCCTTCCAACCACAGTGGGACCAGCCAAGCGCCCTCGGCTCATAGCAGGGCCCGAGACTTCGGCCAAATTTTGTTTCAGGTGTCCAGATATGAAAAAGGCGGCCCGAGGGCCGCCTTTCGCAAGGGTGTGTTGTATTTTTGTCGCTCGACAGCGGCGCATCTCGCAACGCGCCGATCGGATGTATCCGACTCAGGAGCCGGCGCCGCTGAGCGTGGTGACCGCGCGGCGATTCTGCGACCAGCACGAGATGTCGTCGCAGACAGCGACAGGACGCTCCTTGCCGTAGGAAATGGTCTTCAGGCGGCTGGAAGCCACGCCCTTGGAGACCAGGAAGTCGCGGGTGGCGGCGGCGCGGCGGGCACCGAGCGCCAGATTGTATTCGCGCGTGCCGCGTTCGTCGGCATGGCCTTCGACGACGATGGCATACTGCTTGTACTGGTTCAGCCACTGCGCCTGGCGCGAAAGCGTCTGCTGTGCGTCAGCCCTGATCGAGGTCGAGTCCGTATCGAAGAAGATGCGGTCGCCGATATTGACGGTGAAGTCCTGCGCCGAACCGGGCGTTGCAGCACCGGCGCCGTTGAGGCCAAGCTCAGCGGCGTTGTTCGGAGTCTTCTTGGAGGCGCAACCGGTGATGGCGAGCATCGCCACCAGCGCGATCATGACCGGGTTTGTGGTAAGTGCTGCGATACGGCCCATGCCGCCTCTCCTTCGTATTGCGAGTGATCGTATTCGAGTGATTTCGTTGATCACCCAGTAACCACGTTTGGGTTAACCGGCATTCAAGAAACACGGTTAAAAATTGGTTTAGCTGCCCGTCCGCAACCTCTTTGATCCGGGCCACAGTTGGCGCGGACCCTAGGCGGAAATGCGGCCAAAACATGAAAGAACGAGGGAATTGAGGAACTGAAGAACTGAGGAATTGAAGAAAGGCTTCAGGTCAGCCTCTCTCTAAGGCTCACGAGCATCCCATGGATTTGGGCATAGGATTGTCGCCAAGTGTGGAGTTGGGACGGCGTGATGTATTGAAGATCGAACGCGTAGGATATCCACGTCTCCACTTCGCTGCATGACCCGATCGCCATCGAAACGAAACGAGCAAATTCGGCTTTGGAGTGGCTCTGTTTGGCAAATCCTTCAGCCAGATTGGCGCAGATCGCTTTGCTCGAGCGGCGCAACTGATCGGCCAGTGCGTATTGCTCAATTTTCGGAAAGCCAAGAGTGGCTCGATGCACCTCAAGAGAAGCTGAGTAAGCGCGCTTGTAGACTTCCAAGTCTCGTGCGCGCTCGACGAAGCGCCCCGGCTTCTCCATTCCTCAGTTCCTCAGTTCTTCAATTCCTACTCAAGCAGCGGCGACCAGGCCGGGTCGGACGCGAAGTTCGCGGTCGGGATAGGCTGTTCGTTGCGGCCGGTGAGATCGACCGAAACCAGTTTCGGTCCGCCATTGGCGTCGCGGAAGAACATCAAGACGCGGCCATTCGGCGCCCAGGTCGGCCCTTCCTGCTGGAAGCCGGACGACAGGATGCGCTCGCCCGAACCGTCGGTCTTCATGACACCGATCTGGAATTCGCCGCCGGTCTGCTTGGTGAAGGCGATGAGATCGCCGCGCGGCGACCACACCGGCGTCGAGTAGACGCCATCGCCGAAGGAGATGCGGGTCTGGCCCGAGCCATCGGCGCCCATCACATAGATTTGCGCGCGGCCGCCGCGGTCGGAGGTGAACACCACCTTGCTGCCGTCGGGCGAATAGGAGGGTGAGGTGTCGATGGCGGTCGAGTTGGTCAACCGCGTCGTCGAGCGGCTGCGCAGGTCCATGGCGAAGATGTTGGAATTGCCGTCGTCGCGCAGCAAGCTCATGATCACCTTCTGGCCGTCGGGCGAGAAGCGCGGCGCAAACGTCATGCCGGGGAAATTGCCGACCAGTTCGCGCTGTCCGGTTTCGATCTGCAGGAGATAGACGCGCGGCTGGCCGCTCTCGTAGGACATATAGGTGATTTCCTGCCGGTTCGGCGAGAAACGCGGTGTCAGCACGATCGACCGGCCGTCGGAGAGATAGCGGACATTGGCGCCGTCCTGGTCCATGATGGCGAGGCGCTTCTTGCGCGCATTCTTGGCGCCGGACTCGTCGATGAACACCACGCGCGTATCGAAATAGCCTTTCTCGCCGGTCAGCCGCTCGTAGATGGCGTCGGCTATGATGTGGGCGACGCGCCGCTGGTTGGCGTCGTTGGCGAAGAACTGCTCGCCCGCCATCTGCTGGCCGGCAAAAGTGTCCCAAAGCCGGTACTGGGCGCGAATACGGCCGTCGGCTTCCTTGCTGACGCTGCCGGTGACCAGCGCCTGCGCGTTGATCACCTTCCAGTCGTCGAAGCGGGGGGCGGCATCCGGATTGGTGATCTTCTCGATGAAGGCGCTCTTGTCGATCGGCGCGAACAGGCCGGAGCGTTTCAAATCGGCGGTGACGATCTGGGAAATCTGGGCGCCAAGCGCATCGCCACCCTGGAAATCGGTGATCGCGATCGGCAGCGGCTCGACATTGCCCTTGTTGACGTTGAGCTCGACGAGCGCCAGCGCCGGTAGCGTGCCGGCTGCCGTCATGCCCATGGCCATGGCTGCTATCATCAGGAGCGGCTTGAGGATTGATTTCATGTCTTCTCGCTTCTCATACTGATTTTTTTCGGATGTCAGGGCCTAGAGGCCCAGCATCTCTCTTGGATCGAACGTGACGCGGATGTCGTTCCAGATGTCTTGCTTGCCGGCGGGAACCTGCAGGCCGGCCACGTCGCATTTCTGAACCGCGCGAACCGCGCTTTCATCGAACTGCCGATTGCCGCTCGACTTTTCGACCGATGGGCGACCGTCGAGCTTGCCTGAGTTGTCCAGGTTGAAGCGCACGACGACGACGAAATTCTCCGAGCCTTCCAGTCCAACCGGCAATGTCCAGCAACCGCCCAACTGGCTTTCCAGGGCGCCCTGCTCCGACCTCGACAGCTTCTGGCCCTGATCCTTGTCGCCGCCGAGCGAGGCCTGCTGCGTCGAGCGCTTGGCGCCGCCGCCGGATGGCTTCTGCTTGTCGAGCAGCGCGGAGATTTCGTTGGCGTTGAACTGCTTTTCGTCTGATTTCGGTTTCGACGAGGCTTCCTTGACCGGCTTGTCGGCATTCTTGCGATCTGGCGCCTTGGCGCTTTCAGCCGGTGTCGGCTGCGGCTTCGGCCGTGCTTCCGGCGCCGGCGCCGAGCTCGGCAACTGCGTCTCTTCGGTGGGCAGATCCTTGGCTATGGCCTCGGCGACGGCATCCGGCTTGACCTCGGGCGTCGGGTCGATGGCGGCGGTCTTGTCCTGCGGCGGCGGGGTCGGTGCCGGCTTGGCCGGCGTGGGCTTGGGCTCCGTCTGCTTGACCGGCTCGGGCTTCACCTCTTCCTTGGGCTGCGGCGCCGGCGCCACTTCCGTCGCCGGAGTGGGTTTGGGCTTCTCCTGCGGCTTCGGCACGTCCTCGGTCTTCGGGATTTCCTTCGGCGTCGGCGCGGGCGGCGGAGCCGAGGTCGTGTCGACGGGCTTCGGCTTGGCCTCCGGCGTTATCGGCTTGTCGGTGTCGACGCTGTTTTCACCAACCTTCTGGGCGGCCGGGACGATGTCGGGACGCTGCGTCGGCAGCGGCGCCGGCTTCTCATGCATCACGGCCTTCTTGTCGCCCTGCAAGGTCTGCGCAATGGCTTCCATCGGCACGATGTCGACCGCGACCGACTCGACATCGGCGGACGGCAGCGCGGCCGGCGCCGACAGGGTGAACAGGCCGAAGGCCAGCACCGCCGTATGCAGTATCACCGATGTGGTGAGGCCGGTCTTCATCTCGCGTCTATTGATCCTGTTCCTGCAGCGAAACCAGGCCGATATTCTTGTAGCCAGCAGCCGAAATACGGGCCATCACCTTCATCGCCGTGCCATAGTCGGTGGCCTTGTCGCCACGGATGAAGATGCGTTCCTCGTAGCCGGTCTTGGAGATCGCCTGCAGCTTGGCCACCAGTTCCTCGATCGGGATCTCGGTTTCCTGGAGATAGATCTGGCCGGCGGCATTGATCGAGACAGTGATCGGCTGCGTGTCGGCATTCATGGCCTTGGCCTGTGTGTCGGGCAGGTCGATCGGCACGCCGACCGTGAGCATCGGCGCCGCGACCATGAAGATGATCAAAAGCACCAGCATGACGTCCACCATCGGCGTGACGTTGATCTCCGACATCAGCCCATGGTGACGGCCGCGCCGCCTGTGGCCGCGCCCGCCGCGTCCCGCCATGCCTACGGACATACCCATCAGTTACTCCTCAGGCCTTCGGCGCGACTTTTTCATCGATTTGGCGCGAGAGTATGGCGGAGAACTCGTCGGAGAACCCTTCCATGCGCACAGCGATCTTGCTCGCATCCGATGACAGCTTGTTATAGGCGATGACCGCCGGGATGGCGGCGAGCAGGCCGATCGCCGTCGCCAGCAGCGCCTCGGCGATGCCGGGCGCAACCACCGCGAGGCTGGTGTTCTTGGAGCCGGCAATGGCCTGGAACGAGGTCATGATGCCGATGACGGTACCGAACAGGCCGATGAAGGGGGCGGCCGAACCGGTGGTGGCGAGGAAGCCGAGGCGCCCCTCCAGCTTCTCCATCTCGCGGGTCAGCGCCAGGTCCATCGCCTTGTCGATGCGGGTCTGCAGGCCGAGCGGCGTCTTGGCGCCCTTCTCGAAGCTCTTCTTCCACTCGCGCATGGCGGCGACGAAAATGGCGCCCATGCCTGACGTCTTGCGGTCGGCGAGCGTGCGGTAGAGTTCTTCCAGCGACTGCCCGGACCAGAAGACCTGCTCGAATCGGTTCAGCGCCAGCCGCATGCGGCCATAGGAAACCAGCTTGTCGATGATGATCGCCCAGGTCCAGACCGAGGCGCAAAGCAGGCCGATCATGACCAGCTTGACCACCCAGCTGGCCTGCATGAACAGCGCCCAAATCGACAATTGCGCGCCCGGATCGGCGAGTGCGATATTTTCCATCGTTACGTCCTTAAGATTTCCGGGCGAAGCTGGCGGCTGGCCCCTGGCATCCCTTGTGGTCGGTTCGCACGAAGCTACCGGACACCCCAAACCGTGCCGTTAGCGGCCTTTTCAGGGCAAATATTGGTGAAAGGAAGGCGTTGGATGGCGCCAATCTTCACCAATCTCTTCATGAACCGTTATGGTTAAGGATGGGTTTAAGGATGGGTTAGTGAATTAGGCGCGGCGCATTGCCGCGCCCATCAATCACCGAGACCGGCCTGGCCAACTCATCCGCCGCCAAAGGTGGGGTGAGATTCAGGTCAGGCCGAGTCGAAAACGGCTGACACCGAGAACCGGAGCGGAGCGTACTTTTGGGTACGTAAGCTCAGTTCTACTGCGACGCAGTAGAACGGGGAAGCGCAGGTATCAGTCGTTTGCAGGCCGGCATCACCTGAATATCAGCCCACCTTGGGCATGAAGGCCGCTACCCATTCCTTGGGAAAGCGTCTCGGCCGGCCATTCTCGCCAATGATCGCCGCCTCGACCCTGGCCTCGACCAGCACCTCGTCGCCGCGCTTGAGCTGCTGCGCCATGAAGATGCGCGCGCCGGAAATGGTGTCGGTGCGGGTGTCGACGGTCAGGATGTCGTCGATGCGGGCGGGGATGCGGAAGTCGATCTCCATGCGGCGCACCACCCAGACGATCTTCTCGCCATGCTTGCCGTCGGCGAGTTCGGTGTGATGCACGCCGGTGAGCCTGAGATAATCGGAGCGGCCGCGCTCGAGGAATTCGAGATAGCGCGCATGGTAGACGACGCCCGAGAAATCGGTGTCGGCATAATAGACCCGCGCCATCAGCCGATGGCCAAACGTCGTCAGCGCGCCGGAAAGGCCGGCCAGCAGCGTCGCCGATTCACCATGATCGCCCATTGCGCTTCCTTTTTCAGTCGCGGCGAGGCACCAGTTCCGCGCGTGACCTAGAGCATGATCCCGAAAAGTGGAAACCGGTTTTTTCGGACAAACGGTTTCCGTTTGTCCAGAGACCATGCTCCAGAAAGAAATAGATCAGGAAGACGGTTCAACCAAACGTCATCCTGATCTGACATCGGATGACACTGTTGACGGCGATGATCAAGAGTTTGATGGCGGCGCTGCTGGTGCTGGCGGCCTTGGCGGTGCCCGGTCAGGCTGCGACATTTGCTATGAAGCGCGGCCTCAATCTCGACCAGTGGGTCACCTGGCCGGGCGAGGATCAGTGGAGCGATGCCAAGGCCATACTGCCCTATCCGGAATGGCGCAAATTCCTCAAGGAGGACGATCTCAAGGCGCTCAAGGAGGCGGGCTTCGATTTCCTGCGCATGCCGGTCGACCCCTCGCCTTTCCTGTCCGACCAGACAACGGCGTTGAGTGACGACCTCTATGCCGGCGTGCTGGACTCGGTGCGCATGATCAACCGCGCCGGCCTCAAGGTGATCGTCGACATGCACCTGATCCCGGCCGGCGGCAGCCGCAAGATCGGCATGGCCGAGGTGATGGACGATCCGCGGACCTTCGACAGCTATGTCGACATGATACGCAAGATGGCCCGCACCCTGGCCGGCGAGGATCCCGAGAAGGTTGCCTTCGAGCCGATGAACGAACCGATCGTCGATTGTGACAGCGCCGGCACCAGCCTGTGGCCGGACCGCCAGCGGAAATTGTTCGCCGCGGCGCGATCGTCGGCGACGAAGCTGACCCTGGTGCTGACCGGCGCCTGCTATTCCGCCGCCTCGTCCCTGGAGAAGATCGATCCGAAGGAGATTCCCGACGACAACGTCATCTGGACCTTCCATTCCTATGATCCATTCCTGCTCACCCACCAGGGTGCGACCTGGGCCGGCGACTTCATTCCCTATGTGACAGGCCTGCCCTATCCGCTGACGTCAGTGCCCAAGGCGCAGCTAGACGTGACGCTGGACACCATCCGCGCCCGCATCAAGGCCGAGGCGCCGTGGACACGGCAGAGCGGCCTGCTTGCCTATCTCGACGAGCAGGTCGCCAGCATGGACAGTCCCGCCAAGCTGCTTGGCCTGATGGATGCGCCCTTCAGCAAGGTCGAGGCGTGGGCCAAGGCCAACGGCATCAAGCCGGAAAACATCACGCTGGGCGAGTTCGGCATGATCCGCCAGGAATACGGCAATGCCTATGTGATGCCGGCCGAATACCGCGCCGCCTATGTCAAGGACATGATCGCGCGGGCCGAGGCGCATGGTTTCTCATGGTCGGTGTGGAGTTATGGCGGCGCCTTCGGCATCGTCGATGCCTTCAACGGCGATAAGGCCGAGCCGGACGTGATGGATGTGATCCAGTCACTTCACTAGGGCAATTCCGGGAAAGTGCGAAACGGCTTTCCCTGGAAATTTAGTTAAAACAAAGAGTTAGCGCTGTATTCAAGTCAACCGAGGTCGATCTGCAGGATTTCCGGCCTCATGCCGAAACGCACCGGCAGGATGCTGAAGCCGAGCCCGCCCGAGACGATCAGATTGCGGTCGTTCTCGACGACATGGCCATAGGCATAGCGATTGCCGAAGCGCGACGGCACGACGGGCGAATAGCCGAACAGCCGCACCTGCCCGCCATGGGTATGGCCCGACAGGGTCAGCGAGACGCGCCATGGCACGGTGGGAAAAATATCCGGCTCATGGGCGAGCAGGATGACAGGCGCGCTGTCACCGACCTTGGCCAGCGTGCCGTCGAGATCGTCGAGCCCCTTGCACGGGTCGCCCTTCCTGGCCGGCAGCAACGCCAGTTGGTCGGCCAGGCCGGCGATCCAGACGCCATGGCCATCCTTCTCCAGGCGCACGACATCGTTCTCCAGCACCGGGATGCCGACCTTCTCCAAGGCCTTGCGTGCTATGATCGGCCCGGCTCCGGCGCGCTGCGCGAAGCCATCGCTCCACCAATCGTGATTGCCAAGGATCGACAGCACCCCGAGCGGCGCCTTGAGGCCCGACAGCGCGGACGCCCATTGCGACGGCGTAACCGGCCCCGTCACCAGGGGCATGCCCGCAGTATAGTCGCCAAGCAGCACGATCAGGTCGGGCTGCAACGCGTTCGCATCGTCAACGAGCGAGGCAATTCGTTCCTGCGTCATCCAGGGCCGGCAGGCATGGATGTCGGCAAATGCCACGACCCGCAGCTTCAGGCCATCAGGCCAGTGCGGCGGCGTCAGGGCATAGCGCTTCACATGCGCCAGCAGCATCGGCTCGATGCCGACCGCATAGGCGCCAAGCGCGACAGCAGTCAGGAAAGACCCGCCGATGAAGCGCAGGAACCCGCGTCTGGTTATCATTCCGTGGCTCCGGCACATGGATCGCGGCGGCATGCCGCGAGACAGCGCCGATAAAATCCACGATTGCGCCGGCAAATCGGCAAAGGCGAGCAGATTTCGCGCATTCACGGATGCTTGATCGCTGGACCGGGAACCAGCGCCTGATCGCCTGCGTCCCTACTCTTCCTGGAACAGGTTGATCTGCTGCTGCGCCAGGTCCTTCGGCGCGTCGAGGCCGAGATGGCGCCAGGCATTTGCCGTCAGCATGCGGCCGCGCGGCGTGCGCTGGATGAAGCCCTGCTGGATCAGATAGGGCTCGATGATGTCCTCGATGGCATCACGTGGCTCCGACAGGCCGGCCGCGATCGTCTCGATGCCGACCGGTCCGCCGCCGAAATTGCGTGCGATCATGGAGAGGTAGCGGCGATCGAGCGCGTCGAGGCCGAGCGCGTCGACCTCCAGCCGTGTCAGCGCCTCGTCGGCGATCAGGCGATCGACGTGACCGTCGCCGGCGACCGAGGCGAAATCGCGCACGCGGCGCAACAGCCGTCCGGCGATGCGTGGCGTGCCGCGCGCGCGCCGCGCGATCTCCAGCGCGCCATCGTCGCCGAGCGGCATCTGCAGGATGCGGGCGCCGCGCCGCACGATCTGCTCCAGCTCTTCGACCGTGTAGAAGTTGAGCCGCACCGGAATGCCGAACCGGTCGCGCAGCGGATTGGTGAGCAGGCCAAGCCGCGTGGTGGCCGCGACCAGGGTGAAACGGGCAAGGTCGATCTTGACCGAACGCGCCGCCGGGCCCTCGCCGATGATCAGGTCGAGCTGGAAATCCTCCATCGCCGGATAGAGGATTTCCTCCACCGCCGGGTTCAGCCGATGGATCTCGTCGATGAACAGCACGTCGCCTTCCTCGAGATTGGTAAGCAGTGCGGCAAGATCGCCGGCCTTGGCGATGACCGGACCGGATGTGGAGCGGAAATTGACGCCAAGTTCGCGCGCCATGATCTGCGCCAGCGTCGTCTTGCCCAGCCCCGGCGGCCCGACGAACAGCACGTGGTCGAGCGCCTCGTTGCGGCCCTTGGCGGCCTCGATGAACACTTTGAGATTGGCCCGCACCGCCGCCTGGCCGACAAAGTCGGCAAGCGTTTGCGGCCGCAAGGTCTGGTCGGCATCCTCGCCGCGTTTTTCCGGAGCAATGAGACGGGGCGAAAGGCTCATGCTACCTTCCTCGCATAAGGCAGAGGACCGGACAAGCGAGCCCTCACCGCGCCAGTTCCTTCAGCCCGAAGCGGATCAGCTTCGAGGCGTCCGCGTCCTCGCCCGCCGTCTTCAGCGCCGCGGCAACCGCATTGGCAGCGGTGTCGCGCGAGTAGCCGAGATTGACCAGTGCCGAAACCGCGTCGGTGATCGGCGCGGCTGCCACGCCTTCGCCGAGCTCCTGCTTCAGGCCGATGGTCCCGGAGGCCGAACCCGCATAGGCCGGCGCCTTGTTCTTCAATTCGGTGACGATGCGCTCGGCCACCTTTTTGCCGACGCCTGGGGCGCGGGAAACCATGGCGATGTCGCGCAGCGCGATCGCATTGGCGAGGTCGGCCGGCGCCAATGTCGACAGGATGGCCAGCGCCACCTTGGCCCCTACGCCCTGCACATTGCTCATCAACAGCCGGAACCATTCGCGCTCGAGCGCCGACTGGAAGCCGTAAAGGCGGATCATGTCCTCGCGCACATAGGTCTCGATGAACAGCACCACCGCTTCGCCGGGCGAAGGCAGCGCGGCCAGCGTGCGCGCCGAGCAATAGGCGACGTAGCCGACGCCATGGACGTCGACGAGGCAATGATCCTCGTCGATCTCGTCCAGCGTGCCCTTGAGCTTGCCGATCATTTCCAACAGCCTCTCATGACGCAAGCGCCATCCGATAGGCGGCGCTCTGCCGGTGATGCGCGTGGCAAATCGCGATGGCCAGCGCGTCGGCGGCATGTTCGGTATCGAAGGTCGCCTTCGGCAGCAGCACCTTCACCATCATGTGGATCTGCTTCTTGTCGCCATGGCCGACGCCGATCACCGCCTTCTTGACAGCATTGGGCGCATATTCGGCGACGACGAGGCCGGCCCGCGCCGGCACCAGCATGGCGATGCCGCGCGCCTGGCCGAGCTTCAGCGTCGCCACGGCATCCTTGTTGACGAAGGTCTGTTCGACGGCAGCCTCATGCGGCATTGCCGCGTGCAGGACTTCGGCGAGCCCGTCATGCAATTGGCATAGCCGCGTCGCCAGCGCCGCCTTGTCCTCGGAGCGCACGGTGCCGGAGGCGACGAAGCGCAAGGAATTGCCGAGGCTCTCGACGATGCCCCATCCGGTGCGCCTGAGCCCCGGATCGATGCCAATGATGCGAATCGCGTCCCCCATTCGGTAACTTTACCCCTTGGGCGGACAGCGATGCCAGCGAAATGTGAACAAACCGGAAACAGTGACCTGTCGAGCCGGAAAATTCCGAAGTCGCCTAGTTGCGGGCGAACGCCGTATTGAGCAGGCTGATCTGATCCGAAACCGGATTGGGCCGGCGGCTCAATGGCTGCATGTCGACCACGGAGCCGTCGCCGTATATTTCGTCATCCATGCGACGCACCAGTGCCTGCAGGCGAAGCGAGCGGTTGACGAGGTCGAGGAAATCCTCGGGCAGTTCGGCCCAGCCCGCGGCTTCGTCATGCGCGGAAGCGGTATCGAGGCGGACCTTGGATTTTTCCGACGCAACCTGGTCCCGGGTCATTTCGCCCGAATTCGCCGCGCGCTGCAAAAGCAGCCAGGAGGCAACCTGCATCAGCCTGGTGGTCAGCCGCATCGATTCGGCCGCGTAGAGCGTGGCCGCCAGCCGCGACAGTTTCTTGGCCTCGGCGCGGCCCTTGCCATCGAGATATTCCGCCGCCTGTTCGACCAGTCCCATGCCTTCCTGGTAAAGCGGTTTGAAGGAGTGCGAAAAAACCCGGCGTTCCGCCAGCTTCACGGTTTTCGCACTGCCCTTCGAAGGCTCGTTCATTGATACGCCCCTGCACTTGCGACCGGCCGATTCGGCTCACTGCCGATACACCCGGCACCCTATATAACTGAAGCTTGAAAATGCGCTTCGCAGGGGGCGAAGGCAAGCACATGTTTAACAGAAGGTTAACAGCCATCCGCCGCGCGGGGTGCCGCCGGAATGCGGACAAAAAAAGAGCCGCGGATAAGGCGGCTCTCAGGAGTTTAACAGGGAGGCGTCAAACAAAGTGGCTCCAACCACTCGGTAAGAATCCAGATCACTGGATGCACATAGTAAACGCCTGTAAAGCTTAATGAACCTTTAACAGCCCCGAAGTTTTTTGATCGAACACCCGATTCCTGTGCCGTAACAGCACAGGCCGGAGGTCAGTTCCCGCCCTGCTCAGGCCTTCTTCCAGACCACCGGCAGGGAGATGAAGGCAAACAGAAGCATGCCTGCATAGAAGCCGATCGAAGCGATCCCCAGCAGAGGTTCGATTGCCGGATTGCCGGCAAGCAGGATGTAGAGGCCGATCATAAGCCCGATCCCGCTGATTGCCGTCAGCCAGAAGTGAACGACGGCGATCATCTTTTGCCCGACAGCCGGAAACAGATGATAGAAGAAGGCAAAGACCGCCGACATCAGCCAGCCGGCCACCATCGTGTGGGCGTGGGTTGGCATCTGGCCATGGTCTTCGCTGATGGCCATGTGAATGCCGAGCGCCATGCCGCACAGTGAATAGATGATGGCCAGCGTAAAGAAATTCCGTGCTACCCCTTGCATGCTTGTCCCCTCGAATTGCCTTTTCCCGTTTTCGGGAATGGGTTGATCGTCAGGCGATTTCTGTCGCCACCGGGCTTCCGGCTCGGCGCACTAGCATCGGCAATGTTTCTGGACGATGTCGCGCCGCCCCCTCCCGCACTTTTCACGATAGCAGAAAATGAACCGCGCATCGGTGGATGCTGAGAGCCGGCGCTGGCCGAAAACCGCCGAAACAAAAGCTGTTTTTTCGCGACATCGTTCCGAAACAGGCGCCACGCTAAACGCCCGCTCCTCTGACGGCAGGCGAATATCCGCTCCGCCGCAAAACCACCAGAAATACCCCAGGAGCAACCGATGGACTGGTATTCGATCGTCAAATTTCTCCATATCGTCTCTGCCATTTTGTGGCTCGGAGGCGGCTTCGTGCTGTTCCTGCTCGGCGTTCTTGCCGAACGCGCCGGCAACATCGCGGACAAGCTTCAGGCGATGCGCGCCAGCGGGCAGTTGGGCGGGTGTTTCTTCGCGCCGATGTCGATGCTCACCCTGATCTTCGGCCTCATCATGTGTGGCTTCTGGGTCGGCTTCTCCGACCTGTGGATCATCATCGGCCTGGTCGGCTACGCCACGACCTTCTCGATCGGCATGTTCATCTTCAAGCCGACCGGCGAGCGCATGGGCGCGATGATCGCCAAGGAGGGCGTCACGCCGGCTGTGCTTGCCATTGGCCAGCGCATGATGAGCGCGGCGCGCTTCGACTATGCGGTGATGCTGGTGATCGTCGCCGACATGGTGCTCAAGCCGACCACGCATGACATCGGCATCCTCGCCGGCATGGCGCTGGTCATAGCGATGGGCGCCACGCTGGCCTTTGGCGGCAACCGCCTCGTGCCCAGCGCCGCCTGATCCCCTTGACGGCGAGAGCGGCTGGGCAGCCGCCTCGCCTGCTACATCAGGCCGGCGAGGCCGTCCCACAGCAGCTTGACCGCCACGACGGCCACTGTCGCGTAGGTGAAGGGATAAAAGATCTCCGGCCGCATGCGCCGCACCAGCCAGGCGCCGGCGATGATCGACAGCGGCGCCAGGGGCATCAGCACGGCGGACGCCGTCAGATTGGCGGTATCGAACTGGCCGAGCGCGAAATAGGGGATGAGCTTCAACGCATTGGTCGCGGCAAAGAAGATCGCGGCCGTGCCCGACAGCACCTTGGGGTCGAGGCGGATCGGCAGCGCATAGACCTGGAAAGGCGGCCCGCCGACATGGGCGACGAAGCTGGTGAAACCGGCGACCGTACCCCAGATCGCGGCCGCCACACGATTGGGTTCGGCGGCATGGTCGGAGCCGTGGCGGAACTGCAGATAAAGCCAGCGCAGCACGAAGATGATGGCGACGGCGCCGACAATGAGCCGCACCGCCTCCTCGGTGACAAGTGCCGCCGTCAGCCAGCCGAGGCCGATGCCGATGACGGCGCCCGGCATCATGTCGGCCAGCATCTTGCGGTCGTAAACGCCCCACCATGTCCACACCGAGACGATGTCCATCAGGCACAGGATCGGCAGCAGGATGGCGGCCGCCTGCACCGGCGGAATGGTCAGCGCCATCAGCGGCACGCCGACGAAACCGACAGCGCCGCCGAAACCGCCCTTGGACAGCCCGACCAGAATGACCGCCGGAACGGCGGCCGCGTAGAACCACGGATCGAGAAGCAGGCCTGACATGGGAGGGACTGGTCTGGAGGGAAAGTGCGTCACCGCCTGAATAGCCCAGAATTCTGAGCGGAGCGACAGCAAATCCAAGCATGGCGCGTCTCGCCAATGACGCCCCTGTCCTCTCGACTTTCCTATCGACGCGCCGAGACCAGCAGGAACATCGGCCGCTCGAGTTCTTCGGCCAGTTCGGGCTTGGCCGCGACCTGCGCATCCGTGGGGCGGAACTCCTCGACATGCTTGATCGTGAAGCCGGACTTGATCAGCGCGTTGAGCGTCGTGCCGATGGTGCGGTGGTGTTTCACCACGCCCTTGGCCAGCCAGTCTGTCTCGCGCGGACCTTCCACCAGATAGCGGTCGACAGGCCATGTCCTGCGGCCTTTCTCGTCGACCACCCAGCCCGGCCTGGTCGGGGCCATGTAGATCGGATGTTCGGTGGAGAAGACGAAATGCCCGCCGGGCGACAGGGCCTGATGCACCGTTCTGAACAGGCGCGCGACATCCTCGGCATAGTGGAGGGCAAGCGAGCTGTAGGCGAGATCGAATCCGCCTGGCGGCAGGCTGAGTTGGTCCAGGTCGGCCCGCTCATAGGTGATGCCGGTGTCCGGGCCGGCGGCTCTTGCCCGGGCCAGCATCTTCTCCGACAGGTCCAGCCCAAGGACGTGGCTCGCTCCGTGCTCATGCGCCCAGCGGCAGAACCAGCCGAAACCGCAGCCGAGGTCGACGATCCGCAGGCCGCCGGCTTCAGGGAGCATCGCGCGCAGCGCCGGCCATTCCGCGGCACCGTCCAGGCCTTCGATCGACCGGCCAAGCCGGCTGTAGCCCGCGAAGAACTCCGGCTGGTCGTAGATATTTTGCGCCATGTTTTCTTCCTCGTCTCTCGGCCAATCGTCTGGTGGAAGACCGACTTTTGGTGGACAGGCGCCGCATTTCCACCACTGCCTTGCTGAGTCAAGACGATGAGGCCGATGGCGCCCCGAGCGGTGGCGGCCGCCGCCGGATCGGCTGCGCCTTGATGATGGCGGTACTGGTCTCGGCCTTGTCGGCGATGCGGTCGAGAATGCCGTCGAGGTCGCCGATCGAGCGCACGAACAGACGGGCGACGAAACAGTCGTCGCCCGTCACCTTGTCGCATTCGCCAAACTCGGCGATCTCCTCGATCAATTTCTGGACGATGTGCAGCTTGCCTGGCAAAGGCTTGATGCGCACGATCGCCTGCAGCGTATAGCCGAGCGCCAGGGGATCGATCTCGACGGTGAACGCCCGGATGACGCCGCGCTCCTCGAGCCGCCGCAGCCGCTCCGAAACGCTCGGCGACGACAGCCCGACCTGGGCAGCCAGCTCCTTCAGCGAGGTCCGTGCATCCCGCACCAGGATTTCGAGGAGATTTCGGTCGAGATCGTCCAGCATTTTAGATTTCTCACAAATTCGCAGCCGAGACCTAATATAATTAGGTTATCTCTCCATACTGCCTTTTCAATCGGATAGAAAGCACTCACTTAGCATGAGATTATGCCGCCTCAGCGGGCACAGAGGTCTATCATGAACGATACGGTACGCGGCACGGTCGAGATGTCGGCCGCAATGACGATCCTGGGCACGATCGGATGGTTCGTCATCATGTCCGGCCAACCGATCATGGACGTCGTGTTCTGGCGCTGCGCGTTCGGTGCGGCGACACTGCTCGTCATCTGCGCTTCGCTCGGCTTGCTGCGCGACAGGCTGCCCCTGCGCGTCATCGGCCTGGCCGCGCTTGGCGGCGCGGCCATCGTCATCAACTGGCTGCTTCTGTTCAGCGCCTTCTCGCGCGCCTCGATCTCGATCGCCACCGCCGTCTACAACACCCAGCCCTTCATGCTGGTCGGCTTCGGCGCGCTCTTCTTCGCGGAACGGCTGACGCTGACCAAGCTGACCTGGCTGACAATAGCCTTCGCCGGCATGGTGCTCATCCTCGAGGCCGCCCCTGACGCCGGCGATGTCGGCACCAACTATTTTGCCGGCATCCTGATGGCGCTGGCCGCGGCCTTCTTCTGGGCCATCGCGGCCATCGTCACCAAGAAGCTCAAGGGCACGCCACCGCATCTGATCGCGCTGATCCAGGTCTGCGTCGGCGTCGTCATGCTGGGGCCCTTCGCTGATCTTTCGCATCTTCCCGCCGACCCGTGGAGCTGGACCATGCTGGCGACGCTCGGCATCGTCCACACCGGCCTGATGTACATCCTGATGTATGGTGCCATCCAGAAGCTGCCGACGCATCTGCAGGGATCGCTGTCCTTCATCTATCCGGTCGTCGCCATCCTGGTCGACGTCGTGGCTTTCGGCCATCGGCTGCATCTCAGCCAGGTCGCCGGCGCCGCTTTGATCCTGACGGCGGCGGCCGGCATGAATCTCGGCTGGTCGCTGTGGAAGTCGAAAGTGCCGACATAACGTTCTCGACTGTTGGATCGCGGCGGCGATACTTTCGAACCCATGGTCTTGCGGGCGGATAACGTGTTGCTGATTTGCTCGGCGATCGCCGTCCGTGCGATGTGGATGGGGGCACAAAGCAACGGGGTAAAGGCGTGGCGAGCGGATCTTTTCAGGGGCGGCTATTGCCCCGCGAACACATCCTATGGAGCGGCCTTCCCGCGCAGGGCCTGTTCTTCACCAGCAAGGACATGTTTCTAATACCGTTCAGCCTGCTCTGGTGTGGTTTTGCAATCTTCTGGACCTATACCGCGGCAAGGCAAGGCGCGCCGCTTTTCTTCGACGCATGGGGAGCAATGTTCATCTGCATCGGGCTCTTCTTCGTCTTTGGCCGATTTGCTGTCGACGCGTGGCTGAGACAGCGGATCGCCTATGCGGTCACGGACAAACGCATCCTCATCATGCGCACCCCTCCTTTCGCCAACTTCACATCGATCGATCTTGAGCGTCTTCCCGACATCCAGCTCACCGGCGAGGGCGAAAGGCGTGGCAGTTTGCGCTTCGGCGCGGCGGCATCGTTGTTCGGAAGTCCGGGCGGCTGGTCTCAGTCGCGCTATCAAAGTTTTGGCAGCTGGTCGCCGGCTCTCGACCCCGTGCCGCAATTCCTTGGCATCGAGGATCCGTCGAAAGTATTCGACATCGTCACGAAAGCCCGCAATGCTCTTCGTTCCGCCTGATGCCGTCTGACAGCTGACGCCTGTTCAATCCCGGCAGTTTGTTCTATGCCGCAATCCAACCATCTTCGCCCGGCATAGGCGAAACCCGGGATCCAAGAACCATGAACGACGCCACACCCCCAAATCGTTGCCGCATCGTGCTGATCGCGCCGCCCGGCGTGCCGGCCGCCCGCATCGCCAACGCATTCGACGGCGGCGACGTCGCCTCGCTGATCCTGCCCGAGAACGGCATGGACGAGGCCTCCTTCCAGGCTTTTGCCGAACAGATCGTGCCGACGGCCCAGGCTGCGGGCGTGGCCGTGATCATCGCCGGCGACACCCGCATCGCGGGCCGTGTCCAGGCCGACGGCATCCATGTCGAGGTTTCCAAGGCCGAACTCGCCGAGACGATCGAACATTTCCAGGCGAAGATGATGGTCGGCGCCGGCGGCGCCAAGACGCGTGACGATGCGCTTGAGCTTGGCGAGACCAGACCCGACTACATCTTCTTCGGCCGCTTCGGCTACGACAACAAGCCCGAGCCGCACCCGCGCAACCTGTCGCTGGGACGATGGTGGGCCGACATGATCCAGATCCCCTGCATCGTCATGGCCGGATCCGATCTGGCTTCCATCGAGGAAGTGGCCGCCACCGGCGCCGAGTTCGTCGCGCTGTCGAGCGCGATTTTTGCGGACGGCGTCGATCCGCAAGCGGCCGTCGCCCAGGCTAACGCGCTGCTCGACGAAACCGCGCCGCGCTTCGAGGACTGATGTGGCTCCGGTGAGGCTTCCCCTTCAGGCCTTGCTTGCAGCGGTCATGATCCAGGCCGCCGCCGCCGAAACGATTCCCTTGCCGCAGCCCAAGCCCGAAATCGGCGTGCACACCGACAAGCCGATCGAAAAGCAGCTGCCGCAACCCGCCACCACGGCGGAGCCGGCGCCGCTGCCCTCGGCCGACAGCATCAATCCCGACCGCTTCGGGGCCAAGCCGGCGGACGCGGCCTACGGCGCCTTCCAGCGCGGGCTCTACAAGACGGCCTACAACCTTGCGCTGGTCCGCGCGAAAAATGGCGACCCGGCGGCGCAGACATTGGTGGCCGAGATCCTGTCGCGCGGGCTGGGCGTACCGCTCAACGCAGCGGAGGCGGCCAAATGGTACGCCGCCGCCGCCGAACAGGGCGTGCCGGAATCACAGTTCCAATACGCTCTGATGCTGCTCGACGGCCGTTACGTCAAGAAGGACACGAAGGAGGCCTATGCCCTGATGCAGGCCGCGGCCGAAGCCGGCAACCAGCTGGCGCAGTTCAATTTCGCGCAGATGCTGGTCCAGCAGGATCCCGGCGACGCCGGCCTGACCAAAGCAGTCTCCTATTATGAGCGCGCCGCCGCGACCGGGCTCCCCGACGCGCAATACGCCATGTCCCAGATCTACGCCAATGGCGTCGGCGGCAAGCCGCACGACGATGCGCAGGCAAGGCGCTTCTTGGCGCAGGCCGCACGACAGAACTATGACACCGCGCAGATCGATCTCGCCGCCTGGATGATCGAGGGTCGCGGCGGTGCCCGTGATCTGAAATCGGCTTTCGGCTGGACGAAGCAGGCCGCCGAGGGCGGCAATGTCGCCGCCCAGAACCGCCTGGCGAAACTCTATATGCAAGGCATCGGCACCGACCCGGACCTCGTGCTCGCCGGAGCCTGGTACATCGTCGCCCGCCGCGCCGGTCTCATCGACCCCGACATGGACGATTTCCTGCAAGGGCTGGGCGACGACCAGACCAAGCAGGCCCTGCAGAAGGCGAACCGCCTGCCTTGATGGCAGCCCGTGCAACCGTCCATTCCTGCCCGCTCCCTTGCCTCTCCGGGCGATTTGTGGTCTTGGGAGCCCCTAAATCGCTTGTCCCGGCGAAAATCTCATTCCGGATCCCATCATCATGGCCAAGATCAATGGCAACGAAATCCGTCCCGGCTATGTCATCGAGCACGATGGCGGCCTGTGGGTGGCGGTCAGGACCAACACCGTCAAGCCCGGCAAGGGCGGCGCCTACAACCAGGTTGAACTGAAGAACCTGATCAACGGCACCAAGCTCAACGAGCGCTTCCGCTCGGCCGAGACGGTCGAACAGATCCGCCTCGACCTGAAGGATTTTTCCTTCCTCTACGAGCAGGACGACGCGCTGGTGTTCATGGACACCCAGAGCTACGAACAGCTCGAACTGAACAAGGATTTCGTCGGCGACCGCGCCGCGTTCCTGCAGGACGGCATGATGGTGACGGTCCAGCTTTACGAGGAGAGGCCGATCGGCATCTCGCTACCCGACTATGTGACACTGACCATCACCGAGGCCGATCCGGTGGTGAAGGGCCAGACGGCGGCATCCTCCTACAAGCCGGCGGTGCTGGAGAACGGCATTCGCGTCCTGGTGCCGCCCTTCATCGGCGCCGGCGAACGCATAATCGTCGACACCAACGAAATCACTTACGTGCGCCGCGCCGACTGATGCATGTTGCCCAAAAGCGGCCCCGGTTTTGGGTCACCGACATGCATAAAGACAGAGTTTAAAGCGCGCAGCAGCAGGAAGAAGCACGATGGCACGCTCAGCCCTTCTCAACGTCATGGTCCAGGCCGCAATGAAGGCCGGCCGCTCGCTGTCGCGCGACTTCGGCGAGGTCCAGAACCTGCAGGTCTCGATGAAGGGGCCGGGCGACTATGTCAGCCAGGCAGACCGCAAGGCCGAGGACATCGTCTTCGCCGAATTGTCGAAGGCGCGCCCGGGCTACGGCTTCCTGATGGAAGAGCGCGGCACGGTCGCCGGCGACGACAGCCAGCACCGCTGGATCGTCGATCCGCTCGACGGCACCACCAATTTCCTGCACGGCATTCCGCTTTTCGCCGTCTCGATCGCGCTGGAGCGTCAGGGCCAGATCGTTGCCGGCGTGATCTACAATCCGGCCATGGACGAGCTCTATACTACCGAGCGCGGCGGCGGCGCCTTCCTGAATGACCGCCGCCTGCGCGTCGCCGGCCGCACCAAGCTCGTCGACGCCGTCATCGGTTGCGGCGTGCCGCATCTGGGGCGCGGCCAGCACGGCAATTTCCTGATCGAGTTGCGCCACGTCATGGCCGAGGTTTCCGGCATCAGGCGCCTCGGCTCGGCCTCGCTCGACCTTGCCTATGTCGCCGCCGGCCGCATGGACGGTTTCTGGGAGATCGGCCTGTCGCCCTGGGACATCGCCGCCGGCCTGCTGCTGATCCGCGAAGCCGGCGGTTTCGTCTCGGACATGGATGGCGGGCAGGACATGCTGGACAACGGCTCCGTCGTCGCCGGCAACGAAGTCATCCAGCGCGCGCTGCTGAAGACGGTGAAAAAGCCCCTCGCACCCCGCTAAAGCTTCCGCCGCGCTGAACGGCCGCAGTCGCAAAACCGCCACCAAAGCTTGAAATACTGTCCGGCGGTTGCCCAGATACGGGGTGACGCAGGACGATCGATGACCGAAACACCGCCGCAACTCGAAATCCCCTTTGTCGGGCGCTGGCACTACTCCCGCGCGGAGATGATCGCCGACGGCATTGTCCATGCTGTCGGCATCGTGCTGGCGATCGCGGCCGGCTCGGCGCTGCTGGCGCTGGCGGCGTTTCGGGTCGGACCCGGCGAGTACGTCGCCGCCGCCTTCTATGTCGTTTCGCTGCTCACCGTGCTCTCGGTGTCGCTGGCCTATAATCTGTGGCCGGTATCGTCACCGGCCAAATGGGTTCTGCGGCGCTTCGATCACGCCGCGATCTATCTTCTCATCGCCGCCACCTACACGCCCTTTCTGGCCCAGCTCGACGGCTCGCCGCTGGCCCACTGGATGATCGCGCTGGTCTGGATCGCGGCGGCGACAGGCATCGCCATCAAGGTGTTCGTTCCCGGCCGTTTCGACCGGCTGGCGATCGTCTTCTATCTCGCCATCGGCTGGAGCGGCATCGTCCTGGTCAAGCCGCTCGTCGCGACACTGCCGACGACGTCGATCGTGCTCATCGTCGCCGGTGGCGTCGTCTATTCTTGCGGCGTCATTTTCTTTGCCTGGAAGGGGCTGCGTTTCCACAACGCGCTGTGGCACGGCTTCGTCGTCACTGGAGCGGGCCTGCATCTGTCGGCCATGGTCGACTGCCTGGTGATAAACCGCTTCTGATACGCTCGCGGCAATATTGCCAAGCGCCATTCAATTTGGTCACAATTCCGTTTAGAGTCGCCAACTACGTGATCGGCGGCAGCGGCATCGGAAACGGGGCACGGATGGCTTTTCTCAGATCCTTCGGCATGGGCAGGCGCTCCGACGTACTGATCTACGATCCGCATAAACTATCGAGTCCGCAGGTGTTCCTGCTGACCATGGTCATCTTCCTGGCCATCGTCGCCTTCATTGCCGCCATCCTGACCCGCCAGATCTCGACGGCTTTCGTCACCAATCCCGGCCTCAATGGCCTGATCATCGGCGTGCTGATGGTCGGCATCCTGCTCGCCTTCGCCCAGGTCGGGCGGCTGTTTCGCGAGGTGCGCTGGGTCAACTCCTTCCGCGCCGGCTCGGAAACCACCGAACCGGTGCTGCTGGCGCCGATGAAAGCCATGATCGGCCGTTCCTCGACCATGGCCTTCTCGACCTCTTCGATGCGCACAATGCTCGATTCCATTGCCACGCGCCTCGACGAAAGCCGCGACACCTCGCGCTACCTGGTCGGCCTCCTGGTGTTCCTCGGCCTGCTCGGTACCTTCTGGGGTTTGTTGAACACGATCGGCTCGATCCGCGAGACCATCGAATCGCTCGATCCCGGCACGGGTGACGCCGCCGCGGTGCTCGATTCCCTGAAGCAGGGCCTGTCGGCGCCGTTGGCCGGCATGGGCACGGCCTTCTCATCCTCGCTGTTCGGCCTGTCCGGTTCGCTGGTGCTTGGCTTCCTCGATTTGCAGGCGGGCCGCGCCCAGACGCGCTTCTACACCGAGCTTGAGAACTGGCTGTCCTCGGTCACTGATCTCTCTTCCGACATCGTCGTCTCCGATCCGGCCAAGTCCGAACCGTCGGACGAAATCCGCCTGTTGTCGGAGCGGCTGCGCAGCATGCAGGAGAATGGCGGCGGCTCCAATCCTCGTGTCGCCACCGCCATGGCCAATCTCGCCGACGGTATTTCCGGCCTGGTCAAGAACATGCGCTCCGAGCAGCAGATCATGCGCGACTGGGTCGAGGCCCAGTCCGATGAACAGAAGGCGATGCGCAACACGCTGGAAAAGATCGCCGACGCCCTGAAGAAGCCCGGGGTGCACTGACATGGCGCTTGCCAGGGGCCGGCGTACCGATCGCCGCATCGACTACTGGCCGGGCTTTGTCGACGCTTTGTCGACGCTGCTGCTCGCCATCATGTTCCTGCTCACCGTTTTCGTGTTGGCGCAGTTCCTGCTCGGCCGTGAAATCTCCGGCAAGGACACGGTGCTCAATCGTCTCAACTCGCAGATCAACGAACTGACCCAGCTTCTGGCCCTGGAGCGCTCGACGGCGCAGGACAAGGAGGATTCGCTCGCCAACCTGCAGGCGTCGCTGTCGGCGGCGGAGGCGGAAAAGAGCCGGCTCGAGCAATTGCTGGCGCAAGGTGCCGGCGCCGGGGACGCGGCCAACCAGCGTGCCGCGGAACTGGGCGGCGAACTCGACAACCAGCGCCAGATCAGCCAGCAGGCACTGAGCCAAGTGGAGATCCTCAACCAGCAGATCGCCGCACTTCGCAAGCAGATCGGAGCACTCGAGGACGCGCTCAACGTTTCGGAGGCCCGCGACCGCGATTCCAACACCAAGATCGCCGATCTCGGCCGCCGCCTCAACGTCGCCTTGGCGCAGCGCGTGCAGGAATTGAACCGCTACCGCTCCGACTTTTTCGGACGCCTGCGCGAGATCCTCGCCGACCGGGAGAACATCCGCATTGTCGGCGACCGTTTTGTCTTCCAGTCGGAAGTGCTGTTCCCGACCGGCTCCGAGGTCATCAACGATGCCGGCAAGATCGAGATGAAGAAACTCGCCGACGCCATCATCGAGTTGCAGAAGGAGATTCCGCCGGAGATCAACTGGGTGCTGCGTGTCGATGGCCACACCGACAACAAGCCGCTCTCCGGCACCGGCCGCTACCGCGACAATTGGGAACTGTCGACGGCGCGTTCGACTTCGGTGGTCAAGTTCCTGATCGAGAACGGCGTGCCGGCCAACCGGCTGGTCGCCGCCGGCTTTGGCGAGTTCCAGCCGCTCGACCCCGCCGATACCGACGAGGCGCGCAACAAGAACCGCCGCATTGAACTGAAGCTCACCGAACGTTGAACCATCATCACGCGATGTCACGCGAATTTGTTCGACGACTCAACTCTAGGGCGCAGACGGCTGTCGGCAAGGCCTGAAAACATTATCTTTTTTTAATTCCACTTCCCGCCGGAGCGCTCCTAGCCTGCCGCGCAGGGCCGAGAACCGCCGGCGATGCCTCCCATCGCGACGCGACGGAACCCGACGGCCCGCGGCTGGAAGGCAGACGAAAGAACCGCTGCCTTCCTCTTCTGGAGGAGACGCGACGATGCGCTCTTTTAACCCCACGCTCAGAACTGCAGCACTGACCGCATCCTTTATCGCCATTCCGCTCGCCGGCGCCTATGCCGCGGGCCATCACAAGGGCGCTCTCGACGCGACCGACCCGACAGACATGACCGGCCCGCGTGTCGAGGCTCTCATGCAACAGGTTCAGGGGGTCCACCAGGGCATTGTCGACGCCAGGCTGGCCAACAACATTACCCCGGCCGTGGCTGAGCGCCTGGAAATGCGCACCGCGCGCATCAACCAGGCAGCCCAGAAGATAGCCGCGTCGGATCACGGCAGGATACCGGCCGCGCAATATCATGAACTGCTGCGCCGTCTCGACAATGTCGACCAGCGGCTGAGGGTCGACACCGGCAGCGGCTTCCTGATGGGCGATGGTTCCGACGGCGGAAACTACCCGAACGGCTGAGGCCTTTGGAACGTCAAAGAGGAAGGGACCACTTGGCGCCTTCGGGACCCCAATTCCGCGGGCGTCCTTTTTCCTCACCAGCCCAGCTTGCTACCAACCAAGCCAGAGCGCGACGAGGGCGACCACCGCCGGCACGGTCTGGATGAACAGGATCTTGCGGCCGACCGTCGCCGCGCCGTAGAGGCCGGCGATGGCCACGCACAGCAGCAAGAAGACCTTGACCTGAAAACCGGAGGTGCCGAGATAGAGCCCCCAGACCAGTCCGGCGGCGAGAAATCCGTTGTAGAGACCCTGATTGGCGGCAAGCACCTTCGAGGCCTTGGCGAATTCGGGCGTCAGGCGGAATGTCTTGTGCCCGCGCGGCGTGTCCCAAAGCATCATCTCGAGATAGACGATGTAGACATGGATCAAGGCCACCAGCCCGACCAGGATGTTGCCGGCCATTTGCTCTCCCTGCACGCGTTGCCCGCAGCATTTCATGTGTGGCATCGGCTGCGCAAGGTGCATCTGCCGGACGGTATCCGGAGCAATTCCAGGAAAGACGCGCGGCGCTTTCCCTGGGGAATTGCGTCAAGACAATGAGTGAGAGCAAGTTGCCGTTTCCGTTAAACGGAGAACCGCTCTGAGGGTTGCCAACGCTTTTGCGTTGGTGTCTTTTCGCGCCGTCCTCAATCACGGAAGTCGCCATGTCCTTTCAGAAACTCGACGACCTCGGCCACAAGCTCGAAGCGCTCGAGCATGCGCTGGCCATCCTCGGCGCTGACGAAGCGACGCATATGGCCGTCGGCGGCGGCGAGAAGCGTGCGGAGGCGATGGCGGCACTGGCCGGCATGTACCACACCAGGGCAACCGCACCGGAAATCGCCGACTGGATCGCCGCCGCCGAAGCCGAGGCGCTCGACGACGAGCAGCGCGCGGCGCTGGGCGAATTGCGGCGGCAGTACACCAACCTGACCTGTCTGCCGGTCGAATTCGTCGAACGCCAGACAACGGCGCGCATGCGTTGCGAGCAGCTGTGGCGCGATCTGCGCGCCAAGAACGATTGGACGGGCTTCCAGCCGGCGCTCGAGGGCGTGGTGGCGCTGGTGCGCGAAGAGGCGGCCCTGCGCTCCGACGTGCTCGGCCTCGCCCCTTACGATGCGTTGATGGAGCAATTCGACCCCGGCAACCGTACCGCCGACATCACCCCCGTCTTCGCCGACCTGAAAGCCTTTCTCAAAGGCTTCGTGCCGGAGGCGCTGGCGATCCAGGAAGCGCGGCTGCGCAAGCATCCGCTGAAGCCGCTCTCGGGTACCTATGCGATCGACAAGCAGCGCGAGCTCGGCCTTGCCATGATGGCGGCGGTCGGCTTCGACCTGACGCACGGCTCGCTGTCGGTCTCGCACCATCCCTTCTGCGGCGGCGTGCCCAGCGACGTGCGCATCACCACCCGCTACAAGACGTCCGATTTCCTGTCGGCGCTGATGGGCGTGCTGCACGAGACTGGCCACGCGCTCTACGAGCAGAACCTGCCGAAAGCATGGTCGCACTGGCCGCTCGGCAAGGCGCGCGGCATGGCCGTGCATGAAAGCCAGAGCCTGTTCGTCGAAAAGCAGATCGGCCGCAATCCCGCCTTCTGGCGCTGGGCGCTGCCGGTGGTGGAAAAGCATCTCGGCGAGGCCTGGTCGCTCGACGATCTCCTGCCGCATGTGCATCGCGTCGAGCGCGGCCTGATCCGCGTCGACGCCGACGAGGTGACCTATCCGCTGCATGTCATCCTGCGCTACGAACTGGAGCAGGACCTGGTCTCGGGCAGGCTGGAGGTGGCTGATCTCCCCGAAGCCTGGGATGCCAAGATGCGCGACTATCTCGGCCTCTCCACCATCGACAATCCGGCCGACGGGCCGATGCAGGATGTGCATTGGCCGGGCGCCGCCTTCGGCTACTTCCCGTCCTACACGCTGGGCGCGATGATGGCGGCGCAGCAATGGGCCGCGCTGACGCGCGAGCATCCTGCCGCCGACGACGACCTGGCGAAAGGCAATTTCGGAGCAATCAACGACTGGCGCCGCAAGAAGATATGGTCGCAGGGGTCGCGATGGTCGACACCGGACCTGCTCGAGCGCGCCACCGGCGAAAAACTCAACGCCGTGTACTTCGTCAATCACCTGAAGCAACGCTACGGGGCGTGAGCGGGACCATGAGATGGTCTCTGCTCACGCCCGTCGGTCCGGGATCGTTCGTGATCCGGCACCAGTAGGGCAATTCCAGGAAAAATGTGGGGCAGTTTTCCGTCCGGAACTGCATCAAAACAACTCTAAGCAGGCTGCCGTCAGATCTCCCTGACGAACAGATTTATGACCTTCCACGTACCTCCCTGCCAGAGGTCGGCGGTCACGTCGTCCAGCGACGCGAACATCTGCGACCTGGCACCGAGAAAACACGTCACGGATCGGTCCTTGTACATTTGGCCGATGGGTGAAATGGCGAGTTCCAACGTTCGGCTGTCGCCTCGGGTCACGATGTCCACATCCGGATACCCATAGTACGTATTCTTGGTTCCGTATTGGGAAGCATCGTCCTGGCTGTGATCCCCGTCGCCGACATAGGCTGAACTCGGCCCGACGTCTCGGAACACCTTCCCATAGCTTTCTATGCCGCTCGAGAAATAGCCGGCCGTGAGGTAATTCTCCTGGTCTATCTGGCAGTTGCTGACCTGCATCCATTGGTCGCCAAGCCTTCGCCGGCTGCGCGAGTAGGTTTCCACAACCAAGGCACGGATCTCCAGGTGACAATCGCGGCTGGGCGTGTAGTCCCAGCAAAAGCCGCTTTCCGCATGACCGTTTATGTAGTCCCTGCCATCGGGACTGAAATTCTCCGCGCGAAGAAAGCCGCCCATCTTGGACGTATCGACATTCTGGTAAGTCTCGATTTTCTTGATAACGCCGTCGCCGGTCTCCTCGGCCCACGCGTCCCAATACCAGCCGATAGAGCCCAGATCGATACGGGTTCCGAAAACATCCTGACCCGACGACCCATCACCTGATTGGTCCCGAAAGTGAATGGTGCCCAAACTGTCGGCCAGTTCGGAGACACTGATGCTGGAACTGAGGAACGCTTCTGAAATGAGCCTCTGCCCCAGCTTCTTGATCGACTTGTTGGCCGGAATGGAACGCACGCCCGTCCACTCCTGGCCTGCCACCCCTTTCTGCAATTCCGCCCTTGCGGCAATGGGATCCACGCCGGATTGCGCAGCACTGCTCGCCTTCTTGCGCAGCCCGGTCATCAGATCGACGAATGGGCTTGCGTTCTTCCGCTTCGATCCGTCCCGGTTGAAGAATTCCATGGAACTGGACAGCGAAGCTCTGGGTACTCTTTTCGCCATGGCTATGGAGTCGTTCATTGCATTTGCCTCCTCAGGATCAGGAATGATCAACCGATTCCGGCGCGCCGATTTCAGCTAAAACTTACGCCGGTCTGATGAACGGACTGCTCCACATTTTATACGCCCGCCGCGCGTGAGTATTCGTCTTTACGATGTGTAGCTGCCGCACATATCTTCCGGTACGAAGCTCAGAAGATTTTGTACTTTATCCCAGCCCAGTAAAGACGCACAGTCGGCATATGACGACTACATTTAAGGTTGATCTAATTATTGTTTTACTTAAATTCGACGCCCGCCGCGATTTCAGCGCGGTGTCTCAGTCGCTGTGCAGCCGTTTTCTCGAATACTCTCCGGCTGCCGGAACCTACTCCGCCGCGCCCCTGAAGGCGCTGGCGCCGGTCTCGAACTGCAGCTTGGCCAGCCTGGCATAGATGCCGCCCTTGGCGACCAGGCTCTGATGCGTGCCTTCCTCGACGATGCGGCCGCCATCCATGACCAGAATCCTGTCGGCTTTCAGCACTGTTGCCAGCCGATGGGCGATGACGATGGTGGTGCGGCCTTGCATCAGCCGCTCCAGCGCCGTCTGTACCAGCGTCTCGCTTTCGGCATCGAGCGCCGAGGTCGCTTCGTCGAGCAGCAGGATCGGCGCGTCGCGCAGGATGGCACGGGCGATCGCCACACGCTGGCGCTGGCCGCCGGACAACGTCACGCCGCGTTCGCCGACCTGACTGTCGTAGCCGTGTTCGAGCTTGAGGATGAATTCATCGGCCAGCGCATCCTTCGCGGCCGCCTCGATCTCGGCACTGCCCGCGCCCGGCCGGCCGAAGCCGATATTGTCGCGCGCGCTCGCCGCGAAGATGGTGACGTCCTGGGGGACGATGGCGATACGCTTGCGCACCGAAACCGGATCGGCTTCGCGCACGTCGACGCCATCGATCAGGATCTTGCCGGTTTCGGGATCGTAGAAACGCAGGATCAGCGAAAACACCGTGCTCTTGCCGGCCCCTGAAGGACCGACGATGGCCACCGTCTCGCCGGGCATGACCTGAAAACTCAAGCCGTGGACGGCGGCACGGTCGGGCCTTGCCGGATAGGAGAAGGAGACGTTGTCGAAGACGATCGCGCCCTTGGCGACCGACGGCAGCGGCTTCGGATCGGCCGGCGCCTGGATCGCCGGCTTCTCGGCGAGGATCTCGGTCAGCCGTTCGGCCGCGCCCGCCGCCTGGGCAAGTTCGCCCCAGACTTCCGATAGCGCGCCGAGCGCACCGGCGGCGAACACCGAATAGAGCAGGAACTGGCCGAGCGTGCCTGGCGACAGATTGCCGTCGAGCACATCGCGCGAGCCGAACCACAGCACCGCCACGACAGACGAGAAGATGGTGAAAATGGCAAAGAAGGTGAGGAAGGAGCGTGCGAAGATCGAGGCGCGTGCAGCCTCGAAGGCAGCCTCCACCGCGCCCGAAAACCGCCCGGTGACCAGTTTCTCATTGGTGAAGGCCTGCAGCGTGCGCACCGCGCCGATCTGCTCGCTGGCATAGGCTGTCGCCTCGGCAAGCGTGTCCTGCGCCTGCCTTGACTTGCGCCGCACCGAGCGGCCGAAGGCGACCAGGGGCAGCACGATGATGGGAATGGCTGCGATGACCAGGCCGGACAGTTTCGGGCTGGTGATGACCATCATTCCCACCGCGCCGAGGCCGAGGATGACGTTGCGCAGCGCGACCGAGGCCGTCGCGCCGACCGCCGATTTGACCTGTGTGGTATCGGCGGCGAGCCGCGACACGATCTCGCCCGACTGCGCGGTGTCGAAGAAGGCAGGCGACAGCGTCGTCACATGGGCAAAGACATCGCGCCTGATATCGGCGACGACGCGTTCACCCAGCGTGATGACGAAATAATAGCGGCAGGCCGATGCCGCCGCCAGCATGGCGGCCATCGCCACCAGCGCCGCGAAGTATTCGGCGATGAAGGTGGTGCTGGACGACGAGAAACCATGGTCGATCATGCGCCGCACGGCCAGCGGCAGCGCCAATGTGGTTGCCGCCGCGATGGCCAGCGAGATGAGGGCGCCGACGACCAGCGTGCGATATTGCGTGATATAGGGGAACAGGCGTCGGAGCGGCTTGAGCGAGCGTCGGCGCTCGTCTGCGCTGCTTGATTGCGCCATCTCGGTGTTTCCTCTAGCCGCTTCAGCTCTAGGCGTCGCAATATGCGCTTGCCGCGGCCTTGTGATTCAATTCCGCCTGATGTATAGGCTCGCCGACCGTTTTAGAAGCCGTGGCTCCTCAATAGCTGCGGCTTCGAGTTTTAAAAAGAGGCGCATCGACGCAGGCTCATGCCCGTCAGCCGCGCCGGCAAGCCAGGAACCGAGCCATGAAGAGCGCTATCCATCCCGATTACCACACCATCAAGGTCGTCATGACCGACGGCACCGAATACATGACCCGTTCGACCTGGGGCAAGGAAGGCGATACGATGAACCTCGATATCGACCCGACCACGCACCCGGCCTGGACCGGCGGCCAGCAGACCCTGCTCGACCGCGGCGGCCGCCTGTCGAAGTTCAAGAAGCGTTTCGAAGGTTTCGGCCTCTAAGCCCTTTCGGCATTGCCGCAGATCAAAAACCCGCCTTCGAGGCGGGTTTTTTGTTCAACGAATGGTGGCACGAACAAAGTCACCCTTGATGACAACCGAGGGTTTGGCGCCGGCGGTGCTGACAAGCGAACTGTCGACCAAGGACGCCGTCGCGGTGACCGAATAGCTGATCGCAACCCCCTGCCCGAAGGACAGCGTGGCATCCAGCGCCTTGCCGGTGATGGCGATGTTTTCGTCCTGCCTGACGCTGCCGAAGGCGAGATTGGCTTTCAGCGCGTCGCCTCTGAGGTCCACGGTCGAGGCATGCCCATCCAGAGAAATATCGGCCGCCTTGCTGGTTATGGCGATGGTGGAGAAATCCCCCGACATGTTGGCCTGCAGCGCCGCCTGGTCGATCGACACCGAACTTTCGGGCTGAATGTTGGCGTTGATCTCGACCCTGCAGTCCGAGGGATCCAGCCATGAGGAGGGGGCAACGTCGATACGCAATGTCGAGGCCTCCAGCTTCATGTCGCTGGCAAGGCTGCAGTCATTGGCGAACCAGCTCGAATACCAGCGCGCGAACCAGCCTTCGCGCCGGCTGCCGATCGTCGCCTGGTAAGGCGCCGAGGCCGAAGTGGTGAGTCTGACGGAACTGGCTTCGCCCGATATGACGACGGCGCTCACGCCGGCGAGATCAAGTGTCTTGCCGGCATCCCCGCTTGCCGGTGACGCAAGCACGACGCTGCCGAATGACAGCAGGCCAAGAATTGCGGATTTCATTGATATCTCCGATCATGTGTGGCGGTCCCGGCTGGACCGTGGCGCTGTCGGAATGACCCGGGACGCCGATTTCCGCGACCTCGATCGCGATCCGGGACGACCGTGAACGCAATCCAGGTCATTGTCGGTCGCTGCCAGCCCTGGGACCACGCTTGCGATCATGATCTTCATTCCCCTGCCGTTCGTCGTCGCCCTGCTGCTCGTGATCCTGCTTGTGCAGATGATCCGCGCAAACGAGGCCGATCTGCGCGAGCACATCGCCTTCATGCTACTGATGGCCGCCTATGCCTTGCAGTCGGTGCTGATCGGCATCCGCTGGGGTTATGATGTCAGGGCCATGATGCCGGTCCAGTCGGTGCTGGCGACGCTGATCGCACCGCTTGCCTGGATCGCCTTCAGCGGCTTGACGAAGGAACGATCGGAGCATCGCCTGGCACGGCTGTGGCCGCATCTGCTGCCGGCCTGCCTGGTTGCCTTGCTGTTGATCTTCTGGCGCGAGCCGGTCGGCCCGGTGATCATCCTGGTGTTCCTGTCGTATGGGCTGGCGCTTCTCTGGCTTGCACTGGCCGGCCCGGATGTCCTTGTCGAATCGCGCCTCGACGGCGTCTTGCGGTCCTACCGGTCGCTGTGGGTGACGGCGCTGGCGATCCTCGCGTCGCCGGTCACCGACATCATCATCAGTCTCGACATGCAATGGACCGGCGGATCTCATTCCGGCGCGGTGATTGCCGGCGGCAACGTGCTGGCGCTGTTGCTTCTCGGCGGTGCTGCCGCGGTCGCCAGCGAAACCGCCGCACCGGACGAAGACGAGGAAGAAGAGGATGAGCCTCGGGGGCAAGCCGCGCCGCGGATAACCAGCGAAGACTCTGCGGTCGCGGCCGCGGTCGACGCGCTGATGCAGTCGAAGGAACTCTACAAGGATGTCGATCTCAACCTTGGGCGCATCGCCAGGCGGCTCGGCCTGCCGGCACGGCAAGTGTCGTCGGCGATCAATCGCATCCACGGATCGAGCGTGTCGCAATATGTCAACAACCAGCGGATCGACGAGGCGCGCCGCCTGCTGGCGACGACGGACGAGCCGATCACCCGCATCATGTTCGACGCCGGTTTCCTCAGCAAATCGAACTTCAACCGCGAGTTCCTGCGCATCACCGGCCTGAGCCCGAAGGCCTGGCGGCTTGAGCACCAGCCGCCAGGCGGTGCGATGTTGGTCACATCCTTGCCGGCCACATCTTTGCCGGAGGGAGGAAGATGAACATGCGCAGGGCCACTCAGTCTCCGGTCAGTTCCCGCAGCGCCATGCGCTTGTAGGCGGCGACCAGCCTGTCGCCTTCCTGCCGGTCGACCGAGATGGCCAGCCGCATCGCGGCCTCGCCCATCTGCCAGACGAGAAATGCGGTCGTCTCCAGGGAGACCGGGTCGGCGCCCGGATGTAGGCGCTTCAGCACCGCCACAAGGAATTCAGCGTTGGCCCGGCTGTCGGCGAGTTCGAGCTGGCGCAGCGCCTTGTCGGCCTGCGTGCCAGACCAGATGTCGCGCATCACAGGCTCGGCCAGGAACAGCCCGTAATAGATATCGACAAGGTCCGAGAAAGCCCGCCGCAGGCCTTCGGCATCGCCGACATTGGCGAGTGCCGCTGAAATGCAGGCCTGGCTCTCGGCTGTGTAGCGCTCGGCCAGCGCCCAGATGATCGCCCGCTTGTCGGGAAAGAACTGGTAGAGCGAGCCGATCGACACCCCCGCCCGTTCCGCGACTTCGCCCATGCGCATGGCATCGCTGCCTTGCTCGGTGATCAGCGCCGAGGCTGCGGCCAGCATGCGCTCCACCCGCTCGCGGCTGCGCTGCTGGCTCGGCGCCCGCCGTGGCGAAGCGATCTGCTCGTTGGCCGGCGTGCCTTCCATGGGCTGTCTCCAATAAAGCATTCGGCACGATCGCCGAGGAAATGGCTTGACCCGCAAAATACGAGGGTTTATCACGTTTTGCAAATGTGAATATTACTCATGTTTTTCAAACGGAGGAAACCACCATGACCGACACCAAACCTATCCTGATCCTCGGCGGCACCGGCAAGACCGGCCGCCGTCTCGCCGAGCGGCTGACGGCGCGGGGCATTCCGGTACGGATCGGCTCCCGTTCCGGCACGCCGTCCACCGAAAGACTTCTCCGCCTACGCAACCGAAACCGCCGCTAGCCGAATCTGGAGCAACTGAGATGATCAAGCTTCTTCCCGCTCTCACCATCATTGCCGCGATCGGCTCGGGACTCGTCGCCGGCGTGTTCTTCGCCTTTTCCAATTTCGTCATGGCGGCGCTTGCCCGGCTGCCTGTCCCGCAAGGCATCGCGGCGATGAATTCGATCAACATCACGGTGATCACGCCCACTTTCATGACGGCGCTTTTCGGTACCGGCCTGCTCTGTCTGGTGCTTATCGCCGCCGCCATTATGGGCTGGGCCCAGTCCGGCTCGTACTGGCTGCTCGCCGGCGCGGTGATCTACGTCATCGGCAACCCGATCGTGACCATGGTCTTCAACGTGCCTCTCAACGATGCGCTTGCCGCTGTCGACCCGGCCAGCAGCAACGGTGCCGCCGTGTGGGCGAACCATCTGAGCCAATGGGTGATGTGGAACCACGTTCGCACCATCACCGCCATCGTGGCGATGGCCTGCTTTATCTTCGCGTTGCGCTAGAAGCAATTCCAGGAAAAGTGTGAGGCGGTTTTCCCGGGAAAAGCGCGCAGCGCTTTCCCTTGGGACTTGCGTCAAACAAAGCAGTCGATGAAACGCAAAAGCCTCAGCTCAGGCAGGGTCTTTTTGCGCGTGCCCTTTTGACGTGTGGCCCTTGCGATCGGAATGACCGAGATCCCGATCCGGGTCGATCACGTCACGCACCAGCTGCTTGAGTTTTGCCGCATCCGGAAAGCCGCCGTCGCGCTTGCGGTCCCAGACCAGCACGTCGTTGCAGGAGACGGTGAAGACGCCGCCGGTGCCGGGCACCAGCGTCACCTCGCCGAGATCCGTGCCGAAGGTGGAGAGCAGCTCCTGCGCCATCCAGCCGGCGCGCAACAGCCACTGGCACTGCGTGCAATAGGTAATGCGGATGGCGGGCAACGGCTTCTCGCTCATATCGGATTGAGCTCCGCTCATATCGGATTGAGCTCTGCTCATATCCCGCCGATCACGCCGCGCTGAGCTTGGCCAAGGTCTCGTCGTCGACTTCGAAGTTGGCGTAGACGCTTTGCACGTCGTCGTCGTCCTCGAGCGTAGCGACCAGCTTCATCAGCGATTGTGCCCGCTCCTCGTCGACCGGAACATTGTTTTGCGGCTTCCAGATCAGCTTCACCGATTCCGCTTCGCCGAGCGAAGCCTCCAGCGCCTTCGACACCTCGCCGAGATTCTCGAAGGCGCAGTAGATCGTGTGGCCTTCCTCGTCCGACTCGACATCGTCGGCGCCGGCTTCGATCGCCGCGTCCATGACCTTGTCGGCGCTGCCGGCCGATGCCGGATAGTAGATCTCGCCGACACGGTCCCACATGAAGGACACCGAGCCGGTTTCGCCCATCGCGCCGCCGGCCTTGGTGAAGGCCGCGCGCACATTCGACGCTGAGCGGTTGCGGTTGTCGGTCAAGGCCTCGACGATGACGGCGACGCCACCTGGGCCATAGCCTTCATAACGCACAGCCTCGTAGTTTTCGGCATCGCCCATCGAGGCCTTGTTGATGGCGCGCTGGATATTGTCCTTCGGCATCGACACGGCCTTGGCGTTCTGGATCGCCAGCCGCAGGCGTGGGTTCATCGATGGATCGGGCGTGCCGCTCTTGGCGGCAACGGTTATTTCGCGCGCCAGCTTGGAAAACATTTTCGACCGCACCGCGTCCTGACGGCCCTTGCGGTGCATGATGTTCTTGAACTGCGAATGGCCAGCCATGGCACCCCTGTCGTCTTCTCGGCTAGAGCATCCTGCAGCCAGGTGGATCACCTTGCCCTTCGCAAAAATGCTCGAATTCAAAATTTCAGAGCGTTCCAGGTGCAACCCACGGAAGCACGGCGTTCTCTGTCGGAATGGCCGGCTTATAGATAAATCGGCTCAATTCGTCCAGCGCGCAGTGCTAGGGCGCGGTTGGTCATGATGATCCCGCTGCCGATCGCTTAGTGCCCGTCGCCGGATTTCGCTTTCTTGCGCCGCCGTGCCAGCATGTTGAGCCCCTCGACCAGCGCCGAGAAACCCATCGCCGCGTAGATGTAGCCCTTTGGCACATGGTAGCCCATGCCATCGGCGATCAGCGTCATGCCGATCATCAACAGAAAGCCCAGCGCCAGCATGACGATGCTGGGGTTCCGGGCGATGAAGTTGGCCAGCGGCCCCGCCGCCAGCATCATCACGGTGACGGCCACGATCACCGCGATGTACATGATGGCGATCTCGTCGGTCATGCCGACGGCTGTGATGATGGAGTCGATCGAGAAGACCAGGTCGAGCAGCAGGATCTGGAAGATGGCGCCGGCCAGCGAGATCTTGAGCGTCTCGCCCAGCATCGTGTCCTGATGGTCGTCCGGATCGACGGTATGATGGATTTCCTTCGTCGCCTTCCACACCAGGAACAGGCCGCCGGCGATCAGGATCAGGTCGCGCCAGGAGAAGCCGTGGTCGAATGCGGTGAATACCGGCGTCGTCAGCTGGACGATGACCGAAATGGTGGCCAGCAGCACGAGCCGCATGACCAGTGCCGCCGAGATGCCGAGCCGTCGGGCGCGGGCCCGTTGCGCTTCCGGCAGCTTGTTGGTCAGGATCGAGATGAAGATCAGATTATCGATGCCGAGCACGATCTCGAGCACCACCAGCGTCAGCAACGCGACCCAGGCCGTTGGATCGGATACAAACTGAAAATGCGGCGCCAGGAACTCAATGAGCTGCATGGAGGTCGTCCCCTCTACGATCTAGAGCAGTGTCGCCGGCAGTTAGGTACTACAAACCTCTATATCAATGTCACGACCAGAAAGACGGGGCCGTTTCTTCAAGTCTCGGCCCGCGACGAAACGGCGCGATCTTTTCGGTCAGGCCCGTGCGATCGGAAATAGTCACGCCGACACCGCACAATGTTGCAGGTCCAGTCGCAGCCTCGAAGCGGCCTTTCGGCACTTTCGACAGGAACCGGTTGAGCGGCTCCTCCTTGTCCATGCCGAGCGAGGAATCATAATCGCCGCACATGCCGGCGTCGGAAATGTAACCCGTGCCGCCATTGAGGATCTGGTGATCGGCGGTCGGCTGGTGCGTGTGAGTGCCGACGACGAGACTGGCGCGGCCGTCGACGAAATGCGCGAAGCACATCTTCTCCGAGGTCGCCTCGGCGTGGAAGTCGATCACCACCGCATCGGCCTGCTCGCCGAGCGGACAGGCGGCCAGTTCGCGCTCTCCGGCCTGGAACGGATCGTCGAGCTCCGGATGCATGAACACCCGGCCCATGATGTTGGCGACCAGGACCCTGGCACCGTTCCTGGCGATATAGACGCCGGACCCGCGCCCGGGCGTGCCCTTGGGAAAATTGGAAGGGCGCAGGAAGCGCTCTTCGCGCGGCGCGAAGGCGAGTGCGTCACGCTGATCCCAGACATGGTTGCCGGTGGTCACGACATCGGCGCCGGCCGCGATCGTTTCTCGGAATATCTCTTCGGTGATGCCGAAACCGCCGGCGGCGTTCTCGCCATTGACGATGACGAAGTCGAGTTTGAAATCCGAGATCAGGCCAGGCAGTTGTTCCCACACCGCCGTGCGTCCCGTTTTTCCAACCATGTCTCCGAGGAAGAGAAGTCTCATATGATCCCGCACCGAAAGTCAGCGAAGCAAAAGCTGCATGACGTCCGCGAAAAGATCATGCCTCCATTATCTACAATTTCGGTGCGAAGCGGCGCAACCCGTTCTCTGTGAGTATTTCCGGGATGACGACGTCGTGGGACTCATCCGGAACCTGCGGGACTTCCTGGCATTCGAAGGCGATGCCGATCAGCCGGGGTGCATGCCCCTTGTCGACGAGCTTCGCGATCGCCCGGTCGTAATAGCCGGCGCCATAGCCGATGCGGTGGCCGCGCGCGTCGAAGGCGGCGAGCGGCACCAGCATCACCTCGGGATCAAGCACCTCGGCCTCTTCATGGGGTCCGACCGTGCCGAAGCCCATATCCACCATCGGTGCCCCGCGAACCAGCTCGCGAAAGACGATCGTGGTCTTGTCGAGAATGGCCGGCAGGCAAAGTCTCGCGCCCTTTTCGCGCAAGGCGAACATCAACGGCCTGACGTCGACTTCCGAACGCATCGGCCAGAAGCCGGATACGATCTGGCCGGGCTCGATGGCGAGATGATCGCGCGCCGTCTCGGCCATTTCGAGCGCTGCCTCGACCCGCCAGAATTCATCGAGCGCGTCGCGGCGTCCAAGCGCTTCGCGCCGCAGCTGTTTTTTCAGGTCTTTGAGAGATGTCATGCGCGCACGATAGAAAAGGCCGGATATGGATGGCGTTTTAGGAGCGACGTTTTCTACCCCATCATCCACCGGAATCCACGAGCGCATGCAAGAAGTGACGATCCACGCAACCGGTGGAGAGAGCGATCCCGGGAACCTACAAAGTAGGTGGGCGCCGTGTGAGAAAACCCACGGGTCTTCCCAGGGACAGCTCCCTAAGGATCGTTAAGGCCCCGGGGAAAATGTTCTCCTGCCGGGAAGCGCAGACCGTCTCCCTCAATATAGGCCGATGGTCCCCCGAGCGCCAGAGAGTTGCCATTCTTTCCGTGCGGGGCTCGCGACGTCGCCATCGCCGCCCCACTCTTGCGCGGGCCGAGCCGCCTCCTTACGGTCGCCCGGAATGAACGAAGGAGCAAAAATGCGTTTCGAAGGCACGGCGGCCTATGTCGCCGACAAGGACCTGATGGTGGCCGTCAACGCGGCGATCGCGCTGGAACGGCCCCTGCTGGTCAAGGGCGAGCCCGGCACCGGCAAGACCGAGCTTGCCCGCCAGGTGGCGGCCGCCCTCGACCTCGACCTCATCGAATGGCACGTCAAATCGACGACGCGGGCGCAGCAGGGTCTTTACGAATATGACGCCGTCTCGCGACTGCGCGACAGCCAGCTCGGCGATGCCAGGTTCAACGACATCAAGAACTACATCAAGCGCGGCAAGCTGTGGGAAGCGTTCGCGGCCGGCAAGAAGGTCGTGCTTTTGATCGACGAGATCGACAAGGCCGACATCGAATTCCCCAACGACCTCCTGCAGGAACTCGATCGCATGGAGTTCTTCGTCTACGAGACCGGCGAAACCATAAGCGCCGCCGTGCGCCCCATCGTCATCATCACCTCCAACAACGAGAAGGAGCTGCCTGACGCCTTCCTGCGCCGCTGTTTCTTCCACTACATCCGTTTTCCCGACGTCGACACGCTGCACAGGATCGTCGACGTCCACTATCCCGGCATCAAGCAGAATTTGGTGCGGGCGGCCCTCACCCAGTTCTACGAAATCCGTGACGTACCGGGCCTGAAGAAGAAGCCTTCGACCTCCGAGGCGCTCGACTGGATAAGACTGCTGGTGGCCGACGACATCGCGCCGGAAGATTTGCGCGCCGACCCCAAGAACGCGCTGCCCAAGCTGCACGGCGCGCTGCTGAAGAACGAACAGGACGTCCATCTGTTCGAGCGGCTGGCCTTCATGGCGAGAAGGCAGCAATAGGCAGGCAGCAATAGCGCTTTGCCCTTCTGTGGACCGTTGCTGCCGGCAGGACAGGAAGGCAGCTTCGGCCAGAACCCTTCGGAGGAATGAAATGTCTGAGATTATCGTCCGCCCGCTCGCGCAGTCCGACCACGCCGACTGGAAGCGCCTGTGGACCGACTACCTCACCTTCTACGAAACCAAGCTGCCGGAAGAGGTCTACGTCGTTACCTGGAAGCGGCTGTTCACGGAAGGCGAGTTCGAGCCGAAGGGCTTTATCGCCACTCTCGACGGCAAGGCGGTCGGCCTCACCCACTATCTCTACCACCGCTCCGGCTGGTCGGAGAAAAACAACTGCTATCTGCAGGACCTGTTCGCCGACCCGGACGTGCGCGGCAAGGGCATCGGTGCGGCGCTGATCAAGGCGGTGAAGGACGCGGCGGAAAAAATCGGCGTCAGGAATGTCTACTGGATGACGCACGAAACCAACACCACCGCGCGCAAGCTCTACGACCATGTCGCGCGTCGCACCGGCTTCATCGAGTATGATCTGCTATAGGTAGAAGATGTTCATCCCCTTCTTCCTCGAACTGAAGGCAGCGCGTGTTCCCGTCTCGCTCAGGGAATATCTGTCGCTGCTGGAAGGATTGGAAGCCGGGCTGGTCGACTATGACGTCGAGGGTTTTTATTACCTTGCCCGCGCCGCTTTGGTGAAGGACGAGCGCCACATCGACCGCTTCGACCAGGTGTTCGCCCATGTCTTCAAGGGCATCGAGGCGCTGGGCGGACCGGATGCGGTCGACGTCGCCAATATTCCCGAGGAATGGCTGCGTCGGCTTGCCGAAAAACACCTGACCGAGGAAGAGAAAAAGCTGGTCGAGGCGCTCGGTGGCTTCGAAAAGCTGATGGAAACCTTGAAGCAAAGGCTGGAGGAGCAGAAAGGCCGCCACCAGGGCGGCTCGAAATGGATCGGCACCGGCGGCACCTCACCCTTCGGCGCCTATGGCTATAATCCCGAGGGCGTGCGCATCGGCCAGCACGAAAGCCGCAACCGACGCGCGGTGAAGGTGTGGGACAAACGCGAGTTCCGGAATTTCGACGATGCCGTGGAACTCGGCACCCGCAACATCAAGATAGCGCTGAAGCGGCTGCGTCGCTGGGTGCGCGAGGGCGCCGAGGAGGAATTCGACCTGCCCGGCACCATCCACGCCACCGCCGAGCACGGCTATCTCGACGTGCAGACGCGGCCTGAACGGCGCAATGCCGTGAAACTGCTGATGTTCTTCGATGTCGGCGGCTCGATGGACGACCATATCAAGGGCGTGGAGGAGCTGTTTTCGGCGGCACGAGCCGAATTCCGTCAGCTCGAATATTTCTATTTCCACAACTGCCTCTACGAAGGCGTGTGGAAGGATAACCGGCGCCGCCATGCCGAGGTGATCCCGACATCAGACCTCCTCCACAAATACGGTCCGGACTACAAGGTGATCGTCGTCGGCGACGCCTCGATGAGCCCTTATGAAATCGCCCACCCCGGCGGTTCGGTCGAGCACTGGAACCCGGAGGCCGGAGCCGTCTGGCTCGGCCGCCTGCTGCAGCAATGGCCGAACGCGGTATGGCTCAATCCGGAAAACCAGAAGAACTGGGGCTACACCCATTCGATCGCGATGATCCGCGACATCTTTGGCGGCCGCATGTTCCCGCTGACGCTGGCCGGGCTTGAAGGCGCGACCAAGCAGCTTTCTCGGAAACATTGATCTTGTCGAAAGTCCGCCGCTGGGCGAACCTGTAACAAATGCCTATGTTCATGCGAATATGAGCTGCAACCAATAACGAGCCGCCAAGGCTGAGGAGATCAAATGGACACCCACACCTACCCCGTCACCCGCACCGATGCCGAATGGCGCGCCCGGTTGACGCCGGAGCAGTATGCGGTCATGCGCAACCACGGCACTGAGCGCCCCGGAAGCTGCGCTCTTCTCTACGAGAAGCGCGCCGGCACCTTCTTCTGCGTCGGCTGCGATCAGCCGCTGTTCGAATCCAAGCTGAAGTTCGAAAGCGGCACCGGCTGGCCGAGTTTCAACGACCCGGTGCCGGGTTCGATCGAGACCACGGTCGACCGCAGCTACGGCATGGTCCGCACTGAATGCCACTGTGCTCGCTGCGGCAGCCATCTCGGCCATGTCTTCGAGGACGGTCCGCCGCCGACCGGTCTGCGCTACTGCATCAACGGCGTGGCGCTGACATTCGAGCCTGCGGCCTGAACGATATCCTGTAGGTTTCGGCAAAGGGCGGCTTCGGCCGCCCTTTTTCGTACGCGCTCAACTGACTATCGCCTCAGATGACAACTGTCGCGATCAGCCAGAGCGCCGAGCCCAGCATCATCAACAAGGCCTTGGCGCCTGATGTCTCGGCCGTCCGCCAGACCGCGATAGTGAGAAAGATGTTGTACGGCACCGGTGCGAAATGCACCGCCAGCACAAGGCCGAGCGGCATCTTCAGCCCAAGCAGGATAAGCGCTGCCGCGGACGATGCAACGTTGATCCCAGTCCCGACCAGCAGCATGTCGCGCCAGAACAGCCGGCCGATCGGCACCAAGCCAAGCCAACGCGAGCGGAAGAAGGACCTGACGCCTTCCTGTGACACCGGCGCCCTATCCCTGTCCGAGCACTTCGGTGACGGCGCGCTCGACACGCGAGCATTCGGTCACCAGCCAGTCGGTCATCGCCGGCCAGTTATCCTCGGCAAAGCAATTGACCCGCCACATCGAATTGATGCCGAGGCCTTCGCAACTTTGTTCCGGCCTGAGCTTCAGCCGATCCTCGATCTCTGGCTGGAACGGCTTCAGCCGCGACCAGCTTTGCGTCGCGCCGAACTTCTCGTTGCGGCCGAAGAAGACGCCGACATGATTCTGCGCCGGCGCGACATACATGGAAATGACCAGGGCGAAGTCAGGCAACCCGCGCTGCCAGAACCAGGGTCCGCGCCGTGCCAGCCGGGCTCTCTCTTCCGGATGCCGCTCAGCGAACAGCGTCCAGAAGCCGCGATGGCGGAATTCCGAGGCGCGGCGGCCGCCGAAGTCGAATTCGCTCATGGTTCAAACCGTATCTCCTGCAGGCGCATCGGGCTCCGGGTGGCCAAAGCAATTCCAGGAAAAGTGTGAAACGCCGTCCCTTGGAAATTGCATCAACAAAGAGATAGGGCAGTTCGCCGTTTGCGTGAAACGGAGAACGCTCTGGTCCTACTCCATGCCGAGCGCGGCCATGTACAGGTCGAGGATGGCGTCCTCTTCCTGCCGTTCGGCCTGGTCCTTCTTGCGCAGACGGATGATGGTGCGTATCGCCTTGGTGTCGAAACCGGTGCCCTTGGCCTCGGCGAACACTTCCTTGATGTCGTCGGCGATCGTCTTCTTTTCTTCCTCGAGCCGCTCGATGCGCTCGATGAGGGCACGCAGCTGGCCGGCGGCAACAGTCTGGCTGGTCTCGGTGATATCGTCGGCCATGTTCTTCTCCAAAGATTGTTTCTGCGCCGCGACTCGCAAAGTTGCCGGCAGCGAATTTCAGCGGTTCGATGCCCGACCGGGGGCGACGGGTCAAGCCGTTATCGAACAGCTCGCCAAGGGCTGCCGACAGAAGCCGACAGCCTGCCCGCTCTTTCGCGAGCTTTCAGTTGAAGGCGATCAGCAGATCCTTGGCATCGATCTGGTCGCCGGCCTTGACCAGCACCTCGGCGACGGTACCGTCTCGCTCGGCATGCAGAGCCGTCTCCATCTTCATGGCTTCAATGGAGAGCAGCACGTCACCCGCCTTCACCGCCTGGCCGGTAGTGACGGAAAGGGCGGAGACCACGCCCGGCATCGGCGCGCCGACATGCGCCTCATTGCCAGGCTCGGCCTTGCGGCGGGCCTTGGCGGCGGAAGCGCCATGCGCCCGGTCAGGCACCTTCACGCGACGCGGCTGGCCGTTGAGTTCGAAGAACACGGTGACCATGCCCTTCTCGTCGACATCGCCGATGGCGAGGCAACGCACGACCAGCGTCTTGCCTTTCTCGATGTCTATGAAGATCTCGTCTTCGGACTTCATGCCGTAGAAATAGGTCGGCGTCGGCAGGACGCTGACCGGGCCGTAGGTCTCTTGCGCGCCGGCAAAGTCGGTAAACACCTTCGGATACATCAGCCACGAGGCGAACTCGTATTCCGAGAGCTTGCGCTCGAGCTTCTCCTCGATTTCCTTGCGGTTGGCCTTGAGGTCGGCCGGCTTGAGCAGCGATCCGGGTCGCGCCGTGATCGGCTTGTCGCCCTTCAGCGCCTTCTTCTGCAGCGCTACCGGCCAGCCGCCCGGCGACTGGCCGAGATCGCCGCGCAGCATCGAGACGACCGAATCCGGGAAAGCGATGTCCCTGGCCGGATTCTCGACATCGGCGACCGTCAGGTCCTGGCTCACCATCATCAGCGCCATGTCGCCGACGACCTTGGACGACGGCGTCACCTTGACGATGTCGCCGAACATCAGGTTGACGTCATGATAGGTCTGCGCCACTTCGTGCCAGCGTGTCTCCAGTCCGAGCGAACGCGCCTGTTCCTTGAGGTTGGTGAATTGCCCGCCCGGCATTTCATGCAGGTAGACTTCCGAAGCCGGCCCTTTCAGGTCGCTTTCGAAGGCGGCGTACTGGTTGCGCACCGCTTCCCAATAGAACGAGATCTTGCGGATCCATTGCGGGTCGAGGCCCGGGTCACGCTCGGTGCCCTTCAGCGCCTCGACGATCGACCCCAGGCAAGGCTGCGATGTGTTGCCGGAGAAGGCGTCCATCGCCGCGTCGATGGCGTCGACGCCGCTCTCCACCGCCGCCAGCACTGTCGCCGCCGACAGGCCCGACGTGTCATGGGTGTGGAAATGGATCGGCAGGTCCGTCGCCTCGCGCAGCGCCTTGAACAGCACGCGTGCCGCCGCCGGCTTCAGCAGCCCGGCCATGTCCTTGACGGCGATGATGTGGGCGCCGGCGGCCTGCAGTTCGCCCGCCAGCCCGACATAATATTTCAGATCGTACTTGGCCCGCGCCGGGTCGAGAATGTCGCCGGTGTAGCACATCGCCGCTTCGATCAGCTTGCCCTCGGCGCCGACGGCGTCCATGGCGACGCGCATGTTCTCGACCCAGTTCAGGCAATCGAAGACGCGGAACAGATCGATACCGCCGCTCGCCGCCTGCTTGACGAAATGCTGCACGACATTGTCGGGATAGTTGGTGTAGCCGACGCCGTTGGCGCCGCGCAGCAACATCTGCAGCAACAGGTTGGGGGCCGCCTCGCGCACCAGCGAGAGCCGCTCCCACGGATCCTCGGTGAGGAAGCGCATGGCGACGTCGAAGGTCGCACCGCCCCAGCATTCGAGCGACAGAAGCTGCGGCAGGGCGCGTGCGTAGGTACCGGCGATGCCGGCGATGTCGTGTGTGCGCACGCGCGTGGCCAGCAGCGACTGGTGGCCGTCACGCATCGTCGTGTCGGTGACCAGCACCTCTTTCTGTTCGCGCATCCAGACGGCGAATTTCTCCGGCCCCAGCACGTCGAGCTTCTGCTTGCTGCCAGCAGGCACATTGCCGTTGAGGTAGGGCACGACGGGTGCGGCCGCATCGGCCTTCGGCATCGGCCGGCCGCGCGTCTCGGGATGGCCATTGACGCTGACATCGGCCAGATAGTTGAGCAGCTTGGTCGCCCGATCCTGACGCTTGACCTGCTGGAACAGCTCCGGCGTCGTGTCGATGAACTTGGTCGTATAGGAATTGTCCGCGAAGCTCGGGTGGTTGATGATCGCTTCGAGGAAGGTGAGATTGGTGGCGACGCCGCGGATGCGGAATTCGCGCAGAGCGCGGTTCATGCGGGCAATCGTCTCGGCCGGTGTTGGCGCCCACGCCGTCACCTTCTCCAGCAGCGGATCGTAGAAGCGGGTGATGACCGCGCCTGAATAGGCGGTGCCGCCGTCGAGGCGGATGCCGAAGCCGGTGGCGCCGCGATAGGCGGTGATGCGGCCATAGTCCGGAATGAAATTGTGCTCGGGATCCTCGGTGGTGATGCGGCACTGCAGGGCATGGCCATTCAGCCTGATGTCCCTCTGCGCCGGCACGCCCGACTGCGGTGTGCCGATGGCGAAGCCGTCGAGAATGTGGATCTGCGCCTTGACGATGTCGATGCCGGTCACCTGCTCGGTGACGGTGTGCTCGACCTGGATGCGCGGATTGACCTCGATGAAATAGAATTTTCCGGTATCGGCATCCTGCAGGAACTCGACCGTGCCGGCACCGATATAGCTGGTTTCGCGCGCGATCTTCAGCGCATGGCCACAAAGCTCCTCGCGTTGCGACATTTCGAGATAGGGAGCGGGCGCCCGTTCGACGACCTTCTGGTTGCGGCGCTGGATCGAGCAGTCGCGCTCGAACAGGTGCACGACATTGCCGTGCGTGTCGCCAAGCACCTGCACCTCGACATGGCGGGCGCGTTCGATCAGCTTTTCGAGATAGACCTCGTCCTTGCCGAAGGCGGCCTTGGCCTCGCGCTTGCCTTCCGTGACTTCACGGGCGAGATCGGCCTCGGACCGGATGGCGCGCATGCCGCGTCCACCGCCGCCCCACGAGGCCTTCAGCATCACCGGATAGCCGATCTCCTTGGCCAGTCTCTTGACCGCCTCCATATCGTCCGGCAACGGGTCCGTGGCTGGGATGACCGGCACGCCGACCTCGATAGCAAGGTTGCGCGCCGCGACCTTGTTGCCGAGGCGGCGCATCGTGTCCGGCTTCGGGCCGATGAAGGTGATGCCGGCTTGCGCGCAGGCTTCGGCGAATTCGGGGCTTTCGGACAGCAGCCCGTAGCCCGGATGGATGGCATCGGCGCCTGAAAGCCTGGCGACGCGGATCACTTCCTCGATCGACAGATAACTCTCGATCGGCCCCATGTCCTTGTTGAGATGCGGGCCGCGCCCGACCTGGTAGCTTTCGTCGGCCTTGAAGCGGTGCAGTGAATATTTGTCCTCCTCGGCCCAGATCGCCACGGTTTTGAGGCCCAGTTCGTTGGCCGCGCGAAAGACGCGGATGGCGATTTCTGACCGGTTGGCGACGAGGATCTTCGTGATTGCCAAGGACTGGGCTCCAGCAGCGGAAGGGGACGGGAAATCGGCGCAATGATTAGCGTGAAAATGCTGCAGTGCAAACAGAATCGGCGCGCGATTAAACCGATTTAAATGGATTTTTTATCAGGAACCCGCCCGCACCGGCTCGAAAGTTCGGCCTCATGGCCACGAGCGCCGCCGGTGCTTCGATGTTTACCGGCTAAAGACCGCGCTGTGTGCCTGTTGTGCGGCGCCCGCCATGCCACGTCGACGGCCAAAGAAAATGCCCGGCGCAACGCGCCGGGCATCATGGATATCAGACCTGCTGGAGCAGCTTATTTCGGGAACCAGGAATACTTTCCGTCGTCCTTCTTCTTCCACTCGTACATGATGTAGCCCGGCAGCTTCGGGTCGCCCTTGGCGTCATAGGCAAGATCGCCCAGAACGGTCGGGTACGGTCCGTTTTCATGCAGTGCCTTGGCAACAGCCTGCGGATCGTTCGACTTGGCTTTGGTGGCCGCCTCGGCGATCGCCTGCACGGCGGCATAGGCGTAGAGCGTGTAGGCCTCGGGCTCGAAGCCCTGCGCGCGGAACTTTTCGACGAGTTCCTTGTTGGCCGGGATCAGGCGCGGGTCGGGACCGAACGTGTTGAGCGTGCCGGCGACAGCGTCGCCCGCGATCGCTGCGAGTTCGTCGGTGACGATGCCGTCACCCGACATCAGCGTGGCCTTGAGGCCCTGGTCCGCGGACTGGCGGATGATCAGGCCGGCTTCGGTGTGCAGGCCGCCCCAGTAGATCAGGGTGACGCCGGCTTCCTTCATCTTGGCGATGAGCGCCGAGAAGTCCTTGTCGCCGACATTGACGCCTTCATACATCACTTCCGTGACGCCGGCGGCATTCATCGCCTTCTTGGTTTCATCGGCAAGGCCCTGGCCATAGGGCGTCTTGTCGTGCACGACGGCGACCTTGGCATCCTTGAAATTCGCGGCGATATAGGCGCCGGCGATGCCGCCCTGCTGGTCGTCGCGTCCGCAGGTACGGAACACGTTCCACAGGCCACGCTCGGTGAACTTCGGATTGGTCGCGGCCGGCGTGACTTCGACGATGTTGTTTTCAGCGTAGACTTCCGAGGCCGGGATCGACACGCCCGAGTTGAAGTGGCCGACCACGAACTTGACGCCGTCGCCGACGAACTTGTTGGCGACCGAGATACCCTGCTTCGGATCGGAGACGTCGTCGCCGACTTCAAGCTTGATCTGCTCGCCGTTGATGCCGCCCTTGGCATTGATCGCGGCGACGGCCGCTTCGGCGCCCTTCTGCAGCTGTGCGCCGAAGGCCGCGTTCGGACCGGTGATCGGACCGGCCACGCCGAACATGACATCAGCCCACGCATTGCCGCTGAACGCGACCAGCGCGGTCAGGGCAACGGCGGACAAAAGTGACTTTTTCATTTAAACGCTCCCATTAACGGAGTGGGCGTGGATGAAGCTTTCATGCGATGCCCACCCTTATCGCAGAAAGCATAGTTTGCCGATTTTCAGGCACTTGTCACGCCGATTCATCCCTGACGCGGCGTTAATGACGAGCCTCAACCTTTGGGTTTCCAGCTCAAGATTGAGGCTCTTTCGTAGAGCCAATTATACTGTGTGACCATCTGGTTGGTTCGTGTGTATTGATAGCCAACGAAACCCAGTATCATCAGTACGATGGTGTCGACGATATAGTAATGCAGCGAGAACATCGTGCCGTTGAACAGCGCATGGTGGATGAAGCGGATGCCGATGCCGAGCCCGAGCAGATAAGCGAACAGCTGGATGAAGCTGCGCCATGTCTGGGCGCTGGCCTTGCCGGTCATCCAGGCTGCCCAACCGCCGAGCAGGCAGGTGACGAAGAAGAACTGCCAGATTGACGGTTCTTCGTAGAGAATGCCTTGCATGGTGAGGACTCCTGAACTCAGTGATGTCCGCCTTCGAGATAGGCGGCGCGCACTTCCGGATTAGCGAGCAGTTCCTTGCCGGTGCCGCTCATCGTCACATTGCCGTTGACCATGACATAGCCGCGCGTGGCGAGCTTCAGCGCGCCGAAGGCATTCTGCTCTACGAGGAACACGGTCAGCCCTTGCGTGCGGTTCAGCTCGCGGATGGCATCGAAGATCTGCTTGACGATCAGCGGCGCCAGCCCCAGCGACGGCTCGTCGAGCAGAAGCAGTTTCGGCCGCGCCATCAGCGCGCGTCCGATCGACAGCATTTGCTGCTCGCCGCCCGACAGCGTGCCGCCGCGCTGGGCGATGCGCTCCTTCAGCCGCGGGAACAGCGTGAACACCTTCTCGACGTCCTCGTCATAGTGCTTGAGATTGTCGAGGCTGGCGCCCATTTGCAGGTTTTCCATCACCGTCATGCGCGGGAAGATGCGTCGGCCTTCGGGTGATTGCGCGATGCGCATGCGTGCGATTTCGTGCGTCGGCAATTGGGTGATGTCGGTGCCGGCGAAGGTGATTGTGCCCGTGCGGGCGCGCGGAGCCCCGAAAATGGTCATCATCAGCGTCGACTTGCCGGCGCCGTTGGCGCCGATCAGCGCCACGATCTCGCCCTCGTTGACGGAGACATCGACGCCGTTCAGCGCCCGGATGTTGCCGTAGTAGGTCTCAACGCCCTTGATATCGAGCAGCCTTGTCCCGGCCATTATTTGCCCCCTCCACGCTTGCTCGACACAGGTTTGGCCGCGGCCTTCCCCGAAGCCGCACTTGCGGTCTTCGATGCCGCAGTGGCACTCTTTGCCGAAGTATGGCTGGTTGCCACCTTGCCCGCGTCGACACGGCGCGAGAATTCCGTATCCTTGCCCTGACCGAGCAGCTTGGCCTGCTTGACCCACTCCTCGCGCGCGATGCGCCCGTCGAAGGCGAGATAGGCTTCGGCCGCCTCGACGTCGGCCTTCTTCCAGGCGCCGATCTGGTCGAAGTGGAAGATGCCGTGTTCGTTGAGCTTCTTTTCGTTGACCGTGCCGATGCCCTTGATGCGGGTCAGATTGTCTGCCTTGCCGCCACGAGGGGCGGCAAGGCGGTTCGAAATGCCTTCAGCCTTCGCCGCGGGCGCCTTGGTGGCGGTTTTCTTCGGTGCGGCCTTCGCCGCTCCGGCCTTCGCGGCCGATCTTGATGGTGTCCCGACAGGTTTGCTCACCACGGTGGCCGCGCGGGCATCGATCTGCGCCGCTTTCGAGGCGCCCTTCGACACGGTGACGCGCTCGCCCTCGCTGTGTCCGACGGTGTCGGTCACCGGTCCTGCCAGGTAGGATGACGATGTCCCCGGGCCATGCGCGGCATCCGGCCCGATGTCGAGCTGCTCGATGACGTCCTCGTCGCCGACCTCGGTCAGCACGGTCTCGACCTCCTCGTCGTCGACGCCGAGATAGGCGGCGATGACGCGCGGATCGGTGCGCACCGACTGCGGATTGCCGTCGGAGATCTTGCGACCGTATTCCAGCACCACGACGTGGTCGGAAATCTGCATGACCACCGACATGTCGTGCTCGATCAGGAGTATCGAGGTGCCGGTTGTATGCTTGATGTCCATCAAGAGTTCGTTGAGTGCCGCCGATTCCTTCGGATTAAGGCCGGCCGCCGGCTCGTCGAGGCACAGAAGCTCGGGCCCGGTGCACATGGCACGCGCGATCTCGAGACGCCGCTGCGCGCCATAGGGCAGGTCGCCGGCCGGATCGTCGGCTCGGTCGACGAGATCGGCCTTCTCGAGCCAGTGTCTGGCCAGGTCCACCGATTCGGCCGAGGCCTTGCGGTAGCCGCTGAAGCCGAACAGGCCTAGGATCGTATAGCCCGATGCCTTCATCAGCTTGTTGTGCTGGGCGACCAAAAGGTTCTCCAGCAGCGTCATGCCCGAGAACAGGCGGATGTTCTGGAAGGTACGCGCCACCTTGGCGCGCGCCGGGATCTGATGGTTGGGCAACCGTTCGAGCAGATAGCTCGAACCGTCGGCGCGGTTGAGCGTGATCATGCCTTCCGACGGCTTGTAGAAGCCGGTGATGCAGTTGAACACGGTGGTCTTGCCGGCACCGTTGGGGCCGATTAGTGCCGTGATCTCGCCGCGCCTGGCGGTGAAGGACAGGTCGCCGATGGCGACCAGGCCGCCGAACTTCATCGACAGATGATCGACCTGCAGGATGGCTTCTTTCATTTGCGTGGTCGCATTCATCAGCCGTGGCCCTCCTTGGTGAAGGAGCTTGAGACAGCCCTTCGCTCCTTGAGGAAGGCGGTTGGTTCACGACTGCCGACGAAACCGCGCGGCTTCCACAGCATGACGATGACCATGGCCATGCCGAACAGAAGCATGCGGTAGAGTTCCGGGGTGAAATCAGGCCCGAAGACCTGCTTGAGGAAGTCGAGTTCGCGCAGTGCCTCGGTGCCGCCGATCATCACCATCGCGGCGACCGCGATGCCGACCAGCGACCCCATGCCGCCGAGCACGACGATGGCCAGGATGATGGCCGATTCCAGGAAGACGAAGGATTCGGGGCTGACGAAACCTTGCCGTGCGGCGAAGAACGAGCCGGCGAACCCGCCGAACATGGCGCCGGTGGCAAACGCCGTCAGCTTGGTCGTCGTCGTGTTGATGCCGAGCGAGCGGCAGGCGATCTCGTCCTCGCGCAGCGCTTCCCAGGCACGGCCGACAGGCATGCGCCGCAGGCGGATCGTGACGAAGGCGGTGAGCAGCGCCAGCGCCAGGATCAGGTAGTAGAGGAATATCTTGTAGTAGGCGCTCGAGGTCGCGAGGTGCAGAACCTTGGCGATGTAGTTGGGGTCCGAAACGTTGAAGGTCATCAGGCCGAAGAAGGTGACTTTCGGAATGCCGGAGATGCCGGCCGAGCCATTGGTCACGTCGCGCCAGTTGATCAGCACCAGGCGGATGATCTCACCGAAGGCGAGCGTGACGATCGCCAGGTAGTCGCCGCGCAGGCGCAGCACCGGAAAGCCGAGCAGCACCCCCCACAGCGCCGCCATGGCGCCCGCGGCCGGCAGCAGGATCCAGAACGACAGGCCGAAATGCGTGGCGAGCAGCGCGTAGGCGTAAGCGCCGACCGCGTAGAAGGCGACGTAGCCGAGGTCGAGCAGGCCGGCGAGGCCGACGACGATGTTCAGTCCCCAGGCCAGCATCACATAGATCAGGATCTGGATGCCGAAATTGTCGACCCATTTCAGCGAGCCCTGCAGCCCGGTGGCGACAGACCACGACATGAGCGACAGCACGGCGACGACAAGAATCGGGTAGAGCACCAGCGCGGCAATGCCGAGCTTGGTGAAGTTGGCATGGATGAAGCCGCGGAAATAGTAGATCACGCAGGCCAGCACATAAATGACCGCCAGGGCGCGCAGGAATTGCAGGTAGCCCGCCGGTTCCGCTCCCACCCATCCGGCGAGCGAGTTGTTGAACACGAACAACAGCACCGCCGCGACGATGGCCCCGATGAAGGCCGGCAGCGTGAAGAAACGCGACGCCACGCTGGCCGGCAACAGGCCGGTGGCTACGTTGGCGATCTTCTGGTTGGCCATGAAGGGTTGGCCGTAGGCAACGTAGAGAAAGCGTCCGACCGCGGTCGCGATGACCACGGCGGCGAGCAGGCCCCAGCGCTGCACGACGACCAGTTCGTTGGACATGTTCTGGTCGGTTCTGAGCCCGATGAACAGCACGAACAGGCCAAGCGCGATGGCGCCAGCATACAAGGCCTCGCGCAATGCGCGCGCCACGGGGTTGGCGACGGTGTCGCGGTCGGGAGAAACGGTCACGGCCATGGTCTCAGACCTTTTCGACTTCTGGCCGGCCCAATATGCCGGAAGGCAGGAAGATCAGCACGATGGCCAGGATCGAGAACGCCGCCACGTCCTTGTAGTCGATCGAGAAATAGGCCGACCACATGCTCTCGATGAAGCCGATCAGCAACCCGCCGAGCACGGCACCGGGAAGCGAGCCTATGCCGCCAAGCACCGCCGCGGTGAACGCCTTCACCCCTGGGACGAAGCCGTCGGAGAAGGCGATGACGCCGTAATACATCAGGAACAGCGTGCCGGCGACGGCGGCAAGGGCCGCGCCCATGATGAAGGTGATCGAGATTGTGCGGTCGACATCGATGCCGAGCAGCGCGGCCATCTTGCGGTCCTGCTCGCAGGCCCGCTGGGCGCGGCCAAGCGAGGTCCTGTTGACCAGGTACCAGAACAGCACCAGAAGCAGCGCCGTGACGACGACGATGATGATCTGCTTGAGCGAAACGCTGACGCCGTTGATGTTATAGACCTGGCTGACCATCGGCGGAATCGGCTTGTTGCGCGGGCCTTGCGTGACCTGGACGAAGTTCGACAGTGCGATCGACATGCCGATGGCGGTGATCAGCGGCGCCAGCCGGAACGAACCGCGCAGCGGCCTGTAGGCCACCTTCTCGATCGTCCAGTTATAGAGGCTGGTGAGCAGCATCGCCACGATCATCATGACCAGCAGCGCGATGACCACGGGCACCGAATAAAACAGCGCGCCGAGGATGAGGAAGACGATCAGCGCCGTGAAGGCGCCCACCATGAAAATGTCGCCATGGGCGAAGTTGATCATGCCAATGATGCCGTAGACCATCGTGTAGCCGATCGCGATCAGCCCATAGATCGATCCCAGCGTCAGCCCGTTGATAAGCTGCTGGACAAAGTACTGCATGTGTACATGGCTCCCCTGGAATGTCGCCCATGCAGACGCATCCCTTTTCGTATTTCCCCTAGTCGTAAAGTTTCGAGCCCGGATTGCAACGTGATTTTTTTGATCGCCCCGCGTGTTTCCGATTCACGTCGTTCCGACCGCCCATTCTTTGCACCCGACCCTGGACTATCGCGGACCCTATCATTGGCATAACGCAATGTCCTTGATGATTCAGACGTATAATGCGCTCCGTTTCGAAGAAACTGCCGTCAAAATTAGGTGATAGGACGAATCGTTGCGTTCCTGACATGGTTCGTTCTTTTGCCGCATACCTTTCCGCAAGGGCAGGATTCCTCCTACTTGACAACAAAACCATGCGCGAACGGATCCCGGTCATCGATGAAGATCGTGTTCAGTCCGGTCATCCGTGCCCAGCCGCCGATCGAGGGAATGATCGCCGGCTTGCCAGCCACGGTGACCTCTTTTTCGACCTTGCCCTTGAACAGCGAACCGATGATCGATTCATGCACGAAGGCGTCGCCGGCCTTCAGCTTGCCCTTGGCATGAAGCTGCGCCATGCGCGCCGAGGTGCCCGTGCCGCACGGTGAGCGGTCTATCGCCTTGTCGCCGTAGAAGACGGCATTGCGGGCATCGGCCCCTTCCACCGTCGGCTCGCCCGTCCACAGCATGTGCGAGAGCCGGTTGATGCCGGGGTTTTCCGGATGCACGAAGGTGTATTTCTCGTTGAGCCGCTGCCGCACCACCGGGCTCCAGGCGATAAGATCGCCGGCCGAATAATCCGCCATGTCGCGAAAGTTCTTCTGCGGCTCCACGATGGCGTAGAAATTGCCGCCATAGGCGACATCGACGGTGATCTCGCCGAGCCCGGGACATTCGACCGTCAGGCCTTCGGCATGTAGGAACGACGGTACGTTGGTGATGCGCACCTCTTCGACATACTCGCCGACCTGTTTGTATTCGGCGATGACCAGGCCGGCCGGCGTGTCGAGCCTCAGCACACCTGGCGTCTTCGGCTTGATCAGCCCGTGTTCGATCGCCATCGTCACCGTGCCTATGGTGCCGTGGCCGCACATCGGCAGGCAGCCGGAGGTTTCGATGAACAGGATCGCGATGTCGCAATCCTCGCGCGTCGGCGGATAGAGGATCGAACCCGACATCACGTCGTGGCCGCGCGGCTCGAACATCAGGCCGGTGCGGATCCAGTCATATTCGGCGAGGAAGTGCGCGCGCCTTTCCATCATGGTCGAGCCCGCAAGCAGCGGGCCGCCGCCGGCGACCAGCCGCACCGGATTGCCGCAAGTGTGGCCGTCGATGCAGAAGAAGGATTTCTTGGCCATGTCGCTCCTCGAAAATCAAAACCGTTGTGGGCTGAAAGGGGCCAGATCAACCTGCGGAGTCTGCCCCAGGACGAGTTCCCGGATCAACCGCCCGGTCGCCGCCGCCTGCGTCAGGCCGAGATGGCCATGGCCGAAGGCATAGACAACCGACCGGCTTCCCGGCGCCTTGCCGATGACAGGCACCGAATCCGGCAGTGAGGGCCGGAACCCCATCCATTCGCGGCCGCCGGACGGGTTGAGCCCCGGCAGGAATTGCTGCGCCTTCCGCAACAGCGCTTTCGACCGGTTGAAATTGGGCGGCCGCTCGATACCGCCGAGTTCGACCGCCCCGCCAACGCGCAGGCCCGTTTCGAGCGGCGTGATGACGAAGCCATGGCCTGAGAAGATCAGTTGCCGCCTCACATCGAAGGCGTTCCGCGGCAAGGTCGTATTGTAGCCGCGCTCGGTCTCCAGCGGGATGCGGTCGCAGAGCTGTCGCGCCAAGAGGTGCGACCAGGCGCCGGCGGCGACGACGAGCTGCCTGGCTTGCCGGCTGGTGCCGTCGGCCAGTGTCAGTGTCGCGCCATTCTGGTCCGTTGCTATCCGGTCGATGCGCGCCATTTCAAAGCGGGCCCCCTTGGCCTCGGCGTAAGCCCAAATCGCCTTGCCGAGCAGCTTTGGATCGGCGATCGTCTTCCAGCCCGGCACGAAGGTGCCCTTGATGAAGCGCGGTGAAAGGCCCGGCTGCAGATCCGCCAGACTTTCGCCCTCGACATGGCGGAAGCCGATGCCGAAACGTTCGCGCGCCGCCCAGCCCGGCAGCGAGGCGCGGAACTCGGCTTCGCTTTCATAGAATTCGAGCGAGCCATCCTCGCGCAGCATGCGCCTTGTACCGGAACGATCGAGCAAGCCCATCCATTCCGCTTCGGCGAGCTTCATCAGGCCGGCCTGGGCGGCGAGGCTGGCCTCGTATTTCGCCGGTGCGCCGGCGCGCCAGAAGCGGATCAGCCAGGGCAGCAGCTTCGGCAGGTAGGCCGGTGGAATGCTGAGTGGGCCGAGCGGATCGGCCAGCCATTTCGGCAGATTCTTGATCATGCCCTTGTGCGCCATCGGCAGCACGTCGGAGAAGGCAAGGGCGGCGGCATTGCCGGAACTCGTTTCCTCGCAGATGCCGGTGCGGTCGAAGACCGTTACGTTTCGCCCGGCCTCGGCAAGGAAGGCCGCCGCGCAAATGCCGATGATACCGCCGCCGATGATGGCGATGTCTTCCCCTTCCCCCCGTTCACGGGGAGAAGGCGCCCCAAGGGCCGATGAGGGGCGGCGCCCCTCGTCTGGAGATTTGGAATTTCCCTGCACGTCGATGCTGCCTCTCCCCTGACCGCGACCATCTTCTCCCGGTGAACGGGGAGAAGAAAGCCCTCAGAACTGCGGCAGCTTCGGACGAACCGCCAGAGCGTCCTTGACGATCTTCTCGACCGCCTTGCGGCGCTCGCCCGACAAGGGCTGGCGCGGCATGCGCACACGGTCATTGGTGTTGATGGCGAAGACTTCCGCGAGCTTGATGTTCTGCACCAGATAGGTCGAGACGTCGAGGTCGAGCAGCGGCCGGAACCAGCGGTAGATGGCGAGTGCCTCCTCGCGGCGGCCCTGCTTCATCAGCTGATAGATGGCGACGGTCTCGCGCGGGAAGGCGGTGACCAGGCCGGCCACCCAGCCAATGGCGCCGACCGACAGCGCCTCGAAGGCCAGATTGTCGACGCCGGTGAACAGGTCGTAGCGGCTGCCCAGGCGGTTGATGATCTCTGTCGAGCGGCGAATGTCGTCCGAGGATTCCTTGATGGCGACAAAACGTTTGTCCGATGCCAGCTCCTCCATCTGATCGACGGTGACGTCGACACGGTAGGCAAGCCGGTTGGAATAGATCATGACCGGCAGGTCGCCAGCTTCGGCGACGGCGCGCAGCGCCGCGACAGTCTCTTCCGCGTTGGTGTGGTAGATCGGGCTCGGCACCACCATCAGGCCGTTGGCGCCTTCCTTGGCGGCGCGCTTGGCGATGCTGGCCGCCTCGCGGGTACCCGCCTCGTTGACCGTCAGCAGCACGGGCTTCTTGCCGGCGACTTTCTGCGCGGTCTTCAGCACCTCGATCTTCTCGTCATGCGACAGCATCGGCCCTTCGCCGAGCGAGCCGCAGACGATTATGCCGTCGCAGCCGGCCTCCATCTGCAGGTTGAAGCAGCGCTCCATCTCGGCGTGGTCGAGCCGATCGTCGGCGGTGAATTTGGTCGTGACTGCGGGGAAAACTCCGGTCCACATAGCTATCTCTCCATCTGATATATCAGTCGTATATCTATTAAGAAAGCCGCTGTCAATGCGGAATCTGTTATGATATATTCTAGATATATCAGGAGACCACCTTTGATATCCATCGAACCAGGATCGACACCCGAGCCGGCCGCGACCAAGGCCTACCGTGTGCTCGAGCATATGATCGTCACGCTGGAGCTGGCGCCGGCGAGCTTTGTCACCGAGGGCGCGCTCATCGAAAGGCTGGCGCTCGGCCGCACGCCCGTGCGCGAGGCGATCCAGCGACTGGCCTGGGAAGGGCTGCTCGACGTCAGGCCACGCGCCGGCATCGCGATCGCGCCGCTGCATCCCGGCGACTGGTTGCGCGTTCTCGACGCCCGGCGCGGCGTCGAGGTGGTGCTTGCCCGCTCGGCCGCCCGCTTCGTCACCCGCGAGGCCGCCGATCTGTTTCACGAGGCGGCGCTGGCCATGCAGAAGGCGGTCATATCAGGCAATGTGCTTGCCTTCATCCAGGCCGACAAGGCGCTCGACGAAGCGCTGGCGCTGGCCGCCGACAATCCGTTCGCCGCCCGTCTGGCCGCGCCCCTGCAGACCCACAGCCGCCGCTTCTGGTTCCGCTACAAGGCGGATACGGGCCTGGCCGAGTCAGCCGAGCATCACGTCGCGCTGATCCGCTCGATCCTCGACGGCGATGAGGAGGCCGCGGCCAAGGATGCCAAGCGGCTGATGGCGCTCCTGCGTGGCCATGCCGAGACGGCGGCGACGCGCTGAACGGGCGATCAGATCCCTTGCGCGGCGTTGATGGCGGTATTCTCCCATCCATCGCCGGTCGCGAAGATGCAGCTTCGGCCGTTCACATCGGTCACCAGCATGGACCAGGTCCCACTCGCCGAAACATAGACCTCGACAATGGCGGCTTGGCCGACAACACCGTAGCCGATCTGCTTTTGTTGAAAGGCCTGCGCCAGTCCCGCGACGATGTCGCTGTGGCCGCCGCAGATAAACTGCGCCTGCGCCGATAGCGCCGACAGCGCGAGCGCGGCGCCGATGACGGCTATCCTGACCCATCGAAACGAAAATTTGTGTGCCATTTGGCACCTCCTTCGCCTTCGCGTTCCGGCAAAGGGAGGCACATGGGGCAGCCTCAATGCACCGGAACGCTCCAGGCCGGGTTCGACGTCTTCATCACGTCACTCCTTCTGGTTTCCGGTCTGTCGTCGGGGAACTTTACCATTCCCTGGAATCGATATGGTGAGGTCCCGATCCGAAAACAAGCGTCATTCCGGAGCTCGCGGCGCGATGCAGACGACGACCCCGTCAAGCTTCCGCCGGGTCGCGGAGTGCCGCCCATTTCAACAAGGCGTCGAGGGCCGGGCACAGGGCCTGACCCCAATCGGTCAGGCAGTACTCGACCTTGGGCGGCACCTGGTGGTGCACAATACGGCGCACGATGCCGTCGCTCTCCATCTGCCGCAACTGCTGGATCAGCATTTTCTGCGAGATTGTCGGGATCGCCCGTTCGAGGTCGGAAAAGCGCAGCACCTTGCCGCCGAATAGATGAAACAGGATCACCAGCTTCCAGCGGCCCTCGAGGATACGCAGCACATTCTCGACGCCGCTGGCCGCCGACAACGGCGTCAGTGTCTCGGGCTCACTTTCGGGCTCAACCTTACTTTCAGGCCCAGCCTTACTTTCAGGTAAGTACCTTACTTTTTCGTCGGTTCTTGTCATTTCACCAGCATATCTCATTTTAGAGGCCGCACAAGCGCCGCCGGCCTCCGCCGGCGGCGGCAACCCGCACCGGAGACGACACCATGACCGCAAATCTTCCGCAGCCGCTGGCCAACTATTTCGCCGCCAAGAACAGGCATGACATCGACGCCATGCTGGCGCCCTTCGCATCGGACGCCACGGTCAAGGACGAAGGCAAAACCCATCGGGGTCTGGCCGCCATCCGCGGTTGGATGGAGGAGACGACACGCAAATACCGGGTGACCGTCGAGGTCGCCGACGCGACGGTCCATGGCGATGCATGGCGGATCGCCGGCATCGTGTCAGGCAATTTCCCGGGCAGCCCCGCGACGCTCCATTATGCCTTCACGCTGGCCGGCGACCGGATCACGCGGCTGGAGATCGGCGCATGACCATCGTTCAGAAATTTGCGTTCGACGACCGGGAATTTGCCGGCAAGCGCGTTCTGGTCACCGGCGGTACCAAGGGCGCCGGCGAAGCCATCGTGCGCAGGCTTTCGGCGGCAGGCGCGATCGTTATTACCACTGCCCGCTCAGCGACCGAAGCATCATCGCAAGAGCTGTTCGTGCAGGCCGATGTGAGTACTTTGGCGGGTACCGAGACAGTGGCCGCGGCCATAATGAAGCAGCTTGGCGGCATCGACATCATCGTGCACAGCGTCGGCGGTTCGAAAAGCCCCGGCGGCGGATTTGCCGGACTGACCGATCAGCTCTGGCAGGACGAGCTCAGCCTCAATCTGCTGGCGGCGGTGCGGCTCGATCGCTTGCTGATTCCCGGCATGATCGAGCAAGGCGCAGGCGTGATCATCCACATATCGTCGATCCAGCGCCGCCTGCCGCTGCACGAATCCACCATCGCCTATGCGGCGGCCAAGGCAGCCCTTTCAACCTACAGCAAGGTGCTATCCAAGGAACTCGGCCCGAAAGGCATCCGGGTCAACAGCGTGGCCCCGGGCTGGATCCACACCAGCGCATCGGAAGCCATGGTGAAGCGGCTGGCATCCCACTCGGGCTCGGATGAGGCAACCGCCCGCCAGGGCATCATGGATGCGCTGGGCGGCATCCCGATCGGCCGGCCGGCATGGCCGCAGGAGGTTGCGGAACTTGTGGCATTCCTTGTCTCGGACCGCGCTTCGGCAATCCACGGCGCCGAATACGTCATCGACGGCGGCACCATACCGACGGTCTGAAGGAGGCAAGCGAACGACAAAAACAAAAAGAGGCGGGATGAGCCGCCTCTTTTTGTTTGGAACGTTTCCCGATCAGTTCATCGTCGGGATGACGAATTCCGCACCGTCCTTGATGCCGGACGGCCAGCGCGAGGTCACCGTCTTGGTCTTGGTGTAGAAGCGGAAGGCATCGGCACCATGCTGGTTGAGGTCGCCGAAGGAAGACGCCTTCCAGCCGCCGAACGTGTAATAGGCGATCGGCACCGGGATCGGCACGTTGACGCCGACCATGCCGACCTGGACGCGCGAGGCAAAGTCACGCGCGGCGTCGCCGTCGCGGGTGAAGATGGCGACGCCATTGCCCATTTCGTGGTCGTTGGCGAGCTTGATCGCGCTCTCATAGGTCGGGGCGCGCACCACCGAGAGCACCGGCCCGAAGATTTCTTCCTTGTAGATGCGCATGTCTGCCGTGACGTTGTCGAACAGGCAGCCGCCCATATAGTAGCCGTTCTCGTAGCCCTGCATCTTGAAGCCGCGGCCGTCGACGACCAGCTTGGCGCCTTCCTTGACACCGGTGTCGACATAACCCTTCACGCGCTCCAGCGCCTGCGCCGTCACCAGCGGGCCGAAATCGGCGGCCGAATCCGTCGACGGGCCGACCTTCAGGCTCTCGACACGCGGAACCAGCTTCTCCATCAGCCGGTTGGCGGTGTCGTTGCCGACCGGAACCGCCACCGAGATCGCCATGCAGCGCTCGCCGGCCGAGCCGTAACCGGCGCCGATCAGCGCGTCGACGGTCTGATCCATGTCGGCGTCGGGCATGATGATCATGTGGTTCTTGGCGCCGCCGAAGCACTGCACGCGCTTGCCGGCGGCCGTGCCGCGCGAATAGATGTAGTGGGCGATCGGCGTCGAGCCGACGAAGCCGACGGCCTTGATGTCGGGATCGTCGAGGATGGCGTCGACGACTTCCTTGTCGCCGTTGACGACGTTGAGGATGCCTGCCGGCAGGCCAGCCTCGAGGAACAATTCGGCGATGCGGATCGGCACGCCCGGGTCACGCTCGGACGGCTTCAGGATGAAGGCATTGCCGCATGCAATCGCAGGCGCGATCTTCCACAGCGGGATCATCGCCGGGAAGTTGAACGGCGTGATGCCGGCGACGACGCCGAGCGGCTGGCGCATCGAGTAGACATCGATGCCGGGGCCGGCGCCATCGGTGAACTCGCCCTTCATCATATGCGGCGCGCCGATGCAGACTTCCACCACTTCGAGGCCGCGCTGGATGTCACCCTTGGCGTCGGCGATCGTCTTGCCGTGCTCGCGCGCCAGTATGTCGGCCAGTTCGTCATAGTCGCGGGCGACCAGTTCGAGGAATTTCATCAGCACGCGCACGCGGCGCTGCGGGTTGGTGGCGGCCCATTTCGGCTGCGCCGCCTTGGCATCCTCGACCGCCGCGCGCAGTTCCGCCTGCGAGGCCAGCGCCACCGTGCCGCGCACGGAGCCGTCCATGGGCTGCATGACATCCTGCTTGCGGCCGCTGGTGCCGGCGACACGCTTGCCGCCGATGAAATGACCGTATTCGATCATGATTTCTCTCCCTGGGTTTGTGATGCTGTATTGTCCGCCTTTGCGGGGTCGAAGGCAACGCGAGGGAGAACGCAACCGTTGTGCGAAAATTAGATATCGATTGACGAGCGCGCATCAATTCTCGCAAATAGTGGTCACAACATATCTCCTGAAGGATTCCCATGAACTGGGATGACGTCCGCATCTTCCTCGCCGTCGCCCGCGCCGGCCAGATCCTTGGCGCCGCCAGGCGGCTGGAACTCAACCACGCCACCGTGTCGCGCCGCATCGCCGCGCTCGAAGACGCGCTGCGTACAAAACTCTTTCGCCGCCTGACCACCGGCAGCGAACTGACGCCCGCCGGCGAGCGCTTCCTCGATATTGCCGAGCGCATGGAGGGCGACATGATCGCCGCGCGTTCGACCATTGCCGGCGAGGACGACGTCTCGGGCACGGTGCGCATCGGAGCACCCGACGGCTTCGGCGTCGCCTTCCTGGCCAGACGTCTCGGCGAACTGACCGCACTGCATCGCGAACTGACGATCCAGCTCGTGCCGGTGCCGCGTTCCTTCTCCCTGTCCCGGCGCGAGGCCGACATCGCCATCACCGTCGAGCGGCCGACGGAGGGCCGGCTGGTGGCCGGAAAGCTGGTCGACTACTCGCTCGGCCTGTTTGCGTCGCGGGCCTATGCCGACGCCAATGGTCTGCCCAGGACCGCCGCCGAACTCGGCCAGCACACGCTCATCGGTTATGTTCCGGATCTCATTGTCAGCCCATCGCTCGACTACGCGGCCGAGTTCAGCGCGGACTGGCGCACCAGCTTCGCCATTTCGTCCGCGCTCGGCCAGGCCGAAGCGGTGCGCTCGGGCGCCGGCATCGGCATCCTGCACACCTTCGTCGCGCGTTCGATGCCGGAACTGGTGGCCGTCGATGTGGTAGCGCCCATCCGCCGCGCCTACTGGCTGGTCTATCACGAATCGGTCAGGCCGCTGCGCCGCATCCAGATTGTCGCCAGCTTCATCACCAAGGCGGTTGAGCGGGAACGGGGCTTGTTCAGCTAATTTTCGGCAAACCGGCAATCGCAGTGCGCTGTTCAAGTCGGGTCGAGAACGAAAGAATTCACCACACGCTCAGCCTTGTCCGCCATTGGCGCCCACATCTGCTTCACCTGCTCGGCGCTCTGGCTCATCACCGCGCAGTTGACATAGCCGTAGCGCACTCCTCGCACCGAAAACGCAAACCTGGAATGGCCATACAGGGTCCTATCCTTGTCGATAACCGTAAAGTCCAGATCGGCAAGCCGCACGGGGTAGCCGTCCGGAAACTTTGCAAGCTTGTCATTGCTGAAATTGGCTGTGCTGTATGATCTACCTATCATCCACTTCCACGTATCCATCGACCAATCCTCGATGAACTTGCGCGGATCGGGCGGCGAACCCGATGGGCTGTAGAGAGAGCCGGAGACCATACAGGTAAGCCCCTGATCGCTGGATTTTACACTCATCAAAATCCCCTCGTCGGAAAGCGGCTCATTGATCCACTCCTCGGGAAAGGTCAGCGAAACCCCGTTGTTTCGGTCATGAACGGTCTTGTCGGCAGCATTGGCTCCTGCAACGCAGCAAAGAAGTCCTACCATCGTAACGAGAGGGTAGATCCGCATCGTTGTTTGTCCCCCAAATGCCTGTCGGGTTTGTGGGCCCTTCAGGAAGATTGTATCGCAGCGACAATATCACTGCCCGCCAACACACGCCGCCTTTTCCTTGCCATAAAACCGACCAGTGTGGCATCAGGCATGCGGTCGTCGGCCACTAGGCAGGGCCACCGGGTGGGAAAATCGTTCAGAAAGCTGGCGCGGATAAAAATGCGAGCCGTTCTTGCCATCCTCCCGCTGCTTTTGGTTTCCGCATGCGCCAATCCATGGACGAAGGTGCCGGAAGCCGAATTGCCCAAACCGATCCGCTACGTCATGGCCCGCCCCTCGCCCTTCGTCATCGGCAATTACTGCGGCCCCGGCACCCGCACCGGCGATCTGTCGGCCCGGCCGGTCGACCGCCTCGATGCGGTATGCCAGACCCATGACGCCTGCTATATCGCCCGCCACAATCATTGCGACTGCGACGGCGCGCTTGTCGCCTCGGCCAGGGCAATCCGCGACGACAAGACGGCGCCGCGAAAAATGCGCGGCGAGGCGGAACTGCTGATCGCCACTTTCGCCATCCCGGCCTGCAAGGTTTTTCCGCAAGGCTTCATGCCGCCGCGCGACCCGGCGCAGTTGAGCGCCATGAAGGCCGGAGCCGCCGGGTGAACCGCCGCGCATCCGCCCTCCCTGCCGTGTTCGGACTGGTGCTCATCGCCCTTGCCGGCTGCGCCGGCGCAAGCCGCGATGCCTGCGACCTCCTGCCTGGCCAGGAGGCCTGCACACGGCCCTCGCTGTCGGCCAGCACGCCCGGGCCGCAGGTGGCAGCGTCGCGGTTTTTCGGCGATGCCGGCACCAACGACTATGAAAGACGGTTCCTGGCACTGCTCGCCCACAACCAGCTTGGCGCCATGGATCGCGCCAACGGCACCGGCCCTTTCGGGCGCAACCGCCGCGATGTCCAAAATCGCGACTTCCAGGCGACCTATTCGACGCTGCAGCAACTCGCCGGACCAGTCGCCAAGGCGCATCTGCGGCCAGCCGGTGGCGGCAGCGGCGAAGGCCATTTCGCCGGACGCTGGCGGGTCTCGCGGCAGACGCTCTACATCGATGCGGCTGCGCGCGCCTCGGCACCCAAGACTTTCGATTTCTCCGGCCTGCAGGCACGCAGCACCGAAATCGTCGTACGCCAGGCCGGCAAGCAGCCTGCCGACATCGAGGGCACCTGCGACGGCGCATTGGCGATCCGGACCGCCGGAGCCTCCCGCACCATCGCCGCCGGCGCGGAATTCCGCTTTCGCCTGTCGGGCGAGGACGATGCGGTCAGCCTGTTTCCCGGCGACAGCCTGAGCCGCTGCACGGCGAGGATCCGTTCCAGCCTTGACCCGGCAGGCGCACCGCTCACCATCCGGCGCGAAGAGACCGCCGATCCGGCGCTCGCCAGCTTCGACAGCCGCTACCAGCGTTGCCCGGTTCCCGACAGCGCCGGCCTCGACGCGCTTGAGCGCGCCTTCTATGCCAGCCGCTGGCTGTCGCAGACCTGCGCCATGCCGATCGGCGCACCCAAGCTGCTGCGCAAGTCGCGCGAGGGCTTCAACGCCAAGGTCGAGGCGCTGATGGGCGCGCCGCTGTCCGATGCGGCAATAGACAAGGGCGACCCGGAACTGCCGCTCGATTTCTCCAGGGCGCCAAGGCTGAAGCTGATCTATCTGTCCTCGCTGGAATTCAAGGCGGACTTTTCCGGCCGCATCATCGAACGGCTGATTCGCCATCATGCGGCCCTTGGCACCAAGGTGCGCATCATGGTCACCGATGTGCTGGAACGCGACAAGGACGATGCCATGCTGCACCGCCTGGCGGCCGAGTTCCCTAACGTCCAGTTGCAGGAATACCGCTGGCGCGCCGATCATGGCGCGCCGATCGACGAGCAGATTTCACAACTGCACAAGGTCCTTCACATCAAGATGTTGGCGGCGCTGGCGCAGGACCCCGCGCGCTCGCGCGTCATCATCGGCGGCCGCAACATCCATGACGGCTTCCTGTTCCACCAGCCGATCGACCTGTCGCGCTATCCGAACCTTGAGCAATACGGCAAGACCGACGGCTTTTCGCTGAACTACTATTCGAACTGGAGCGACTTCGACATCGAGTTCGCCGACAGGCCGACGGTCGAGACGCTTGCCGCGCACCTGTCGACCGTGTGGCAGCGCGACGCCGACACCAATCTTGCGCGCCCCTTCTCCATCCCGGTTCGCGCCGATGGCCGCCCCCTGGGCAACGCCCGGCATTTCATTTCCGTGCCCTACGAGGACGGCCATGCTCTGGAGGACTATTTCGTCGAGCTGGTCGATGCCGCCCAGCACCATATCCAGATCGTCAACCCCTATCTCAATCTGACGCCGAGCCTCGCCCACGCCTTTGACCGGGCACTCGCCCGCGGCGTCAAGATCGACATTGTCGGCCGCATCGATCTCAAGGGCGATATTGGCGGCAAGTTCCTCACCGCGCTCAACAAGCTGTTCGTCGAGAAATATGGCGACCGCATCAATATCCGCGAATTCAAGGCGCCCGACGTGGTGCTGCATTCCAAGATCATGATGATCGACGAAAGGCTGGTCGCCATCTCCTCGGTCAACCTCAACAACCGCAGCTTCTTCCACGATTCGGAGAACGGCATGATGGTGCTCGATCCCGCCTTCTACGTCAGGATGAAGCCGATCTACGACGACTATCTCGCCCACTCGAACCCGGTTTCCACCGAGGTGACGATCCCCTGGGCCTACCGGCTGCTGTTCGACGAGGCCTGGGTCAGGCAGGCGTTCTGATGCAATTCCAGGAAAAGCGTAAAGCGGTTTTCCGTACGGAATTGCATCCACCCAAGAGGACGCGCCGCTCCTATTTCAGGTAGCGTTCCTGCGCCAGGGCACGGGCGTCGATGTCGGGCACCCGGTTCGACATGATGTCGGCAAGCACCTTGGCCGAGCCGCAGGCCATGGTCCAGCCGAGCGTGCCATGGCCGGTGTTGAGATAGAGATTGGAAAGCTCGGTGCGGCCGATCAGCGGTGGCCCATCCGGCGTCATCGGCCGCAGGCCGCACCAGAAGGTCGCCTCGCGCATGGCGCCGGCGCCTGGAAAGAGATCGCCGACCGAATGTTCGAGCGTGCGGCGCCGCGATTCATGCAGCCTGAGGTCGAAGCCCGAGATCTCGGCCGTGCCGCCGACGCGGATGCGGTCGCCCAGCCGGGTGATCGCCACCTTGTAGGTTTCGTCCATCACGGTCGACACAGGCGCCAAGTCGGCATCCTTGATCGGCACGGTGATCGAATAGCCCTTCACCGGATAGACCGGGATCGACCGCTTCATCCGGCGCATGAAGCCCGCCGAATAGCTGCCCAGCGCCATCACATAGGCGTCGGAGGCCTTGAAACCCTTGCTGGTGCTGAGGTTGGCGATGCGGTTGCGGCTGCGGATGACGCGGTATATCGTCGTGTCGTACTCGAACTTCACGCCGCGCGCCACGCAGAGTTCCGTCAATTTGTCGGTGAACATCTTGCAGTCGCCGGTCTCGTCATGCGGCAGCCGCAGCCCTCCGACGAATTTCTCGCGCACGCCGGCCAGCGCCGGTTCCGCCGCGATGCAGCCGTCCGGGTCGAGGATCTCGTAGGGCACGCCATATTTCTTCAGCACATCGACATCGCCCGCGGTGCCGTCAAGCTGCTTTTGCGTGCGGAACAACTGCAGCGTGCCCTGGGTCCGCTCGTCGTAAGTGATGCCGGTCGCCTCGCGCAACGCCTTCAGCGTGTCGCGGCTGTATTCGGCCAGCGGCACCATGCGCGATTTGTTGACCGCATAGCGCTCGGCCGTGCAGTTGCGCAGCATCTTGACCAGCCAGGTCCACATATACGGATCGAAAGCCGGCCGCACCACCAGCGGACCATGCTTCATCAACAGCCATTTGATCGCCTTGAGCGGAATGCCGGGCCCGGCCCAGGGCGAGGCATAGCCGGGCGAAATCTCGCCGGCATTGGCAAAGCTGGTTTCCAGTGCCGGGCCTTTCTGGCGGTCGACCACCGTCACCTCATGGCCGGCCTCGGCGAGATAGTAGGCCGTGGTCACCCCGATGACGCCACTGCCCAATACCATGATCTTCATCGTTCACTCCTTGCCGCGCCGCGCGTCCCCAGGACGCCAGTGGCCGCGACCGCATTTCTCGATTTGCGCATGATCCCAGGTGAAAATCGATGCCGATTTTCGAGAACCCTGCGCTGTGGCCCATTCACGCCGCCGAGGGACCGGGGTCGTCGTCTTCTGTCTGCCGCATTCCGGCCGTCTCGCCAAGAGGCCGCCAATCGGCTGCGGCGCTATAGACGAGAGTGAGCCCGTGCGGTCGCCGGTCTTTCTGCCTGACCGCGCGCCGGGCAGCCTCCGGTTGGTAAAGCACGGCCTTGATCAGGATCGACTCCCGCCGGCCATCGGCGTGCTCGATCGAAGCCGTTTGGCCTTGCGCCATGCCAAGCATGCAGAGCCCGCGCCTGGTTGCCACCGACAGGCTCGAGCCGACCGGTCCGCGCACCTCGTTCTGCACCAGGGTGCGCGTCTCGGTGTGACCGGCATCGACGCTGAACACCACCCTGCTGTTCAGCGTAACGATATCAGGGCCGACCGAATCGATCGGGACGACATCGGCGCTTGAAAGCTTGTGTTCAAGCATGTGCACGATCGGATCCGCGAATGCCCGCCGGCGCTCCAGCATGACTTCGAGGACGGCGAAGTCCTTCGTCGTCAGGCAGCAATTCGTGCTCGTCATCACCGCCTCCACGATCAGCGCCGCTGCTGGCCGGAGGCCGGCGAGTCGACGGCTTCGATGGTCACCGACAGTTCCCGGCCGCCCCGACTGCTCCAGCACACCGCCTGCCCGATCGCCGCTCCGATGAGCGCCGTTCCCATCGGCGTCAGCACCGAAATTCTGTTTTCGGCAATGTCGGCTTCGCCGGGATAGACCAGCATGATGCGCTGGGTATCGCCGCCCTCGGCGCGGACCGTTACGATTGAACCCATGCGCACCACGCCGGCCGGCATCGCCGCCGCGTCCGTGATGACGGCCCGGTCCATTTCCGAAAGCAGTTCCTCGGCCGTCTCGGGGGCACGGTCGAGCAAGGCTCTCGCCAGGCCGGTCAACCTGTCATGGTCGGTGTCGCTGATCAGTATCTGGCTGCTTGGACGCAGTCCCGTAGCATGTTTCATGGCAAACCTCATGGATCGGCGCGTCGAACGAATGCGCGCTTGCCGCCGCACTGGCGGCGCTGCGAAAAGCCGCCAGCGGCAAAAGGCTGGACGGCTTGATGGCGATTTTGGATGTATGGATGCCCCGGTACGGACGGACGCCAAAAGGCGGCCGCGCCGGGGCTACGATCCCGCGATCGGGCAGACCCTGAACAAGGTTCTGATGTAAGCGAGGTTGCTCATGCCCCGAACCTTGCCGACAGGCGCCCGCTTGTCAAGCGTGGCCAAACCGCTCAACCGCCGACATAGTGCCGGTGAAAGCGGGGACCAAGACTGGCCAGGATTTCATAGCCGATGGTGCCGGCATGGCCGGCGGCATCGTCGACGCTCTGCGAAGGACCCAGCAGCTCGACGAGATCACCCTCGCGCAATCTGCCGGGCGGCAGGGCGGAAATGTCGAGAATGATCGAATCCATCGACACGCGCCCAAGGAAAGGCAAGCGTATCCCTTCGAACCAGGCTGCCGAAGCGGAACGTCGCAGCCAGCCATCCGCATAGCCGAACGAAATCGTCGCCAGGCTCAACGGACCGTCCGCGTAGTAGGTGTGACCGTAGCCGATACCAGTGCCTTTTTCGACCCGGCGCGTCTGCGCCACCTTGGCCTGCAGCCGCACCACGGGCAGCATTGGATTGGGCGCGCCTGGCCTCGGATTGATGCCGTAGAGCGCCGCGCCCGGCCGGGCGAGATCATAGTGATAGCGCTGACCAAGAAAGATGCCGGAGGAGTTGGCGAGCGAAGCAGGCACCTCGGGCAGCATGGCGCGCAGCCGCTCGAAAGCCAGCCGCTGTTCTTCGTTGGCCGGATGGCGCGGCTCGTCGGCGCAAGCCAGATGGCTCATCACATATCTGACGTCGATTCCATCGAGCGCGCTGGTATCCTTGGCCACCGCCTCGACCTCGGCTGGCGCCATGCCAAGCCGCGACATGCCGCTGTCGACCTGGATGGCGGCCGGAAGCCGGCGCCTGGCGTCGCTCGCGGCCGCGCTCCAGGCTTTCAACTGCACACCGCTGTTGATCACCGCGCACAGGCCGGCCGCCACCGCTTCCGGCTCGGAACCCGGCGGCAGTCCATTCAGCACGTAGATTTCCGGTTCGCTCCCAACCACCTCGCGCAGCGCGATGCCTTCGGCCAGCAGCGCGACGAAGAAGATGTCGCAGCCTTCTTTCATCAAGGCCAGTGCCACCTGCGCGGCACCGAGACCATAGGCATCGGCCTTGGCCACGCCGGCGCAGCGCACGCCGCCCAGCCTTGTCTTCAGACGCCGGTAGTTTTCGCGGATCGCATCGAGATCAATGGTCAGGATTGCTCCGGCCGCCGCTTCGCTTATGGCAACAACGTCCTCGGGCGGCAATTTTATGGGGGCGTCGTTCATGGCGACCCTCCTTGTGGCGGATAAGCATCAATAGGACCGCTGGGCCGGCGCGGCAACTGCGGCCCTTCGAACCATTGCAGCCATCCGTCCAGCTATGGCACGAGGTGCCGGAACGCCGCCACCACGTCTTCATAGACCTTGCGCTTGAACGGCACGATCAGGTCGGGCAGATCTCGCATCGGCCGCCACGACCATTTGTCGAATTCGGCGGTGTGGCCGCCCGGCGGCGGATTGATCTGGATCTCGCTGACATCGCCATGGAAGCGGAAGGCGAACCATTTCTGAGTCTGGCCGCGATAGCGCCCTTTGAAGGCGATACCGACCAGATGGTCCGGCAGATCGTAGTTTATCCACCCCGGTGCCTCGGCGAGCAGCGAGACGCCGCGCATGCCGGTTTCCTCATAGAGCTCCCGCTCCGCGGCCTGCAGCGGCTCCTCGCCCTTGTCGATGCCGCCTTGCGGCATCTGCCAGAGCCGCGTCGCGCCTGCGAATTCGCTGTCGGGTTCGACGATACGATGCCCGACCCAGACCAGGCCTTCGCCATTGAGGATCATCAGTCCGACACAGGGACGGTAGGGTAGCGTTTCGCGGTCGACCTTTTTCGTCTTCGCCATTATCTGTGCTCCGAGAGGTTCGCGGCCAGGCGTGGCTAGCCTTTTTGCGGGTCTATCGCCACCGCTGAAATCGGCACGATCTCGATGCCGCGCTTCTTGGCCTCGGCAATCCAGGATGAGACGGTGTCGACGGTCAGGTCGAAGGCCGAGCCAATGCCGACGGCGGTTCCCTTGGCCCGCGCGGTGGCTTCGAGACTGTCCAGCTTCTTCAGGATGGAGCCCCGATCCTGCACCGCGTCGATCGCGGTGTCGCCGGCGACGAAGGGCACGCCGTCCTTCAGCGCCAGGTCGGGCGCCAGGCTGCGCGCCGACGAGCCATCGTCGATATAGGCAAGCCCGCGTTTGCCGAGTTCGGCCATGAAAGGCTCCATCGCCGCCGTATCGGCGGAGAAACGCGCGCCCATATAGTTCATGACACCGGTATAGTTCGTCGTTCGCGACAGCGCCCAGTGCAGGTTCTTCAGGTTCTCTTCGGCGCTCGCCGCCACCATCAGCGTGTTGCGGCCGGGATTGACGTTGGGATAGTCGAACGGTTCGAGCGGCACCTGCATGACGATCTCGTGGCCGCTCTGTCGGGCGGCCTGCATCCAGCGGCCGATGCTGTTGCCTTGCGGCGCGAAGGCCAGCGTCACTTCCGGCGGCAGCTTGGCGATCGCCGCCTGGGTGCCGGTCTGGGAGACGGCAAGCCCGCCAATGACGATCGCCACCCGCGCCCCGCGCGCGCCGGACCATGGCCGCGCATAGACATCGAACGGCCGCCTTCCGTCGGCGGAGCGTATCGGCAAGGGTCCGGTATCGCTGGCTTCGATCAGCGCCCTGTCGGGAAGATGCGCGATCTTCAGGTTCTGCCCGATGCTCGAAGGGTCGCGAATGACGATGGCTGCCTGCGGCGGACCATCGCCCTCCTCCTTCTGCACATGGATGATCTGGGGACCACCGGTCTTGGCTGGCGTTTCAACCTTTGACGACGCGACGGGGGCCAGGGCGGATGGCGCGGCGGCGGGCTCGGCCGCCGTCACTTTCGGCGTCGAAATGGCGACCTCTTGCGGCTTGCGAAACGGCTTGTCCCGGAGCGCGATCGCGGCCGAAACGCCGACCACCGCCAGCACGACAATGCTCGCCGCGACAATGCCCACGCTGACCTTGCCGGCGGCGCGCGGCGTCCGGACGGTCTGTCCAAGCGGGCGTTCAATGTCCTTGCCGATATCAGCCAAGCCCTGTCCCCGGAGCGCATGGTTCCGAAAGCGACCCCTTCGGCAAGACAAGCGCAAATTCATCAACCCCGGCGCACCCCTGGCGCCATATCTGGGGGCCTCGCCTTGCCCCCGAATCAAACTGCCGGAACCTTTCGGCCCCGGCAGCATCGCATTGCTTCGTTCAGGCGGCCAGACTGTTGCTGGCCGTGAATTTTACTGGTTGAGCACGGCCTTTTCCGGATTGGGCGGGAAGGCCGGATCGGTCTTCTCGCCGCGCAGCAACTGCTCGGCGAAGATCAGTTGCAGATCGTCCTTCGGATCCGGCGGCACATAGGCTGCCGAGCCCGAGCCCGTCGAGCTCTCATCGGCGCCCTTGATATGGCCTTTGAGGTCGGATTCGCCGCGCGTCAGGTCCCTGCCCTGCAGTTCCGGCGGTAGAGGCTGGTCGACCTTGATGTCGGGCGTGATGCCCTTGCCCTGGATCGACTTGCCCGACGGCGTGTAATAGAGCGCCGTCGTCAGCCGGAGCGCGCCATTCTCGCCGAGCGGAATGATGGTCTGCACCGACCCCTTGCCGAAGGACTGCGTGCCGACCACGGTGACGCGGCGCAGATCCTGCAGCGCGCCGGCAACGATTTCGGAAGCGCTGGCCGAGCCGCCATTGACGAGCACGATCATCGGCTTGCCGTTGATGTCATCGGTCTGCTTCGGCTTGGCATCGAAGCGGGTGACGTCCTTGGGATCGCGACCGCGCGTCGAGACGATCTCGCCGCGCTTCAGGAAGGCGTCGGACACGCTCACCGCCTGGTCGAGCAGACCACCCGGATTGAGGCGCAGGTCGAGCACATAGCCCTTCAGCTTGTCGTCCGGCACCTGCTTCTTGATCGTGTCGATGGCGTTCTCGAGGTCGTCATAGGTCTTTTCGGTGAAGGAAGTGATCTTCATGTAGCCGATGTCGTTCTCGACCCGGAACTTGACCGCCTTGACCTTGATGATGTCGCGCACCACCGTCAGCTCGATCGGCTTGTCCGCGCCCTGGCGCAGGATGGTGAGCTTGATCGGCGTGTTGACCAGGCCGCGCATCTTGTCGACCGCGTCGTTGAGCGTCAGGCCGCGGACCTCTTCGCCGTCGATCTTGGCGATGTAGTCGCCGGCCAGCACGCCGGCCTTGGCGGCAGGCGTGTCGTCGATCGGCGTGATCACCTTGACCAGGTCGTTCTCCATGGTGACCTCAATGCCGAGGCCGCCGAACTCGCCCTTGGTCTGCACGCGCATATCCTGCGCCTGTTCGGCGTTCATGTAGGAAGAGTGCGGATCGAGCGAGGAAAGCATGCCGTTGATGGCGTTCTCGACCAGCGACTTGTCGTCGGGCGGCGTGACATATTGCGCCCGGACCCGCTCGAAGATGTCACCGAAGATCGCCAGCTGCTTGTAGGTCTCCGACCCCGCAGCGTTTGCCGACGAGCCAGGAGCACCATAGACAAGGCTCATGGCGGACGCGCCCATCAGCGCACCGGCAAACAGAAGCGACAGTTTCCGCATCATTTCACGTCCTTCCAGAAAAACGGTCCGCCCACCATGGGGCCGGATCGACGGGTTTTCCATCCTTGCGGAACTCGACATAGAGTTCCGGCGTGGCATTTGCATTCTTCGAAACCGAGGTGCTTGCCACCCGGGCCTCTCCCATCGCGCCGACCGGCTCTCCTGCGAGCACCGACTGGCCAGTCACGACGCTGATTCTGCTCATCCCCGCCAGAACGACATGATAACCGTCGCCGGCATTCAGGATCAAGAGTTGACCATAGGAGCGAAACGGCCCCGCATAAAGCACATTCCCATCCGCCGGCGCGGTAACGATGGCTCCCGATTGTGTCGCAAGCATGTCGCCAAGCATCACTGCGCCGTTACCGTCATCGGCGCCGAAACGGCGCTTGATGCGGCCGGTGACCGGCAGCGCGATCTGCCCCTGCAGCGCCGAGAACGGGGCCGTCGCGGTGAGCCGGTTGCCTTCGGGGACAGGGATTGCCGCCAGCGATGCCGTTGTGTCGCCGCCCGTCTTATCGTCACCCGCTTGGCCCGCGGCGGCCACCTTGGCGGCATCAGCGGCCTTGCGGGTCTTGTCGGCCTGCGCTTCGAGCGAGGCGATCAGGTCCTTCAGGCTGGAGGCCTTGGCCGCCAGTTGCTCTGAACGCTGTTGTTCGGCCGCCATTTGCGCCTGCGTATCGGCCTCGAGCTTCTGCTTGGCTTCGAGCAGCATGCCGAGCCGCTTCTTTTCCGCCACCTGCTCGCCGACCGCTTCCGTCAGCCGCGCCCGCTCGGCCTCGATCGAAGCCGTCACCCGGGTCTGCTCCTTGAGGTCGGCCAGCAGGCGGTCGGTCTGCTGGCGCAATTCCGGCACCACGGCGCCGAGCAGGATGGCGCTGCGCACCGACGACAGCGCGTCCTCCGGCTTGACCAGAATCGCCGGCGGCGGGTTGAGTCCCATGCGCTGCAACGCGCCCAGCACTTCGGCCAGCACGTCGCGCCGCGCCACAAGCGACGCGCGGATCTTCTGTTGCTGGCCCTTCAGCCCCTCCAGCTTGGCGCCGATATCCTCGATGTCCTGGCCAAGCTTCTGCTCGGTCATCGCCGACTGGATCAGCGCGGCGGTGATCGAGGCATGGTCCTTCTTGACCGCAGCGATATCGGCGGCAAGCTTGGCCAGCCGTTCCGACGACAGCGTTATTTCCTTGGAAACCTGCTCGTACTCGGCGCGGCTCTGGTCCGGATCAGGCGCCATGTCGAGCGTGTTCTCGGCCCGCGCCGCGTGGAGCGACAAAAGGATCGCCGCCGCCGCGATGCCGCAACGCGCGCGCCCGAAGCGCCCGGTTGATGAGCCCCTTGTTGAGCCCGGTGTCGATTTCCAGCCTTCAGACATTCCCGGTCGACTCTATCCGCGGCTTCGTTAACGAACCATCAACCATGTTAACGCCTGTCGCCCAAAACCGCGCGGTTGTACTGGGATAACGGCATGCACATGGAAAGATAGTCTCCCAGCCCGATCTCGCGCGGCATTGGGGCGGAATTCGGTGCGATTCGGGAGCTTTCAGGATCTGTGATAGGGGTGGCCGGAAAGGATCGTCGCCACCCTGTAGAGCTGCTCCCCCACCATCACCCGAACCAGCTGATGCGGCCAGGTCAGCGCACCGAACGACAGCACCAGATCGGCTTGGCCGCGCAGCGACGAGTCGTGACCATCGGCGCCGCCTATGGCGAGTACCAGCGCCTTGCGCCCGCCATCGCGCAACTGTCCGATGCGATCGGCGAAATCCTGCGAGGAAAGGCTCTTGCCGCGTTCATCGAGCAGGATAAGGGCCGTGCCCGGCTGCAACTGCGCCAGCAGCCTCGAGCTCTCGTCACGTTGGCGTTCGCTGGCGCTTTGCGCGCGACCCTCGGCAATCTCGGTGACCCCGGAGAATTCGAGCCCGACCGCGGGTCCGCTCTTGGCGAAGCGCTCGAAATAGCGGTCGGCCAATTCCCTCTCGGGGCCGGCTTTCATTCGGCCCACGGCATGAACTGAAATCTTCATCCCGCCTCTATAAGCCGTTAATGCACGTCACCCAAAGGCGAAATCCGACTTCCGGGCAACGACACGAAGCAGCTTAGTGAAGGGTCTCTTCCTCGAGATCCGGCGCCTGCCACATCTTTTCGAGATTGTAGAATTCGCGGACTTCGGGGCGGAAGACGTGGACGATGATATCGCCCGAATCGATCAGGACCCAGTCGGCACCGGAGAGCCCCTCGACGCGCGCCGTGCCGAGGCCGGCATCCTTGAGCGCCTTGAGGAGATGGTCGGCGACAGCCGAGACATGACGGTGCGATCGGCCCGACGCGACAACCATATAGTCGCCGAGGCTCGATTTCCCCTGAATGTCGATTGAGACAATATTTTCGGCCTTGGAGTCTTCCAGACTGGCAAGGACTGTCTTGATGGCGCGGGACACGGCGTCGTCTACGCTGATCCCGGCCGGCGAAGGCATGATATCGGCCTTCTTCCGCAGTGCTGTTCTCAGTGTATTTCCTTTCGCAGCAAGAACAACCAAATCACCCCCAAAAGCAGGTGACACCACTTAGATAGGCAGAGTTCCGTTGCAGTTTCAAGACGCAGCCCCGACTCACGCGAACTCGCCGATTGCCCGCTTGTTCCATGCGGCACGCAAAAAAGATCGGAACCCAGGCGTCGCGCGGCGGTTATCGGCTGACCGACCAACCGGAATCACGCCATGCCGATCGACCCGCAAGACACCCTTCTCACCGTTCAGGCCGGCCTCGCGCAGCTCAGCACGCTGATCGTCTCCTATTCCTTCTCCGCCATCGGCGCCGTCATCCTCCTGGTGGTCGGTTACATCGTCGCAGGCCTCGCCGAGCGTTCGATCTTTGCCGGCCTGGGTCATATCCACGGTTTCGATGCGACGTTGCGGCATTTCTTTTCCAAGATCGTTCGCTACGCCATCCTGATCCTCGTCGTCATCATGGTGCTCGGCCAGTTCGGCGTGCAGACCGCCTCGATCATCGCCGCCATCGGCGCCATCGGCCTCGCCATCGGGCTGGCGCTGCAAGGTACGCTGCAGAACATCGCCGCCGGCATCATGCTCCTGGCGCTGCGGCCGTTCCGCATCGGCGAATCCGTCGAGGTCGGTTCCATTGCCGGTTCGGTCGAGGAAATCGGCCTGTTCGCCACCAAGCTCAGGACCGCCGACGGCCTCTACATACTGGCGCCCAATTCGACGCTGTGGAACCAGCCGGTGCGCAATTTCTCGCGCAATGGCGTGCGCCGCGCCGATATCAGCCTGAGTATCGGCTCGTGGAACGACATCGACGGCGCCCAGAAGACATTGCTTGCCATTGCCGGCGCCGAGAAACGCATCCGTCGCGAACCGGCGCCGATCGCCTTCGTGGCAAGCCTCGGCGACACGACCGTTTCGCTTACCTTGCGCTACTGGACCTCGGCGGCCGACTACTTCTCCACGAATATCGACATGACGAAACGCGCCAAGCAGGCTTTCGACAGCGAGGGTATTTCCATTCCGCTGCCGCCACCGGAAGCGCCGGCGCCCGAAGCTCGCAAGCAGTAAGCAATCGCGGCAATCCGGAGCGGTTTCCGCCCGGCGTTGCGGCGAGACAAACAGCCTTCAGTCCTTGGCCCGGCCTGCGGGCTCGTCCGGCGCATAGGCGAGTTCGACCGGCAGCGGCGCCTGCGCCGTCATCGGTGCGAAGCTGCCGGTCTCAGTGGCAGGCACGGCCTGTGTGGTGAACACACGCAACAGCACGAAAAGGCAGAAAGCACAGGCAATGACGATTGCCACATAGATGAAGGCTTGCGTGCCGAAGACGGCCGACAGCGCCGTCACGATGCCCGGCACCACAAAACCGGCCAGCGACCAGGCAAACAAGAGCGAGCTGGACAGCGTCACCATGTCGTCCTTGCCGGCACGGTCGGCGGCATGCGCGCTGGACAGCGAATAGATCGATTCCGAGGCGCCGTCCCACAAGATATAGATCACCAGCAGCGCCGGCAGCGCGCCGCCGTCGAAACCGAGCGCGAACATGCCGGCCGCCGCAGCTAGCGCGGACGCTCCGATCAGCACGTAACGGCGGTCGGTGCGGTCGGAAATCCAGCCGAAGGGAAGCTGCAGGATCAGCGTGCCGAGCGGCATCACCGAAAGCAGCAGCGCCACATCGGCCTGGCTGTAACCCTTGGCCGTCGCATGGATCGGCGCGAAACCCGCAATCGACATGGACAGCCCGCCGACCGCCAGCATGCCGGCAACACCGACCGGCGAGATCCGCCAGGCGCGGCGCAGCGCCACCGAGGCCGCCTGCGGAGCGGGTGGCTGCGCCAGCCGCGTCATGCCGACGGGCAGGATCGACAGAGCGGTGAAGACGATGCCGATCAGCGGCGCGTCCGCCGTTTTGATATCGACCAGCGCCAGCGTCGCATAGCCGACACCCAGCCCGGCGACGTAGGCGACGTAGAAAAAGGCCATCACCCTGCCACGTATCGCATTGGCGACCGCATCGTTCAGCCAGCTCTGCGCGACGATGAACAGGCCGCATATGGCAAAGCCGTAAAGGGCACGGGCGGCGATCCACAAAACCGGATACGGCCCGGCGCCGACGGCGGCATTGGCCAGCGCGATCAGCGCCGACAGCACCATGAAGGCGCGGGCATGGCCGACTCTGCGCACCAGTGGTCCGGTGAGGATGCAGCCGGCGAGGCCGCCGGCCGACAGGCCGGTTATGATCAGCCCGGCCCAGGTCGGATCGAAACCCTCGACGCCGAGCCGGACCGGGATGTAGGCGAACATCAGCCCGTTGCCGATGGCGATCAGCGCCATCGACACGATGACGCTGGCAATCGCGATCAGCGGCGTGGGCGCACTGCCATGCCCGCGGTCGGTTTCGGTGCGGTTTTCATCGAGAATCGGCATGTCTGCTCAGGATTGCCTGGGAAACCCTGCCAAGGGAGCAATAAAAGCGACATGGCAGCGGCGGCAGCCGCTTCACGGTGCTTGAAACGACGCTTTGCCGGCCAAACTCCTGTGCAGTACGTCAATTGGATATCTAGATCTTTACGGCACGGCTGCAATCAAAGGAACACGACGAATACTCCAAGGTGGATCGCACCGTGCAGCGTGGTCGTTCGGCCCGTACACCGTTGAGCACGATCATGATCGATGTACACGGCCTTCAGACAACCCATCGGATTGGGTCGCATTCATCGGGGGGCCTGACATCGTCATCGATTGGGCACGGATCATTAGAATCGCCAGGTCACCCCCAGCACCGGCCCAGACAATCGAGAATCGAAGACGTGACCGCCGGACTCGTAGTCGACACTGAGTACTTTGTAGCCACCCGAGACGGAAAGATGGTCGTTTATGATGTAGTTGGCGGTTGCCAGCACCTGCCAGGTGGTTTTGGACCCGACGTTGAAGCCGCCGACATCCGCCTGAACCTGCGCCGAGAGTTTGTCCGTCATCCTGAGAAAGGCGCGCGCGCCAACGACCGGATCAGCCCATCCAAAGCTTTCCTTGTAGCTGCCCGACAATCCTGCCGCCTGCACGGTCACCCGGTTGGAGATATGCCACAAGCGAACACCGCCCAGCGCATCCAGGGTGAAGGCTGGACTGTCGTAGACACGATAGCCGGCCTGCAGTGTCGATGTGAATTCCTTGGTGTCCACGCTGCCGCTGATGCTGGGGATTTGCGGCAATGGCGGGGGCAGGGGCGGAAGCGGGCCAGTTGCTTTCTCGTCTGTCGTGTCGACATACATGGCGTCGGCGGAGAAGACCAAGCGGTCGTAGCGCCCCCATACATTGATGAAGCCGCCGATGTTCAAATCATTCATGACGTCCGAGAATGATTTGTCGACACCAATGGTCGGTGCCCTGCGGAAAGGCGATATGTCGCCGTTGATGCCCGCCGCCCAGAGATAGGGCGTGACCTGCAGGGCCCAGTTCTTTTCGCCATCCGCGGTCGTATCGGCGCTTCCCGCAAGCACGTCAGCCGCCCTTGCTTCCATGGAAACGAAGGCGGAGACGGCAAGCATGCCTATCCCAAGGATTGCTCTCAAGATCATCCCCCCAGCGTGTTCTTGTGGATGCGCCCATCCTTCATGATGAGCTTCAACGTCCGATCCGGATTTGCGATGAGGGAAATGTCCTCGAGCGGATTGCCGTCGACGATGAGCACGTCGGCATAGGCGTCGGGTTCGATGCGTCCGAGTTTTCCGGGGTACGGATTGCGCGGGCCGGAAAGGCCGGCAAGCTCGGCATTGCCGCTGGTCAGCAGCCGCAACACATCGACATTTTCATACCACCGGCTGAACTTGGCGAGTTGCTTTCCCTGTGTCGAGGTGCCTTTCGGGTTGAACAGGATATCCGTACCCAGGGCCATCTTGATTTTGTATTTGCGCCCAAGCTCGACGGCCCGCGCCGTACCTTCGGCGATTGTCTGCTGCTGCGCGCGCTGTTCCGGCAAGGCGTAGGTGTTGGCATCCTCGTCGGCAAGGAAGGGCTGGATGCTCCACCACGCATCTGCATCGGCTATGCGCTTGGCGGTCTCCTCGTCGGCGAGTTGGCCATGCTCGATCGACTTCACACCGCTGGCGACCGCACGCTGCACGGCGGCGGGCGTATAGGCGTGGATGCACACATAGGTGCCCCAGTCTGCCGCCGCGGATACGGCAGCCTTCATCTCGGCTTCAGTGTATTGCACAACATCGATCGGGTCGTACGGCGAGGCGACGCCTCCCCCGCCCATGATCTTGATCTGGCTCGCCCCCAGCATGAGCTGCTCGCGTACACGGCGCAGGACTTCCGCCTCACCATCGGCGATCTCGGCGATGCCAGCCTCTTCCGCCAGGCTTGCGTTGCTTTGCGGCGTGCGCGGCAAATCCGTGCGCATGCGGAAGTCGCCATGCCCCGAAGTTTGCGAGATCATGGCGCCGGAAGGATAGATGCGGGGACCCACCAGTCGCCCTTCATCGATGGCGCGCTTCAAAGCAAATGACGGACCACCGACATCACGAACCGTCGTGAAGCCGCGCAACACTGTCCGCTCGGCCTCCTGCGCGGCGACGAGATGGACGTAAGGGACGTCGGCTGTCATGGCCGCGACCTGCGAGATACCGGCAAGCAAGGCATGCCAGTGGGCATCTATCATGCCCGGCATCAGCGTGCCACCTGCGCAGTCGATAACCTCGGCATCGGCAACCGTTTCGCTGGCGCCAAGCAGAGCCTTGATCGTCTTCCCGTCGATAAGGACAGACTTGCCTTCGATGAGCTTGCTTGCCTGGCCGTCGAAGATCCTGGCATTGCTGAGCAGGATCGGCTTACCCGCTGCCTGCGCGAAGGATGGGGATGCAAGGCCGAGCGCCGAAACACCGAACATCCCGGCGATACCGGAAAGAACAGAGCGGCGTGAAATGTCTCTGTTCAATCGATCGAAGAGGTTGAGTGCAAGCGGACTATGACAAGGGCAGTCCAACCCGTGCGCCAAGCCCCCATACCTTTTGCCGAAACTAATTCTCACAACAACTTCCCCCGCCGAAAAGAGGTAAAAATTAAAGAGATAAAAATTGATGTAGACAGCGCTCGCACGCGATCAACTGTATCGCCGACGAACTCGTCTTTGATGGCAGAGGCGCCGTAGCCCGTCAATGTCAGGGTTGCGATAGCAGCGAACGCTGCCGGATCGCTCACTTACTATTGAGCGCTGTCGGTGATGCTGGACCAATCACCCCTTTGCCATCTTCCGGATCGCGCTCGACGACAGCGACGAGCGCGGGCCGTGGATGAAGGTCCAGGCCGGCGCCTTCATGCGGGCGAGCCGCGGCGCGTCGCCTTCGTCGATGCGGGCATAGTCGAAGGTCTTGGCGACGACCGACGACAGGAACGACAGCGTCGCGCCCGGACGGTCGATGACCGCGATCGGGAAGGTCAGCACGATTTCGCGCCAGCGCTGCCAACGGTGAAAGTCGCGCAAACTGTCCGCGCCCATGATCCAGACGAAGTCGACGCCCGGATTGCGCGCCTTGACCAGGGCCAGCGTGTCGGCGGTATAGCGCACATGATGCGCCGCCTCGAAGGCGGTGACCTTGATTTTCGGGTTCTTGGCGATCCGCTCCGACAGTTGCAGCCGCTCGGCCAGCGGCGCCAGCTCGCGCGTGCTCTTCAACGGATTGCCTGGCGTGACCATCCACCACAGCTGGTCGAGCGCCAGGCGCCTGAGCGCAATCTCGGCGACCAGTGCATGACCGGCATGCGGCGGGTTGAACGAGCCGCCGAACAGGCCGACGGTGAGGCCCTTTTCGGCATGCGGCATCTTCAGGTAACGGGAGGGGACCGCCGGTTCGGAGGATGCCAGCATAGCCTCAGGCTCTAGCAACGAAAAGCGTCAAGGCCTCACCTGTCCCGACCCGCGCACGCGGTATTTGAAGGAGGTCAGTTGCTCGACGCCGACCGGCCCGCGCGCATGCATCTTTCCGGTGGCGATGCCGATCTCGGCGCCCATGCCGAACTCGCCGCCATCGGCGAATTGCGTCGAGGCGTTGTGCAGCAGGATGGCCGAGTCGATCTCGTTGAAGAACCGCTCCACCGCCTTCGCATCTTCGGCGATGATCGCCTCGGTGTGATGCGAGGAGAAGGTCTCGATATGCTCGATCGCACCGCTGACGCCGTCGACCAGCTTCACCGCGATGATGGCGTCGAGATATTCCGTCACCCAGTCGGCATCATCAGCCGGCTTGGCATCGAAAAACAGTTTCAGCACTTCGGCATCGGCATGGATCTCGCAGCCGGCGGCGCGCAGTGCGTCGAGGATCGGCACCAGATGGGTGGACGCCACCGCGCGGTCGACCAACAGCGTCTCGGCCGCGCCACAGACGCCGGTGCGCCGCATCTTGGCGTTGACGGCGATCTTCACCGCCATGTCGAGATCCGCCGAGCGGTCGATGTAGAGGTGGCAGATGCCTTCGAGATGGGCAAAGACCGGCACGCGCGCCTCGCTCTGCACCCGCCCGACCAGGCTTTTGCCGCCGCGCGGGATGATGACGTCGAGCGTACCGCCAAGCCCCTTGAGCATCTCCCCGACAGCGGCGCGGTCGGTTGTCGGCACAAGCTGGATGGCGTCTTCAGGCAGGCCGGCGGCCTTCAGGCCTTCGACCAGGCAGGCATGGATGGCAGCGGACGAATTGAGCGAATCCGAGCCGCCGCGCAGGATCACCGGATTGCCGGCCTTGAGGCACAGTGCGCCGGCATCGGCCGTGACGTTCGGCCGGCTCTCATAGATGACGCCGACGACTCCGAGCGGCGTGCGCACGCGCTCGATCTGCAGGCCGTTCGGCCGCTGCCATGCGGCGATGACATCGCCAACCGGATCCTTGAGTTCCGCGATTTCGCGGATGCCGTCGGCCATAGCGCGGATGCGAGCCGGATTGAGCTTCAGCCGATCCATGAAGGAGGCGGACAGCCCAGACTCGTGGCCATTCGACACATCGATGGCATTGGCGTCGAGAATATCCTGTTCCCGGGCGACGATCGCGTCGGCCATGGCAAGGAGCGCGGCGTTCTTGGCGTCGGTGGTTGCGATGGCCAGCGGTCGGGCGGCGGCGCGGGCGCGGCGGCCGATATCGGCCATCAGCGCCACGGTGTCATCCCCGGATTTTTCATGCAGCTTCAGCATGGCTTATCCTCCGCTTATGTCGCCCCCGGCGTGACTCACCACGAGGTCGTCGCGGTGGATCATCGCCGAACGCGCTTCGTAACCGAGCACGGTTTCGATCTCGGCCGTCTTCAGGCCAGCGATCCTTACGGCATCGGCGGCATCGTAGGCAACCAGTCCGCGCGCGATCTCGCGGCCCTCGGGCGACAGGATCGCCACCGTATCGCCGCGCGAAAAATTGCCGCTGACCAGCTTGACGCCGGCGGGCAGCAGCGATTTGCCCAACGTGAGCGCGCCGACGGCGCCGGCATCGACCGTCAGCCGGCCGGCCGGTTCGAGTTGGCCGGCGATCCAGGTCTTGTAGCCCTTGACCGGATTGGCGCTGGGCCGGAAGAAGGTCGCGCGCTCGCCGCGCTCGATCGCCATCAGCGGCGACAGCCGCGTGCCCGAAGTAATGATCATGGCGGTGCCTGCGGCGGTGGCGATCTTGCCGGCATCGAGCTTGGTGCGCATGCCGCCGCGCGACAATTCGGACGCGGCCGCTCCCGCCATCGCCTCGATGTCGGGTGTGATGCGGTCGACCACCGGGATGAATTTGGCCTGGGGATCGCGCGCCGGCGGTGCGGTGTAGAGCCCGTCTATATCGGAGAGCAGCACCAGCAGATCCGCGCCCATCATTGTCGCCACCCGCGCGGCCAGCCGGTCATTGTCGCCATAGCGGATTTCGGAGGTGGCAACCGTATCGTTCTCGTTGATGACCGGCACCGCCTTCATCTTGAGCAGCGTCGAGATCGTCGCCCGCGCATTGAGATAACGCCGGCGTTCCTCGGTGTCACCAAGGGTCAAAAGGATCTGGCCCGACCTCAGGCTGCCCTTGCCGAGCGCATCCGACCAGGCGCCGGCGAGCGCGATCTGGCCGACGGCGGCAGCCGCCTGGCTCTCCTCGAGCTTCAGCGCGCGCTTGCCAAGGCCAAGGATGGTGCGGCCAAGCGCGATGGCACCGGACGACACGACGAGAATTTCGGCGCCGCCCTCGGCGAGCACGGCGATGTCGTCGGCGAGCGAAGCCAGCCAGTCGCGCTTCAGGCCGCTCGCGCGGTCGACCAGCAACGCCGAGCCGATCTTGACGGTGATGCGCCGGTATTTTTTCAGCGACTGCATGGCACTACTTTTCCCAGCGCGTCTCGACCACGGGTGCAGCCTCCGCGCGCGCCTCGGCAATCACCGCCATCAGCGCCCGCAGTACCGCTTCGACACCTTCGCCGGTGACGGCGGACAGAAGCATCGGCGCGCGGCCGGCGGCGCGCTTCAGCGAGGCGACCTTCTTCTTGCGCCCATCCGCATCGAGCGTGTCGACCTGGCTGAGCGCCAGGATCTCGACCTTGTCGGTCAGCCCCTGGCCATAGGCTTCCAATTCGGCGCGCACGGTCTTGTAGGCCTTGCCAGGATTTTCCTCCTGGGCCGAAACCAGATGCAGCAGCACGCGCGTGCGCTCGACATGGCCGAGGAAACGGTCGCCAATGCCGACGCCCTCATGCGCGCCTTCGATGAGGCCCGGAATGTCGGCGATGACAAATTCGCGCGCATCGATGCGGGCGACACCAAGGCCGGGATGCAGCGTCGTGAAGGGATAATCGGCGATCTTCGGCTTGGCCGCGGTGACGGCCGCGAGAAATGTCGACTTGCCGGCATTGGGCAGTCCGACCAGCCCGGCATCGGCGATCAGCTTCAGCCGCAGCCAGATGTTGAGCTCCTCGCCCGGCAGGCCGGGATTGGCGCGGCGCGGCGCCTGGTTGGTCGAAGTCTTGAAATGCTGGTTGCCGAAGCCGCCATTGCCGCCCTTGGCAAGCAGGAAACGCTGGCCGACCACGGTAAGGTCGCAGATCAGCGTCTCATTGTCTTCCTCGAACACCTGGGTTCCGGCCGGCACTTTCAACGTGACGTCGGCGCCCTTGGCGCCGGTCATGTTGCGGCCCATGCCGTGGACGCCGGTCTTGGCCTTGAAATGCTGCTGGTAGCGATAGTCGATCAGCGTGTTCAGCCCGTCGACCGCTTCCAGCCAGACGTCGCCGCCACGGCCGCCATCGCCGCCGTCCGGCCCGCCGAACTCGATGAACTTCTCGCGCCGGAACGACACCGAACCGGCGCCCCCGTCACCGGAGCGGACATAGACCTTGGCTTGATCGAGAAATTTCATGGGATTGCAGTTTCTTTTATTGGCCTTGCGGCATTGCTCTAAACCTTGGGCCTTGCTCTAAACCAAGGTGCGGCGAAGGGCGAGGCCGTTTTATGACAATGGCCGCGCGGGGTGGGCCTGAGAGATGTCGGTATGAAGCTTGTAACCTACAACATCCAGTACGGCATCGGCCTTGATGCGCACTACGATGTCGCGCGTATTGCCGACGCGGTACGCGGCGCCGACGTGATCGCGCTGCAGGAGGTCACTCGCAACAATCCCAGGAACGGCAACCGCGACATGGTCGCTGAGATCGGCGAGGCGCTGCCCGACTATTTCGCCGTCTATGGCAGCAATTTCGAGGTCAATATCGGTTCGCGCATCGAAAACGGCCGCGCCATCACCACGACCTTCCAGCTCGGCAATATGGTGTTGTCCAAGACGCCCATTCATCTGTCGCGCAACCTGCTTTTGCCGCGCAGCCGCAGCTTCGAGATGATGAACTTCCAGCGCGGCGCGCTGGAAGCGCTGATCGAGACATCGCTTGGTTTCATCCGTTTCTATTCCATCCATCTCGATCATCGCAGCCCCGTGGAACGCGCCAGCCAGATCCAGTTCCTGCGCCGGCGCCTGTTGAACTACGCGCTCGAAGGCGGCGCGCTGTCCGGCGTCGCCGAGATCGGCCTGCCGGAACTGCCGCATCCCGAGGCCTTTGTGGCCATGGGCGATTTCAACATGCTGGCCGCCTCGCCCGAATATGTCGAACTCGCCGGCCGGCCGGACCATGAGTTCGGTATGCCGCTGACCGCCGACTTCGCTGTCGATGCCGCCGTGCGCCTGGATGTCGCCGGCGACGATCTCGTCAGCTGGGTCGATCCCAAGGATCCTGCCAATGCCAGCCGCCACAAGCGCATCGACTATGTCTTCACCAGCGCCTCGCTTGCCCGGTCGCTGAAGCGCCTGTGGGTCGACCGGAAAGCAGCGGGTTCGGACCACCTGCCCGTGTGGGTCGAACTGGGCTGATGACCACTCATCCCGCAGCGTTTTCGCGTTCGACGATCGCCATCACGATCGCATCGCGATATTCCCCATCGATATAGATCGCGTCGCGCTGCACGCCCTCCCTGACAAATCCGACCTTGTCGTAAAGCGCGATGGCGCGGGCATTGTCGGAATGCACGAAAAGCTCGATACGGACAAAGCCGTCCTTGCGCGCCTGCGCCACAGTTGCATTGATGAGCTTCCGTCCAAGGCCATGCCCGCGATAATGCGGGACAATGCCCATCCCAAGCGTGCCGCGATGAGCGTGTATGGGCCGATCATGGCGAGTGATGTCGCACCAGCCGACAACCTCGCCACGAACGGCGGCTACATAGCCTGGATCGCCCCTTGCGATTCGGTCCATCACAAATCTTCTGGCTTGATCCAGCGGCGGCGCCTCGAGAAAGGACAAGTACTTTCGCTCACGCGAAACGACATCGAGCGCGTGATGAAAGCTTTCGATGTGCCCAAGCGCTAGCGGCGCGATCTCGACCGATTCAATATCGCTGCTGTCCTCAACCATTGGCCTCACCGGTGCCATGCATCAGAAATGCACCCAGTTGCGCAGGCTCGTCCACGTCTTGCGGTCCAGCCTGTAGCGCTCGACCGGCACCTGGCCGGCGACGATCGAGTTCAGCATGCCTTGGCCCGCATACTGGAAACCGCACTTGTGGATCACCCGGCGCGAGGCCGGATTGATGACCCGCGTCGAGGCATGCAGCACCTGGATCGAGGTCTTCTGGAAGGCAAGGTCGACCAGTGCGTGGGCGGCTTCGGTGGCATAGCCCCGCTTCCAGTGGGGTTCGCCGATCCAGTAGCCGAGCTCCAGCCCGCGATCGGTGGTGTTCAAGCCCGCGCAGCCGACGAAAGTGTCGGTGCCGGCCAGCGTCAGGGCATAGGCAATGCCGGCCCGGCGCGACCTGGTCATGGCGAGGAAGGCGCGCGCCTCGTCCTCGCCATAGGGATGCGGCATGCGCGCCAGCATCTCGGCGACATGACGGTTGTCGGCAAGCTTGACCAGTTGCGCGATGTCCTCTTCGCGCGGCGCCCGCATCACCAGCCGTTCGGTGACCAGCACCGGGCAGTCTATCGCGTAACTTTCGTCTTCACTGTCTTCCGCTTCGGCAACCATTTGAACGTCCTCCAGGCACAAGAAAAAGGGGAGATGGAAACCCATCTCCCCTGATCCTTTTCCTGGTTTTGCCAGACACCGGTTCCCGAGATGGGCGCCGGTGTTCTAGTGCGGAACCGGCTACTCCGCGGCTTTGGTAATCGGGTTGACCGATACGTAGGTTCGGCCGTTGGCTTTTTTGTTGAACGTCACGGCGCCGGATTCGAGCGCAAAAAGGGTATGGTCCGTGCCCATGCCGACATTGACGCCGGGATGCCAGGTGGTGCCGCGTTGACGAATGATGATGTTGCCCGGGATGACGGCTTCGCCGCCGAACTTCTTCACGCCCAGACGCTTGGAATGCGAGTCGCGACCGTTGCGCGACGAGCCGCCAGCTTTCTTGTGTGCCATCTAACTAACTCCGTTGCGCCGCAAGGCGCCTAAAAGGCCTTATGAACGCGTTCGCGTTCCGTTTCAAGTCCGATCCGGCTGATGTTTCGCCGGAAAAATTACTTCTTGGCCAGTTCCTTGGCCTGTTCGCGCCAGTCCTTGATCTGGTCGGCGCTGAACGGCATGTGCTCGTCGATCTTGGCGACGTCCTTGTCGGTCAGCTTGGCCATCTGCGCGAAGGTGATGATGCCCTGCTCGGCGAGATCCTTGGCGGCGACCGGGCCGATGCCCTTGATCACGGTCAGGTCGTCCGGCTCGCCCTTCGGCGCCTTGAACAGCGGCGCGGCGGCCGTCTCGGCCTTCGCTTCGTCCTTCGGGGCAGCCTCCGGCTTGGCTTCCTTCTTGGCCTTGGCTTCCTTCGGCGCGGCCTCGGCGGCGACTTCAGCCTTGGCTTCCGCCTTCACGGCCGCCTTCTTGGTCGGCTTGGCGCCACCCAGCAGGATCTCGGAGATCCGCACGGTGGTCAAAAGTTGGCGATGGCCGATCTTGCGGCGCGAATTCTGGCGGCGGCGCTTCTTGAAAGCGATGACAGTGCGGTTCTTGCCCTGCTCGACGACTTCGGCGGTAACCAGGGCGCCGTCGACGAACGGCGCGCCGAACGTGACATTCTCGCCCTCGCCATGCGCGAGCACGTGGCCGATCTCGACGATATCGCCGACATTGGCTTCGACTTTTTCGATCTTCAGGAGATCGTTGGCGGCGACGCGATACTGCTTGCCGCCCGTTTTAATGACTGCGAACATTTTTTGCCTTTCGCTGTTCGGTCGGCCTTGATGAACCGCGTCTGGCGGTTCGGCCGTCTTTTTGTCAGTCTGCGGGTTCAAAAAACAAGCGGCGCGGAAGAACCCTCCACGCTGATTGCGCGCTGTCCCTAACCGAAGGTTGAGCGGGAGTCAAGGCAACACTCGTTGGCGGGCCTGTTATTGGCGGCGGCCGGCCGGCCAGCGGTCTTTGCGGCAAGGCCTGTGGCGCGCTGGAGAAATCGGCGACGGCCACGATGACCGTCAAGATCGGCGATGCCCTGGCGGGCCGATGCGCGGCGAATGCCGCCCGTGAAACCCATGCTTGTCCGGCAAGCCAAATATCGGTGGATTTGGCCTTGTAACCTGCCCGTTCAGCCGTTATCTAGTGCGCCGCGCCGGCAACGGCCGACCATGACCGCGGAGAGGTGGCAGAGTGGTCGAATGCACCGCACTCGAAATGCGGCATGGGTGCAAGCCCATCGGGGGTTCGAATCCCTCCCTCTCCGCCACTTTCATCCGTCTCTTGTCACACTGGCAGATGCCGGGGTTCCGCGCACGGTCACGCCGGGCTGGACGCTGCGCGTGACCACCGAGGCGGCGCCCACCGTTGCGCCGGCACCAATTTCCACACCGGGCATCAATTGGACGGCGCTGCCGATACGGACACCCTGCCGAACGACAACGGGACCGGCAGGTGTCCTTCCCTTGGGACTGAACGTGGTGGCGAGCGCGACAACGTAGGGCCCGATGGCGCAGTCGCTTTCGATAATGGTCCCTGCCGGAAATCCGCAAAACCCTTGGATTCTCGTGTTTTCTCCGATGACGCACTTGCTCCCCACCGTACAGGAGAAACCAACGCTGCTTCTTCCCTCAAGACGCGCGCCTTCGCGGATCAGGGCATGGTCACCGATATAGGCGTCGGGGCCGGTTATCGCCCCGGAGCAGACGATGGCGTAGGCGCCAACGATTGTTCTCTCGCCTATATCGGTCGGCTGCTGAACTGCTGGCTGGGCAACCGAACCAGGATTCGATTGGCTTGGCCTGCCTATTATGGCGCCATGCTCGATACGGGCCCCGCGGCCCAATCGCGTTCCGGGATAGAGAACGACATAGGCGCCTATGGAGACGTCGTCCGCGATTTGAACATCGTCCGCGCACATGAGGTAAGGGGCGCGATCGGACTTCTTCAACTCGTTCATTCTGTCAGCCTTCGATAGTGCTTGCGTATCAGGCGCTTTATCTTCGCAATGACGACGCGGCGATTGATTTGGGACATGTGGATTTTCACGCCCGGTTCATCCGTGGTGTCTTCGGACAGCTTGCCCTGATCAACCTCGAGGTCCCGGTCGATTTTCGCTGCCATCCGAAGCCGGAGTTCGTTTCGCTCTTCCCCTGCTGTCGGGATGCTGAGCTCCCTCGTCAGTTGCTCGAGCGTGCGGCGGTATTGTTCGTTCTCGCCGCGAAGTCGGCTGACTTCATCCTCGGCCCTTTTGGCGCGCTCGGCCACCGGCCCAAATGCTATCCGGGCAGACAGCAACTTGGATTCCGACCTCCAGTTCGACGCCACCAATCTCGAGAGCTCAAGCTTCGGCGTGGTCCGGCTTGCCGTCGGCCTTGCCAGATCCGAACACAGATCGATCATCTGCTGGGCATGGATTCGAGCGTGATGATGCATCATCACCAGTTTCCGATTCGCCATTCCCATGAGGGGATCATAGGCAGCTAGATCGGTCACCAGTTGTGCGGGATCAAAGGGGCGCGATAGAGCGAGCCCCGCGAACGCGTCGGCCTCCATCGCCTCATAGACCTGTGGAGTTACCCAGCCATCCATCCCAAAGACGTCGTACACATAGGCAGGCCGACCGCAGGACATGGCATCCAGGATCGCCCGGGCCTTCCCCACGACGATATCGGCCTCCGCGATGGCTTGGACAATGTCGGCCGAATTGGTGCCGGCGGGGCTGCCGACCTGCGTGAACTCGACCCCGGCGCCGCTCCACGCGTCGACCAGAAAGCGCTTTGCCTCGCCTTGCAGATAATTCCCCAGCAAAAGCGCTTTCTTCGGCTGTTTGCGGGCTGCGCCACGGGGCGCCAGCCTGTCCACATCGATCGGTTGGCGAAAGCGAACAATCCGATGCTTCGTGGCCAGGGCACGAAGTCGATCTTCAAATCGCTCGCTCATGACAACAACCGCGCCGACCACGCCAGGAACAGCCGGAGGCGTCTGCAATTCGAAAAGCGGGCTGTGGCAGATAAAAGCGTGAGGAACCTCTGGCCATCTGGCCGACATCTCATAGGCGACAACGCCGTCCTGGCTGAGCACGACATCGGGCGTTGGCAGCTCGAGATCCGTGGCAATCCTGATCGCACGCTCCCTGGCCACCTGAGCCATCTTCCCAGGTGCCTTCACATAGATCGTGATGTCGTGGCCAAGCTTCAGGAACTGTTCGGCAATCGTTATTGCATAGGTCTCGCTGCCGCCAACATCATCGAACTGATAGGTTCCTAGAACTATTCTCACAGATGGGTCCTGGCACAATTTTTCGGCAGCGAGCGAAGCCGGTCAGCACTGCCGCCCGCCGGCAAACGATCTCACGACCATGGCAATTCGATTCGGCGAGGGAGGACATATCCGTGATCTTCATATCAGCCCCCTTTCAAAGCCAGCATGACGTATTTTGGCAAAGCATGTCAAAACCGGAGTCGTCTCCGCGCCGTGAGCACGGGACGCCCGGCCACCATGCTCGGCCAGCCGGATGGTGAACATCATCAGCAAGCGAATGCCGATGCTGATCAGCGCGTCTTGCCGTGATCACGGCTACGTAGTGGACGCACCGCGCGAGGCGGACGCCTCATTGCGCCGTAGCGCGATCGATGGTCACCGTTGCGGAAGTCCCGGCAACCAGCCTCGCCGTGGTGGCCGCGTCGCTGTCGATCACGATATGCACGGGAACGCGCTGCGCGAGCCGCACCCAGGTGAAGGTCGGATTGATGTCCGCCAGCAGCGTGCCCGAGCTGCGTTCGCGGTCCGCGATTCCCGCCGCGATGCTTGCGACATGGCCGGACAAGGAGTTTGGCCATCCCATCAGCCTGATGGATGCCTTGGCGCCGATCCCTATGCGCGGAAGTTTCGTCTCCTCGAAATAGCCCTCGATGCGCATCGTGTCGGTGTCGACGAGCGCCATGGTGGCCGTGCCGGGGGCGACATAGTCTCCCGGGCGAAGGCTGAGATTGGTGATGATGCCATTCACCGGCGCCCGGACTTTGGAACGGTCCAGATTGAGCTGCGCCAGGTCGCGCGACGCGCTGGCCTGCAGGCTTTCCGATTCCGCCTCGGCCACCGCCGACCGCGCTTCCTCGATCTGCTGGACGCTGACCGCCGAAGCGGTCAGGCGCTGAAGCCGGTCGAGGTTTCGCTTGGCCTGGTCGAGCGTTGCCTGCTTCCCCTCCACCACCGCCTGCGCCTGTGCGAGCGCCACGGCGAAGCGTTGGCGGTCGACCTGGAAAAGAGCATCGCCCTTCTTCACCGCCTGGTTGTCCTTGACCATGACCTCGGCCACCAGGCCCGACACGTCAGGCGTGACGCCGACGACGTCGGCGCGGACATGCGCATCACGCGTCCATGGAGCATTCATGTTGTCGTCCCACAGCTTCCAGGCGGCGACGCAAGCGACGACAACGACGATAGCGGTGACGAGGATCCTGCCGGTAAGGCGCAGAAAGCGGTACTTCATGACAACAGCCGATTTGAAAGCGAGGACAATGCCCCGAGGATGAGGATGTAGAGCGCGAGATTGAAGAGCGCCCTGTGCCAGACGAAGGAATAGAGGCCTGTCCACGACAGCACTTGCCAGACGATCCGCGCCACGACGAAGGCCGCCAGCATCAGGACAAGGAGACCCGGCAGATAGACGCCGGCTATGCTGATATCGCTTTGCATGATCGATCTACTCCGCCACCAGCAGCATGGGCTCCGGCATTGTCGAATAAATCGGTGGCGCGGCGTTCCGGTACAGCGCCCGTCGCACCCCGACCAACGCGTCCGCCGACCGCCGCGCCGGCGTGGCCTGACGGCCCGCGACCGTGGCGAGGGCGCGATCGATGCGCGCCAGCAGCCGCGGCGGCGCGGTGACGGCTGCGCCAAGGCGCAGGCGCTCCTTGAACAGCTCGGCGACGGCCGACAGGACGGTGCCGACCTCGCGCCTCTCGTCGGGTGTGAGACGGTTGCGCATTCGCTGCAGTTCCACGATGTTCAGGCCGAGCCTGATTTCCGCATAGCCATCGATCGTCGACAGCGCCTTGTTCTCCGTCCCCGCGAGCCTGGGCACGAGCTGGCCGAGACGATCGAGCATGCGGCCGGCGAGCCGGCGCTGGTCCTCGACGCGGTCGCCGGCGGCGAGTTGGGCAAGGTCCGACCAGCCGGCATGCACCAGTCGCTGGGCCGCGATCTCTCCGCCGAATGGCCGCACCATCAGCGTCCACACCAGTGCGAAGCCCACACCCGCCAGGGCGGCGAGGCCGCCGCCGGCGAACGAGACGAAATCGGCGGAAAACCGGTCGCTGAGGGCGATGAAGGATGCGGTGTTCACGGTGAGCAGCATCGCCAGCATGCTGAGCTGAGGTCTGGGAATGAGCGTGCCGAGCACGAGGAAAGGCGGCGCCAGCACGAGAACCAGCAAGGGGAAGCTTTGAACCATCGGCAGGATGGCGAACTGGTAGAGGGCGGTGACCGCCAGGCTGACCGTGCACCAGACGAACATCGACAGGAGAAGCGGCGCCGGCCGATCGGCGGCGGCGAAGAATGAACTGCCGACCGCCACCATCAGCACGAATCCGGCGCCTTCCGCCCAGCCGGAATAAATCCACAGAGCACTGGCCGCCAGCACGGCGAGGATCACGGAACCGGCATAGAAGAACAACATGCCGTAGTCGTGATGGCGGGTGCGCGAGAAGGTGCGGCGACGGCGGAAGGCGAGCCTTTCGCCCCGGGAATCTCCCGTCGCGATCTGCTTTTTCAGCACCAGGCAGTCGTGCCAGGCGTCGACGATCTCTCTCAGCCTGGCCAAGGCGCTGTCGAGGATGAGGCTGTCCCAATCGACCGCCTGCGCGGGCGGCCGCAAATCAGCGATACGGGAGCGGAACAGAACGGCGCGGTCCGGACCGTCCACCGCCTGGAGCCAGGTTCCGACATCACCGAGAAGGATGAAGAACTCCTCGTGGATCGCCCGATCCTGCGACTTCAGGCCATGGATGCGGTCATCGAGCGACGACAGCAGTGGAAGCAGCAACATCAGCCGCCCGCGCAACTGTCCCGCCTGTCGCGTGACGCCGCGCGTATGGGCATCGTATCCGAGCTGGCTGATGAGGATGTCGAGCCCTGAAATGTCCGATGCCAGCTTCTGCCGGGCCTGCAAGGTTACCGCAAGCGCGCCCTCGCCGCGCAGGATCTCGCCCGCCCATGCCGCGGCATCGCCAAGCCAGTTGGAAATGCGCGAGGACAAGAGCGACGACAGCCCGATCGGGAACAGCAATTGCGCGACCACGCTGGCGCAAACGATGCCAAGGATGATCTCCTGGCTGCGGGCCGAGGCGATATCGAAGATCGTCTGGGGCGCATCGACCGCCGGCAGCGCGATCAGCGGAAGCGAATAGCCGGCCAGCATGAAGACATAGCTGCGCGGCGTCCGGTCCAGCATCGAAAGATAAAGCAACCCCCCAGTCCACAACGCCACGACCATGCTCAGCAGCAGCGGCGAATTGACGAACATCGGCAGGAAGAGGACGGACGCCGACGCACCGATCAGTGTACCGAGCGCGCGATAGAGTCCCTTGGAAGAGGTCGCGCCGGCGAGCGGATTGGCCACGACGTAGACGGCGGCCATGGCCCAGTAAGGGCGCGGCAGGTCGAACGATAGCGCGATATAGAGCGCCAGCATCGACGTGGTGAACGCCTTGATCGAAAACAGCCAGTCTTGCCAGGAAGGGAGCGTCATTGTGCTTCAGCTCTTAGGCCCGCTCCTCCCAGGCGGGCCTGGAAAGCTCCTTGAACCTAATTGTTGATGTCGACATCCTTCGTCTCATTCCCGATCAACAAGGAGATCAGGGTGAGCACCGCCATGGCCGACAGATAAACGCCGACCCAGAAAGGTCCGCCTCCGGCGCTCCAGAGGGCTACCGCGATGAATGGCGCCACGGCCGCGCCGAGGATCGAGGATACATTGTAGGAGATACCCGAGCCGGTGTAGCGAACATTGGCTGGAAACAGCTCGGGCAGCAGCGCTCCCATCGGGCCGAAGGTCATGCCCATCAGGCTGAAGCCGACGATGAGCCACGCCATGACGCCGACGGTACCGGCATGAAGCATCGGCACCCACAGCAGGCCGAAAGCCGCGATCGCCAGGGTGATCCAGATCAGCGTACGGCGGCGGCCCCAGCGGTCGGCCCACGGGCCGGAAACCATGGTGAAGACGCCGAAGAAGACAACGCCGATGATCATCATCAGCACGAAGGTCGTGTAGCTGTAGCCGAGGCCCGGCACCGCCGCCGAGGGCGCCGCGCGGCCGTAGCTCAACGAAAACGTCGTCATCAGGTAGAACAGCACATAGGTGGCGAGCATGTAGAAAGTGCCGAGTATGAGCTCTCTCCAATGCGTCTTGACCGCCGAAGCCAGCGGGAGCTTTCTGACCTGGCCAGTGCGCACCGTATTGTCGAATGCCGCGCTCTCGACCAGGTTGAGCCGGACCCACAGACCGATGGCCACCATGACCACCGAAAACAGGAACGGGATGCGCCATCCCCACGAAAGGAACGCCATCGACGGCCGCGAAGGATCGTCCGAGGGCATCGCGGCGGCAATGATCAGGAACAGGCCGTTGGCGATGATGAAGCCGATCGGCGCGCCTAGTTGGGGGAAAGTGCCGTACACCGCGCGCTTTCCCTTCGGCGCGTTCTCCGTCGCCACCAGTGCGGCGCCGCTCCACTCTCCGCCGAGAGCAAAACCCTGAGCGAGGCGCAACACCACCAGCAGGGCAGGCGCCAGCCATCCGGCGCTCGAGTAGGTTGGGAGCAGGCCGATCAGGAATGTCGCCAGCCCCATGGTGAGCAGCGCGCCAACCAGCGTGATCTTGCGGCCGCGCCGGTCGCCCAGATGGCCGAAGAAGATCGCGCCGAGCGGGCGCGCAATCATCGCCGCGCCGAACACGGCAAAGGAAGCGAGAAGCGCCGTCGTCTCATTGCCGGCCGGGAAGAACAGGTGAGGAAACACCAGCACGGCAGCCGTGGCGTAGACATAGAAGTCGTAGAATTCGATCGTGGTGCCTATCAGGCTCGCCAGGATGACGCGCGAACGCGGATTTGCGGGAGTGGAAGCTGAGGGCACTGCGCTAAAAGCAACGGACATACGAAAACACCTAAAAGGGTCGGCGAACGCCGATTCCTCACACTGAGAACGGACACCTGGCGGACAGATGGAAGGATCGACTTCGTCGCCTCGCTGGTATCAATTGCATTCAAATAGATTGTATGCGAACGATTGGCAATGGAAAATGAACGATCCAGAAGCCGCGAAACGATCGGCCAGGTGATAACCAATGTTGCGCGCCTTTGGCGTCGCACCGCCAACGAGCGATTGGATCGTTATGGACTTTCGCATGCCGTGGCCATGCCGCTGCTGGCATTGTGGCAACTGGGCGGCGAGGCTCGCCAGGGAGCGGTCGCGGAACAGGCCGGCCTCGAAGGGCCTTCGCTGGTGCGTCTCGTCGATCTCCTGGTGGCCGAAGGCCTGGTCACAAGGCGTGAGGATCCCAGCGACCGAAGGGCCAAGATACTGTCCTTGACCAAGGACGGTGAGGCGCGGATGAGTTCGATCAACACGGTGCTGGCCGAGCTCCGCCACGAACTGGTCTCTCTCATTGGCGACGACGAGCTTGAGACCGCCTCGGCGGTGCTGCGGCAAATCCAGGCAGAACTCGCCACCAAGCTCGGGAGCTGAATTGCAAACGCCGGCCTTGCCGGCACCGGTGTCAACGCCATGCCGGCACCTTCCGGCTGCGTGCACTCGCCGCCAGGCCGATCGTCTTCCAGGTTCCGGCGAATGAAATCTGCTCCAGGAATGTAAGCTGCCGGCCGGCGTGCCGCCGGAAGCCTCACGCCCCTGACAGATGCGCCGCGATTGCGTTCAGGAATATCTCGCCGAATTCCTTGAGCTTCGCCCCTCCCACACCGTTCACTTCGGCGAAAGCGTCGAGGTCGCGCGGGCAGCGCTCCGCCATGTCGATCAGCGTGCGGTCGGAGAACACCACATAGGCCGGCACCTGGCGCTCCTTGGCCAGCCGCAGCCGCAGGGATTTGAGCATGGCCAGCAGCGAAGCATCGATGCCTTCGGCATTCATGGCCGAACCGTCAGCCGCTCGCATCTTGCGCAAGGCGCGGCCGCGCACCTCGACGCGATAGTGGAACGGGATCTCGCCACGGCCAAGTGCGCGACCTTTCTCGGCGATGGCGAGGCCGCCATGGCCGCTCGGATCCGGCTCCAGGAAGCCGCCGGCGACGAGTTGCCGGATCAGTGACTGCCAGAAATCCTTCTTGTGCGCCACGCCGCCGCCGAAGCCGGCCAGCCTCTCATGGCCCCTGGCCAGCACCTTTTCGGTCTCATGGCCGAGCAGGATGTCGATGACATGGGCGGCGCCGAAGCGCTCGCCGCTCTGGGCAACGGCCGCCAGGATGATGCGCGCCTCTGCAGCGCCATCGGCGCGCGGCACCTGGTCGAGGCAGTTGTCGCAATTGCCGCAAGGCTCGGCTTCCTCGCCGAAATAGCCAAGCAGCACTTGGCGCCGGCACTGCGCCGTCTCGCAATAGCCGATCAGCGTATCGAGCCGGCGATGCGCGCGCTTCTTGTGCTCGACCGAAGCATCCTCGTCGTCTATGAACAGCCGTCGCATGCGGATGTCGCCAAGGCCGTAAAGCATATGCGCCTCGGCCTTGCGCCCATCACGGCCGGCGCGGCCGATCTCCTGGTAATACGCTTCCAGGCTGCCCGGCATGTCGGTGTGGAAGACATAGGCGACATCCGGCTTGTCGATGCCCATGCCGAAGGCGATGGTCGCCACCATGACGACGCCCGACAGCGTCATGAAAGCGTTCTGATTGGCCTCGCGCGCCTCCTTGCTCATGCCGGCATGATAGGCGAGCGCGGTGACGCCATTCTTCTCGAGGAAGGCCGCCATCTCCTCCGTCTTCTTGCGCGACAGGCAGTAGACGATGCCGCTCTTGCCGGCGTGACGCTCGATGAAACGCAGCAATTGCCGCTTGCTGTCCTGCTTGGATTCGATCGCCAGCTTGATGTTGGGCCGGTCGAAACCCAGAACCAGCGTTTCGACCCGCTCGGCGAACAGCCGCGCCTCGATGTCGCTGCGCGTGCTCTCGTCCGCCGTCGCCGTCACCGCGATGATCGGCACGTTGGGGAAGATGTGCCGCAGCCGCGACAGGTCCTCATACTCGGGCCGGAACGCCGGTCCCCATTGCGAGATGCAATGCGCCTCGTCGATGGCGATCAGGCTGACGTCGAGCCTCGAGAGCGCCTCGAGCATGCGCTCGGTCATCAGCCGCTCCGGCGCCAGATAGAGCAGCCGCGTCTGGCCGGACGCCACGCGGCGCCAGGCCGCGACATTGGCCTCGCGGTCGAGCGAGGAATTGATCGTATCGGCGCCAACGCCCGCCAGCCGCAACGCGGCGACCTGATCCTGCATCAGCGCCACCAGCGGCGAAATGACGAGGGTGAGCCCACCCATGACCAGCGCCGGTACCTGGTAGCAAAGCGACTTGCCGGCACCTGTCGGCATGACGGCCAGCACATGGCGCCCGCCGAGCAGCGCGTCCATGACATCGGCCTGGCCGGGGCGGAAATCGTCGAAGCCGAACACGTCCTTCAGCACGCGCCGCTTGCGATCCTCGGCCAGAATGCCGGTTGCCTGGGTCATTCAGCCAATTCCGTCGTCAATATGCCGGCCGAATTGTCATAGCCGAACTCCCGGCAGAAGCTGTCCACGCGCTCGAGAAACGACGGCGGCAGACCGCCCAGATAGGTCCTGAACGCTTCATTGCGCTCCCATTTTCTCAGCGAGGTGGACCTGATGGGATTGTTTGCATCGCGGCTGAAGAGCGTAGCCGGCGCCAGGCCGAAGGGTCGGGCAATCCTCGCCTGCACGATGTCCGGTTCGGCGATCAGGTCCTCATAGCGCAAATAGGAGATGACTCTCTCCGGCTGGGCCTGTCGCAGCCGTATCAAACCATCATACTCCGCCTCCCAACGCTCCATGGTCACATGAAAAGGCCGCAGATCGACGGTCTCCGGATGAGAGCTGGTCAGCACGTCGAAAGGATGCCGCACGCAATAGATCAGGCCGACCGAGGCGGGCAAATTCTCGAGATCCCTATAGCTCACGAAAGTGCGTTTTACGACCAGGTTGGCTTGATAGCGATCCAGTTCGATCAGTGTCTGGTACGGCGCTTCGCTGGTATGGACATAGATATCCTCGAAACAGCCCATCAGATTGAGGCTGAGCGTGGTGCCGCTGCGCGCGCATCCGGCGATGAAAATTCTATTTCGGGATCTCATTGCCGAAGGCAGCATTGGAGCCTTCTGTCGAAGGCGCCAGAAAAACCGCCTTGCGCGGCGGCGTAACGCCGCTATCGGCTTGCGGGGCGCCGCGGCTGGCTCCTCGGAAAAGCCAAGCTCGGCCAGGGCGATTCCGCTTTCTCCGGCGACCGCATAGAGCAGCCAGGTCTGATTATCCTGCTCAAAAATGGCCGGATCGCGTAGCGCGTTTTCCCTGCCTTGGGCCAGACCGATCCGACTGGGGCGGATCGGCAAGTCGGCCCCTTCGAACTCCGTCAACGGCCGCAACACTTCGCTGTCGCCTCGCACGGTCCAGTCCCGCCAATCCTCGGCGAGATCGATTGTGCCGTAAAGGATCCGTTCCGGCGCGTCGCCCCGACGCGTGTAATAGACCCGCAGCCAGCGGCCGGATTTCTGGAGCGCGACATGCCGTGGGGCGAGGTCGTGCCGCATGGCAGGCAGCACGACCGGACCGCGTTGGAAATCCGAAATGCCGTCTCTCGATCGGTACGCCGTGATCGCTCCCGTTCCAAGCAAACCGTACCACCAGCCATCGTGGCGGAACATGCGCGCGTAGAACGGCCCGAGCGGCTCGGAAAGCGGAGTGAAACGAAGCCCGTCGACGGATGTCGCGGCGAAGGTGATCTGGCCTTCACCGGATTTTGCCGGGCCGTGAAAATACATCACGAAATGGCGAAGCTTCTGGTCGATGTGAACGTCGGGCGAGGCGATATGCCCGACGATGAATGGACATTGATCGAGAGACAGCACACCGCCGGGGTGGATGCGCCAGGGCCCATGCAGCGAAGCGGAGTAGGCGAGGCGGATATAGGTCCCCGTGTGGTCGGCGAAGTAGAGATAGTAGGCACCAAGCCGACCGGGCACCCAGTCAGGCATGCTGACCAGCGACGGCCCGTTGATGTTGGCCCCGTCATCGCCGGGCAGCATGTCCGGCGTAATGACGGGTCCGTGTCGCATGGCGGTGACACGAATTTGCGGAATCATGCGCCACGCGCCCTTGTCGGAGATTTCAGCTTGCCGCATTCGATACAACGGCATGGATGCAAACGGAAGGTCAAACAGCCATGTGAGCCTCGCCTGTCCTCGCGGCAATGTGCTCCTGGCTGGATTCAGGCTGGCCCTGATGTAAGCTGGGCAGGAGCAAGGAGCGCGCGCGATGCTGCAGGTGAGACAGGACGTTCTCGGCGAGCGGTTCCGCTTGCAGCGCGCCGCCTTCGAGAAACAGCCCTTTCCGGACCTGAGCGTGCGAAAAGACCGCCTGAAGCGTCTGCTGGCGCTGACCGAGCGGCACGAAGCCGCCATTTGCGCCGCGATCAACGCTGATTTCGGCAGCCGCTCGACTCACGAGACCCGCCTCGCCGAATTGTTCGTCGTGCGCGCCGGCATCCGTCACGCGCTGTCTCACTTGAAAGGCTGGATGCGGGAGCGTCGCGTGGCCACCACCTTGCCGTTCCTGCCGGGCAAAAACCGCCTCGTGCCGCAGCCGCTCGGTGTCGTCGGCATCGTCTCGCCATGGAACTATCCCTTCCAGCTCGCCGTCGCGCCGGTCACGGCAGCGCTTGCCGCCGGTAATCGCGTGCTGGTCAAGCCGTCCGAACTGACGCCGGCTTTCTCGGAGTTGCTGGCCGGACTAGCCGCCGCGCATTTTTCGCCCGACGAGTTGAGCGTCATCACTGGCGATGCCGAGATGGGCAAGGCCTTCGTGTCGATGCCGTTCGATCATCTGCTGTTCACCGGCTCGACCGCGGTCGGCCGCCAGGTCGCGATCGCCGCTGCCGCCAACCTGACCCCGGTCACGCTCGAGCTCGGTGGCAAGTCGCCGGCGATCTTCGATCCCTCCTGCGATCTCGATGCGGCGACCGCCAGCATTGCCTACGGCAAGCTGCTCAATGCCGGTCAGACCTGCATCGCGCCGGATTACCTGCTGGTGCCCAAGGGGCAGGCAGACACGGTCACGGCCAAGCTCGCAGCCGCGGTAGCGCGGCTCTACCCCACGCTGCGCGACAACCCCGACTACACCGCCATCATCAGCGACCGCCATTTTCAGCGCCTGCGCGCCATGATCGCGGAAGCCCGCGATGCCGGCGCCGAGATCGTCGAAATCAACCCCGCCGGCGAAGACCTTGGCGCCACGAGCCGGAAGCTGCTGCCGACCCTGGTCCGCAATGCAGGACCGGATCTGCGGCTGATGCGCGAGGAGATTTTCGGCCCGGTGCTGCCGATCATCGAATACGCCACCGTCAACGAGGCGATCAGCCATGTGAACCAGGCCGATCGGCCGCTGGCGCTCTACTGGTTCGGCAACGACAGTGCCAACCGCCAGCGCATCCTGCGCGAGACCGTCGCCGGCGGCGTCACCGTCAACGACTGCATGCTGCATCTGGTGCAGGAGAACCAGCCCTTCGGCGGCGTCGGCGCCAGCGGCATGGGCGCCTATCACGGCGAATGGGGATTCCGCACCTTCAGCAAGGAGAAACCGGTCTTCCTGCAGTCGCGCCTGAGCGCCGGCGCCCTGCTGCGCCCGCCCTATGGCAAGACGTTCGAGCGGCTTTTCGGCCTGCTCAGGCATATCACCTGACCAGGTCGCCGCCTCAATGCCGGATGGCGGGGCGAAAGGCGGCGATACCAGCCAATACGGCCCCTGTTATTACGTTTGACGCATATTCCCTCTGGATTCAGCCAGGATTTGCTGTCTTTCTGCAAAGTCGTTTCCGAAACTTCTCCCCCTCTCGAAATCACACCTGACGGACTCGCCTGGTCAATATCTCCGACACGCCGGTCGAGGCTATCCTCGAGGCCACGCATCGCCTGCTCGCCACCAGCCGTCGCGACCACCCGGCGCCGGCGCATTAAGTTTATATTCACTATGATCCGGCAGGTTTCCAATCCTGCGGTGATGTCTTGAGTACCGCGGCGCCACTGGCGCCCAGGCAACAAATCCGCGCCTTGTCTAAGGCGCGGGTTCCCTGTCGAGGAGCCGGTTGGCCGGCAACGCCAGGCTGCCGCCCACGATGTAACCTTCCATCATCGGCTGTCGGGCCGCGCGTGGATCGGAGATCCTCCTCCGGCAGCAAAACACCTGTTATCCGCCGACGGCCGACCGGCTGCCTGGGCACAACCAAGCTTTGCCGGACAATGCGCGGCGCATGCGCCGCAGCCTTCACGGCGGGCAGCAGCCCGGCCAGTTGAAATCGTGCGGCCCAAGGCTGTCGCATGGCGGTTGTGCATGGTTCTGATTCCCTGTCGAATTCGTTACGCTCGAACGCGAACTGCCTCCGAGAGTGTCTCTGGTGCGAATTTCAGGCAGCGAGCCCAAGTCTGCTGGAGAGGTCGCAAAAATCCTCAGGCGACAGATGTGGCCGCGCCGCGAATTCGATGACGGCGGCGAACGCGTCGGCAGGCGCCGAGACCTTCATGCCTCCCAGAAGCGCGGCACGCTCGCCGCGGTTCATGGCGGGAATCATCAGGCGCATGAAGGCGAGGTTCTTTTCCGGCGTGAGCGACCCGATGATCGCCATTTCGATGCCTTGCAGTTCGGCATCCGTGAAGTTCGCCCAAAGTTGCGGCGCGGTTACCGTCTCCTCCTCATGCATGTGTTCGAGATCGTGTCCGACAAAGACCGTGAAAGCGATGTAGAGCCGGCGACCAAGGTTGGCTCGGGCATCAAGGGGTGCCTCCTCGATCGCCCGGATCATGTCCTCGAGTTCGGCAAATGCCAGCCGGTGATCGTCGTGCTGGTGCTCGAGGCGATCGGTCGAAGCCTGCACGCGCGCTTCGAGTGGCAGGTGGATATACCTGTCCTCATGGGCAAGATGGCTGGCCCCAAGCATAAGGATCGTACGAAGGTCGGCCAGCAATGGAGCAGTCGCCGCGGCATCGTCGAAATCCGCGCCGCCCAGGCGCGCAAGCAATTCGCATTGGGCCTTGCGAAGACCCTTGTGGATCAGGCCATAAAGATCATAGCGGCCATTGAGATCTGGTATTCTTGCATGTGTCATTGAAGGTCTCCCGTCTGTACGGCGTCCCGATTGTCACGATGACTGATCGCGCCGGCTTCGCGAGGCCTTCTATTCAAGGGCTGAAGAACATGCTTCCTAAATGCTTCCTAAGCGAGCATTCCTGTTCCTAAAACTTTCTTATCCGATTAGACTGTTTGCACGTAGGCAATGGGGCGGCCTTGATCAGCAAGGAAATAGACGACCTGCTCGCAGGTCCGGTGATGATTCTCGTATCCACACGCAATGCCGCGTTTCGTCCAGCCATCGGCCGCGGCACCGGCGCCGTGCATGTCGCGAGCATCGGATGTATCGACGTGCTCGTATCGCGGGCGCAATGGCCCGAAGTTGTCGAGAACGCGGACTTGGGTGCACCGGTGGCAGTCACGATGGTACGCCCGCACGACTATCGCGCCTTCCAGATCAAGGGCAGCATCCTGGCGGTGTCACCGGCCGACGATGCCGACAGGGCGAGAGCGCAAAACTACATTTCCTCGATGCTGGTGGTGATGGATGCGCTTGGCGTGACCCGGCATCAACTCTCTCATACCCTCGTCGACGGTGATCTGCTTCGCATCCGTTTTCAGCCTACCGATGTCTTTTCGCAGTCACCCGGACCCGGAGCGGGCGAGAGGCTACGGACAAACCCGCCATGATCTCCCTCAGCGACATCCGCGACAGTTTTGAAGGTGTGATCCCGTCGGTGATCGCGACCAGCGATGGCGATGGCATACCCAACATCTCGTATCTGTCTCATGTCTATTACGTCGATGAGAGCCATGTCGCGCTTTCGAACCAGTTCTTTTCCAAGACGGCCGCCAATGTCCGCGCCAGCGGCGTCGCCACGCTGATGGTTGTCGATGGACGAAGCGGCGTCCATCACATACTCGATCTGGAATTCCTGCATGCGCTCGATCATGGCGAGCTGTTCGAACGCATAAAATCGCATCTTTCAGTGATGAGTGCGCAACAGGGAATGGCGGGGATCATGAAACTGCGCAGCGCCGACCTGTATTTCGTGCGCGATTGCCGTGCGGTGGTCGGCGCCGTCCCGCTTGAACATCGCAATTCCGCCTCCGTGACAACGAACCACCTGCCCAAGGCTGCGGTTCTTGCCGCCGCCATCGGCTCGGAAGCCGATGCCGATGTGATGCTGGACAAGGCCCTGGCCGGACTTGAGTGCAGCTTCGACTATCGGCATGCGATGGTTCTGGTGCCCGACGAGACCGCGCAGCGGCTAAGCACTCTGGCGAGTCGCGGATATAGCAGCCTTGGTGTCGGCGCGGAGATCGCGTTTGGTGAAGGCGTGATCGGTATCGCGGCTGCTACGCGCCAGCCGGTTCGTATCTGTGACCTGCGGCGTTCCCAACGATATGCCTCAGCCATACTTTCGGCGTCTGACCGCACACGCCATATCCCGCTTCCCGGACTAGCCGGTCCGCGCAGCCAGATGGCGGTGCCAATGCTTGCCCAGGGAAAATTGCGAGGCGTGCTGTTTGTCGAGTCCGAGGCCAGTTTCGCTTTCGGCCATCAGGATGAGGACGCCCTGATGCTGGTCGCGAGCCAATTGGCCGCGGGGTTGCGGCTTGCCGAACTGGAAGGTGGCCACCAGGCCAATGCCTTCGCGAAGTCGACGCAAGGCGGACATGCCCCGGATCAAGTCGGAGCACCCTCGTTCAAGATAAGATACTTCGCTTTCGACGACAGTGTCTTTATCGACGACGACTATCTGATCAAAGGCGTCCCCGGGCGGCTCCTGATCCACCTCGTCCGCACCTTCCTCGCCACGGGACGCCGCGACTTCTCCAATCGCGAGATCAGGCGGGACGCAACGCTGCGGCTGCCTGATATCAAGGACAATCTTGAAACCAGGCTCATCCTTCTGCGTCGGCGCCTTGACGAGAAAAGCGCGCCGATCCGGCTGCTGCGGCCCGAACGTGGGCATATCAGGCTGGACCTTGCCGGCGTGCCGCAGCTGGAAGCCGAACCGTGATCCTTCCCGGATAGCGCCCTCAGGCGAGGAAATCAGCCCTGCACGGCGCAAAACTGTCGACCAGCCGCCCCGCTTCAAGCGCCTTGACGCCATGCACCAGGCCGGACGGCACGATGAAGCTGCCACCGGCCTCAAGGATCTCCGTCAGCCCGCCGACAGTCACCTCGAAGCGGCCCTCGGCGACATAGCTTGACTGGACATGCGGATGCGAATGCAGCGCACCGATACCCCCCTTGTCGAAGCCGAACTCCACCAGCATCAATTCATTGGTGGAGAGGAGAACGCGCCGCCTGTTGCCGTCGGGCGTCGGCGTCCAGGGGGCCTCGCCGGCATGGGCGAATATCTTCGTCATCGTCATCTCCTTGCCGCGAATAGCCGGCCAACATCAGAGCCGATAGGCTTTCTTGGCAAGCGTATAGGCCAATTCCCCGGCCAGTTCATGCGCCTCGTCCTCACGCAGCCGGTGCTCGGCGACGAGGCGCGCCAGGAATGCGCAGTCGACCCGCCGCGCCACATCGTGACGGGCCGGGATCGAGGGGAAGGCGCGGGTGTCATCGTTGAAGCCGACAGTGTTGTAGAAGCCCGCCGTCTCCGTGGTCATTTCGCGAAACCTGCGCATGCCTTCCGGACTGTCGTGGAACCACCAGGCCGGACCGAGCCTAAGCGCCGGGTAGACGCCGGCGAGCGGCGCCAGCTCGCGCGCATAGCTGCTTTCGTCGAGCGTGAAGAGAATGACGGTCAGGTCGCGCTCCAGCCCGACGCAGTCGAGAAGCGGCTTCAGCGCTGTCACGTAGTCCGTCCGTGTCGGGATGTCGAAACCCTTGTCGCGGCCGAATCTCTGGAAAATGGAAGCCGAATGGTTGCGCTGGGAGCCAGGATGGATCTGCAGCACCAGCCCGTCATCCCTGCTCATCTTGGCCATCTCGGTCAGCATCTGGGCGCGAAACAGCTTTCGCTCACGCTCGTCATCCGAGCCGCGGCGAATGCGGTTGAACAGCTCCTCGGCCGCCGCATCGGATAGGTTGGCGGTCTCGGCTGTCGGATGGCCGTGGTCGGACGAGGTCGCGCCGAAGCCTTTGAAGAAGGCGCGCCGCTGGCGATGCGCGTCGAGATATCCGGCCCAACTGCCGGTGTCGCAGCCGGTGATCTCGCCCAGCCGGTCGAGATTGGCCGCAAACCCTTCGAAGTCGGGATCGACAACCGCGTCCGGCCGGTAGGTGGTGACGACACGGCCCTCCCAGCCGCTGTCGCGGATCATCTGGTGCCATTTGAGGTCGTCGAGCGCGCCTTCCGTCGTGGCGATCACCTCGATGTTGAAGCGCTCGAACAGAGCGCGCGGACGGAAATTCTCCCACTGCAACACCGTCGCGATCGTGTCGTAGTGGCGGTCGGCGGTCTCGGCGCTCAGCGGCTCTTCGATGCCGAACAGATGCGCCAGCACATGGTCGAACCACAGCCGGGTCGGCGTGCCCCGGAACAGGTAATAGTGCTCGGCAAAGCGCCGCCAGATCGTCCTGCCGTCGGTCTCGACCGGGGCGCCGTCCAGGGTCGCCACGCCCAGATCCTCCAGCCGCACGCCCTGGCTGAACAGCATGCGGAAGATGTAGTGGTCGGGCACGATGAGCAATTGTGCCGGATCCGGGAACGGCTCGTTCAGCGCATACCAGCGCGGATCGGTGTGGCCGTGAGGGCTGACGATGGGCAGGTTCTTGACGCCGGCATAAAGGTCGCGGGCAAGCGAGCGCGAATGCGCTTCAGGCGGAAAAAGCAGATCCGGATCGATCAGCGCGACCATGGGAAAGCAGCTCCTTCCAGTTGGGTATCGGTACGTTCGGGCCAACGCGATGTCAATGTGCCCCGCCAAAGCGGCATCCTTGCGGCAGGCGGACGTAGGTGTTACGCCGCCTGTCATCCGCCGCGTCCCCAAAGCCCTTAGCCCCGGTATCGTGATGACCAGAAGCCACCTGTCCAACGCAACGCTGCAACGGCTGCCCGCGGCTGCCGAAATCCCCGCCTATGACCGCAGCCGCGTTGCTCCCGGCATCGTGCATCTCGGCGTTGGTGCCTTCCACCGAGCCCATCAGGCCGCCTATGTCGAAGACTGCCTGGCGGCGGGCGAGACGGACTGGGGCATCATCGGCGTCTCCTTGCGCAGCGCCGACACGCGCGACGCACTGGCGCCGCAGGACGGGCTCTACACGCTGGCGATCCGCAGCAGCGGCGAGGAGGAGCTGCGCGTCATCGGCTCGCTTCAGTCGATGCTTGTGGCGCCCGAAGATCCGGCCGCGGTGCTGGCCGCGCTGATCGATCCGCGCACCCGCATCGTCACGCTCACCATCACCGAAAAGGCCTATCTCAGGGCCGCAGGCGGCGGGCTGGACGCCGCTCACCCCGACATCGCCCACGATCTGGCAAATCCGCGAATGCCGAGGACGGCCCACGGTTTCCTCGCCGAGGCGCTTGCTCAACGACTGGCAGCCGGCACCCCGCCCTTCACCGTGCTCTGCTGCGACAACCTGCCAGCCAATGGCGCTACCTTGCATCGGCTGCTGACCGAATTCGCCGCGCTGCGCGATGCCAAGCTTGCCGCAGCGGACGATACCGGTCTCTTCGACCATATCGCAAACCAGGTCGCCTTTCCGTCGAGCATGGTCGACCGGATCGTGCCGGCAACAACCGACGCCGACCGGGCACGCGTCGCTGGCGAACTCGGTGTCGACGATGCCTGGCCCGTGATGACCGAGCCTTTCCGCCAATGGGTGATCGAGGACAATTTTCCGACGGGCCGGCCGGCCTGGGAAAAATTCGGCGTCACCATGGTCGGCGATGTCGGCCCCTTTGAGGACATGAAGCTCAGGCTCCTCAACGGCGCGCATTCAGGCATCGCCTATCTCGGCCTGCTCAGCGGCCACGCCACGGTCGACCGGGCCTTTGCCGATCCGGCGATCCGGCAATTTGTCGACGGGCTCTGGGCCGAAGCCATCCCGACATTGCCGGAGGATGCCGGGCTCGATACATCAACCTACACAGCCGAGCTTGCCGAGCGTTTTTCCAACACCGCGCTCGCCCACCGCACGGCGCAGATCGCCAATGACGGCAGCCAAAAACTGCCACAGCGCATCATCGCCTCCGCCATCGAGTGCCTCGAGGCCGGTACCGAGTTCGTGCATCTCACGCTGGTGGTGGCGGCCTGGATTGCGGCCTGTGCCGCGCGCGGAAAGACCTTGCCCGAAAACCATTTCACCGATCCGCTCGACGCGGCACTGACGGCGCTTTTGAACCAGCAGCTGCCGGCGAACGAAACCGTGACAGCGGTGTTCGACCTGGCCGGCTTTGCCCGGGATCACGCCGAGCGCCAGACGCTGATCGAGCTCGTTGCCGTGCATCTTGTGCATCTGCGAAGGGATGGCCCGACACTGGCCTTCGCTGCCTTGGGCATTTAAACAAAAAAGCGAGGCAAGGCCCCGCTTTTCATCAAGTCATCCAGAGCAATTCCAGGAAAAGTGTGAGCGGTTTTCCGTCAGGAATTGCGTCGAAACAAAGAGTTAGAGCGGTCGCCGTTTCCATGAAACGGTGAAACGCTCTAGGCTGAATTTCAGGCCGGGATAAGCGCGCCTTCCAGCGTGGTGAGCTGGCTGAGGAACTGCTCCGCCTTGCTGCGCGCCTGGTCGTCCTTGGCGTCGGCGGCATCTTCCTTGGCCTCCTGGATGCGGCGGGCGAGATCGGCCCGGTCGACATCCTTCACCGCGACCGCCGATTCCGCCAGCAGCGTGCAGCCGGCCGGAACAATGTCAGCGAAACCGCCAAACACGACATAGCGCTCTTCGCCGCCCGAAGCGGTCTTCACCGTGACGACACCCGGCTTGATCGTGGTCATGACCGGCGCGTGATGCGCCATCACGGTCATCTCGCCTTCGGCGCCCGGAATAACGACGGATTCGACCTCGGCGGAAACCAGCAGGCGCTCCGGCGAGACCAGTTCGAATTTGAAAGCTTCAGCCATGATCATTTTAGCGAGCAGGGAATAATGAGTAGCGAGTAGGGAAGAAACTCGCTCGGCTCACCTTGCCCTATTCGCTACTCCCTATTCGCTATTCGCTTTTTACGCTGCTTCAGCCGCCAGGCGCTGTGCCTTCTCGACCGCTTCCTCGATGCCGCCAACCATGTAGAAGGCTGCTTCCGGCAGGTGATCGTAGTCGCCGTTGCAGAGGCCCTTGAAGCCCTTGATGGTGTCCGCGAGGTCGACCAGCTTGCCTGGCGCGCCGGTGAACACTTCGGCGACGAAGAACGGCTGCGACAGGAAGCGCTCGATCTTGCGGGCGCGGGCCACGGTCTGCTTGTCCTCTTCCGACAGCTCGTCCATGCCCAGGATGGCGATGATGTCCTGCAGCGACTTGTAGCGCTGGAGGATCGACTGCACCTGGCGGGCGACGGCATAGTGCTCTTCGCCGACGACCATCGGGTCGAGCATGCGCGAGGTCGAATCCAGCGGATCGACCGCCGGATAGATACCCTTTTCGGCGATGGCGCGGTTCAGCGTCGTCGTCGCGTCAAGGTGGGCGAACGAGGTCGCCGGCGCCGGGTCGGTCAAGTCGTCGGCGGGCACGTAGATGGCCTGCACCGAGGTGATCGAGCCCTTGGTGGTGGTGGTGATGCGTTCCTGCAGCGCACCCATGTCGGTGGCGAGCGTCGGCTGATAGCCCACGGCCGACGGGATACGGCCGAGCAGAGCCGACACTTCCGAACCCGCCTGCGTGAAGCGGAAGATGTTGTCGACGAAGAACAGCACGTCCTGGCCCTGATCGCGGAAATATTCGGCGACCGTCAGGCCGGTCAGGCCGACGCGGGCGCGCGCGCCCGGCGGCTCGTTCATCTGGCCGTACACCAGAGCCGCCTTGGAGCCTTCGCCGCCGCCCTTCTTGTTGACGCCGGATTCGATGAACTCGTGATAGAGATCGTTGCCCTCGCGGGTGCGCTCGCCGACGCCGGCGAACACCGAATAGCCGCCATGGGCCTTGGCGATGTTGTTGATCAGTTCCTGGATCAGCACGGTCTTGCCGACGCCGGCGCCGCCGAACAGGCCGATCTTGCCGCCCTTGGCGTAGGGCGCGAGGAGGTCGAGCACCTTGATGCCGGTGATCAGGATCTGCGCTTCCGTCGACTGCTCGACATAGGTCGGAGCCGGCTGATGGATGGAGCGCATTTCGATTGCGTCGACCGGGCCCTCTTCGTCGACCGGCTCGCCGATGACGTTGATGATGCGGCCGAGCATGCCCGGACCGACCGGCACGGTGATTGGCGCGCCGGTGTCACGCACTTCCTGGCCGCGCACCAGACCCTCGGTGGAGTCCATGGCGATGCAGCGCACGGTGTTTTCACCCAGATGCTGGGCAACTTCGAGCACCAGACGATTGCCGACATTGGTCGTCTCAAGCGCGTTCAGGATCGCCGGCAGGTGATCGCCGAACTGCACGTCGACGACGGCGCCGATGACCTGGCGGACCTTGCCGACAACACCGGTTGCCTTGGCAACCGCTGCCGATGTCTTGGCCGCGGCGGCCTTGGCCGGCGCTGCCGCCGTCTTTGCCGGAGCTGCCTTCGCGGTGGCTGCCGGAGCCTTGGCCGCCTTCGCGGGGGCTGCGGTCTTCGCGGCGGCGGCCTTGGGGGCTGCCGTCTTGGGGGTCGCTGCTTTCGCCATCGTCTTTACCCTTTTTCGTCCTTTGTTTCTCACGCGGTCCGGTGGCGGGCCAGATGGCCCACGGACCGCGCCTAGAGCGCCTCGGCGCCCGAAATGATTTCGATCAGTTCCTTGGTGATCTGCGCCTGCCGCTGGCGGTTGTAGGTGATCGACAGTTTGTTGATCATCTCGCCGGCGTTGCGCGTCGCATTGTCCATGGCGCTCATCTTGGCACCCATTTCGCCGGCCGCGTTTTCAAGCAGCGCGCGGAAAATCTGCACGGAGATGTTGCGCGGGATGAGGTCGGACAGGATTTCGCCCGGCTCCGGCTCATACTCATAGACGGCGCTGCCGCCATCCACCGCCTCGGCGGGAGCCGAAGCGACGCCGGCCGGAATGATCTGCTGCGCGGTCGGGACCTGGCTGATCACCGACTTGAACTGCGAATAAAACAGCGTGCAGATGTCGAAGCCACCCTCGTTGAAGAGGTGGATGACCTTCTTGGCGATCGCGTCGGCATTGACGAAGCCGAGCGTCTTGACTTCGCGCAGATCGACGCGGTCGAGGATCATCGATGCATAGTCGCGGCGCAGGATGTCGAAGCCCTTCTTGCCGACGCAGATGATCTTGACCTGCTTGCCGTCGGCCAGAAGCCGGCGGATGTGGTCGCGGGCCAGACGCGCGATCTGCGAGTTGAATCCGCCGCACAGGCCGCGCTCGGCCGTGCAGACGACCAGCAGGTGCACGTCGTCCTTGCCGGTGCCGGTCATCAGCGCCGGGGCATCGCCACCGCCGCCGATCGCCTGGGTGATGTTGGCCAGTACGGAACCCATGCGCTCCGAATAGGGGCGCGCCGCTTCCGCGGCCTCTTGCGCACGGCGCAGCTTCGCCGCGGCGACCATCTGCATCGCCTTGGTGATCTTCTGCGTCGCCTTGACCGAGGCGATACGGTTACGAAGGTCTTTTAATGAAGGCATGCTTCAAACCTGATCCCGTCTTGTCGCTTCGCTCAGGCGAAGGTCTTGGCGAAAGCGTCGATCTCTGCCTTCAGCTTGGCGCGCAGATCGTCCGACAGCGCCTTTTCCTTGCGGATGGCGTCTAGAACGTCCTTGCCCGCCGCACGCATGTGGCTGAGCAGGCCATGCTCGAACTTGCCGACCTGGTTGACCGGCAGCTTGTCGAGATAGCCGTTGACACCGGCGAAGATCACCGCGACCTGCTCTTCCGTCTTCAGCGGCGAGAACTGCGGCTGCTTCAGGAGTTCGGTCAGGCGCGATCCGCGGTTGAGCAGGCGCTGCGTGGCTGCGTCGAGATCCGAGCCGAACTGCGCGAAGGCCGCCATTTCGCGGTACTGCGCCAGCTCGCCCTTGATCGAGCCCGCAACCTGCTTCATCGCCTTGATCTGCGCCGAGGATCCGACGCGCGACACCGACAGGCCGACGTTGACGGCCGGACGGATGCCCTGGAAGAACAGGTTGGTTTCGAGGAAGATCTGGCCGTCGGTGATCGAGATCACGTTGGTCGGGATGTAGGCCGACACGTCGTTGGCCTGCGTTTCGATGACCGGCAGGGCCGTCAGCGAGCCATTGCCCAGATCGTCATTGAGCTTGGCGGCGCGCTCGAGCAGGCGCGAGTGCAGGTAGAAGACGTCGCCCGGATAGGCTTCGCGGCCCGGCGGGCGGCGCAAGAGCAGCGACATCTGGCGATAGGCGACGGCCTGCTTCGACAGATCGTCGTAGCTGATCAGCGCGTGCATGCCGTTGTCGCGGAAATATTCGCCCATGGTGCAGCCGGCGAACGGCGCCAGGAACTGCATCGGCGCCGGATCGGAAGCGGTGGCGGCGACGATGATCGAATATTCGAGCGCGCCGCGCTCTTCCAGCACCTTGACGAACTGCGCGACGGTCGAGCGCTTCTGGCCGACGGCGACGTAGACGCAGTACAGCTTTTCTTTCTCGGGGCCGTTGTCGTGCACCGACTTCTGGTTGAGCATCGTGTCGAGGATGATGGCGGTTTTGCCGGTCTGACGGTCACCGATGACCAGCTCGCGCTGGCCGCGACCGACCGGGATCAGCGCATCGATGGCCTTGAGGCCGGTCGACATAGGCTCATGCACCGACTTGCGCGGAATGATGCCGGGCGCCTTGACGTCGACGCGCTTGCGTTCGGTCGCCTTGATCGGGCCCTTGCCGTCGATCGGGTTGCCGAGCGCGTCGACGACGCGGCCGAGCAGGCCCGGACCGACCGGAACGTCGACGATGGCGCCGGTGCGCTTGACGGTGTCGCCTTCCTTGATGTCACGGTCGGCGCCGAAGATGACGACGCCGACATTGTCGGCTTCGAGGTTGAGCGCCATGCCGCGGATGCCGCCGGGGAATTCGACCATTTCGCCGGCCTGGACGTTGTCGAGGCCGTAGACGCGGGCGATACCGTCACCGACGGACAGCACCTGTCCAACTTCGGAGACCTCGGCCTCCTTGCCGAAATTCTTGATCTGGTCTTTCAGAATTGCGGAAATTTCCGCGGCGCGGATGTCCATCAGCCGACCTCTTTCAGTGCAAGCTTGAGCGAATTGAGTTTGGTTTTGAGCGACGTATCGATCTGGCGCGAGCCCATCTTGACCACCAGCCCGCCAAGCAGCGACGGATCGACGGTGACGGAGATGGCCACGTCCTTGCCGGCAACGCTCTTCAGCGCCGTCTTGAGTTCTGTCTGCTGGGCGGCGGTCAACTCATGAGCCGACGTCACTTCAGCAGCGGTTTCGCCACGGTGTTCGGCCGCTATCTGGCGGAACGCCTTGATCATGCCGGGCACGGCGAACAAGCGGCGGTTCCGTGCGACGACGCGCAGGAAATTGCCGGTGAGACCGGTGATCTTGGCCTTGTCGGCGATCGCCGCGATGGCCTTGGCCTGATCCTCGCTGGAGAACACCGGGCTGTTGATCAACCGGGTCAGGTCGGCGCTCCCCGCGAGCAGCGCCTCGAAACTGCTGAGGTCGGCCTCGACCTTGGCCACGGAATTTGCCTGCAGGGCGAGTTCGAACAGCGAACCCGCGTAGCGTTCTGCGACACCTGAGATTGGCGATGACGATTGAGCCACGGACCGTCTTTTCTCTTGTCTGACAGGCCGCAGATTGTTGGCGCGAGCAAAAACTCTGGCTAAATCTTTGACCTTACTGCATTTTTTCAAGCACGGAGGCGCGGCTTCCGCTATCCCCGGCCGAAAGTCGATTGCCGTCTAGCACAGGCATTTTAAGACCGCAATGCGTCGTTCCGCATGCTTTTCAGGCACTATTGTCGCATCCGGCGAAAGACTCGGGTCTCGCGCGCCGGAATACCCTTGGATTCAGGGCACAAAGCCGAAGGCAAAGGCAAGCGGCAACGCCGCCAGGACCAATTCCACCACAATGGAAACCCAATTGAAAGGTGTGTTGGCGCCGTCGGACATCATCGACAGCAGCCGGCCGAAAGCGGTGAACAGCCAGGAGAAGCCGAGCGCCATGTAAATCAGCGGCTGCGCCAGGAGGATACAGCACAGGCCGACGCCAAGATAAAAGCCCGACATCCTGCCGCGTCCCTCGGCGATCGCCGCAGCCTTTTCGGGCTTGGCCTGCAGGCGCAGGATGCGAAAGGCCAGGCTAGGGGCCAGGAAAAACAGAAGGCCGAGCAGCACGGTGAAGACGGCACTCGACCAGGCCAGCCATTCGCCCTGGCTCGTCGGCCATGGAAGCGCAAAATCCATTTTGTCCCCTCGAAATGCCTGTTTTGAAATTGCGGGCATTCTACCGGAGGAAAACCGCCGCGCCAGATGGCTCCGGGCACTTTAGGACAAGCGTATCAACCGAGAGCGAATTCCACGGCCGCCTCGGCATGGATGCGCGTCGTGTCGAAGACCGGAATGTCGAAATCGCGCTGGCCGATCAGCATGGTGATCTCGGTGCAGCCCATGATCAGGCTGTCGGCGGCCTCTTCACGGCGCAGACGCTCGGCTTCTTCTATGTATGCAGTCTTCGAAGCGTCGCTGACAATGCCCTGGCAGAGCTCGTCATAGATGACGCGATGCACCATGTCGCGCCCCGCGGCATCGGGCACCACGGGTGACAGGCCGTATTTGTCGGCGAGCCTGCCCTTGTAGAAATCCTGCTCCATGGTGAACCGCGTCGCCAACAATGCCGGGCGCTTCATGCCTGCGCGCTTGATCGCCGCCGCGGTGGCATCGGCGATGTGGATCAGCGGAATGGATACGGACGCCTGCACCTGGTCAGCCAGCTTGTGCATGGTGTTGGTACACAAAAGCAGGCCTTCCGCACTGCCCGCCTCGAGCTTGCGCGCGGCTTCGACCAGAAGCATGCCGGCGCCATCCCAATCGCCATGATGCTGCCGCTCGGCGATCTCGGCGAAGTCGAACGACCAGAGCAGCAGTTTCGCCGAATGCAGCCCGCCAAGCCGCTCGCGCACGATCTCGTTGAGCAGCCGATAGTAGATGGCGGTCGATTCCCAGCTCATGCCGCCCAGAAGGCCAAGGGTTTTCATGTGATTTTCCGTTTCTCGCTGGACTCAGCCTATCGCTGGAAGCGTCAGCTCACAAAAAGCTCTGCGGGTCGATATCCACCTGCACCCGGACCGAACCGCGCTGTTTCGGCCCATTGGCCAGCATGGCGCGGATAAACCCTTGCATGTCGGCGCGCCGTTCGCCCTGGATCAGCAGGCGGAAGCGGTGACGGCCGCCGAGCAAGGACAGTGGCGCCTCGGCAGGGCCGAGCACGAACAGGTCCGACGCCTCGGGCGCGGCGCGGCGCAGCCCGCGTGCATGGCCCTCGGCTTCCGCACGCGTCACCGCGCTGACGATGACGCCGGCCAGCCGGCCGAAGGGCGGCAAGGCCGCCCGCTCGCGCTCGGCGATCTCGCGCTCGTAAAAAGCCTCGGCGTCGCCAGAGACGATCGCCCGCATCACCGGATGGTCCGGCTGGAAGGTCTGCAGCAGACCGAGGCTTTTCTTGCCGGTGCGTCCGGCGCGACCCGTCACCTGGCTGAGCAGCTGGAAGGTGCGCTCGGCGGCGCGCGGATCGCCATTGGCGAGACCGAGATCGGCGTCGACGACGCCGACCAGCGTCATGTTGGGAAAGTTGTGGCCCTTGGCAACGAGCTGCGTGCCGATGACGATGTCGGCCTCGCCATCGGCGATCGCCTCAAGCTCCAGCCGCAACCGCCGCACGCCGCCCATCAGGTCCGATGACAAGACGATTGTCCGCGCGTCGGGAAAATGCGTGACGACCTCCTCGGCGATGCGCTCGACGCCCGGTCCGCAGGCGACCAGATGGTCAAGCGTGCCGCATTCCGGGCAGGCTTCGGGGCGGCGCTCATTGTGCCCGCAATGATGGCAGACCAGTTGGCCGCGAAAACGATGCTCGACCAGCCACGCCGAGCAAACCGGGCAGCCGAAGCGGTGGCCGCACACCCGGCACAGTGTCAGCGGCGCATAGCCGCGCCGGTTGAGGAACAAGAGCGACTGCTCCTTCCTTTCCAGCGTCCGGCGCATATGGTCGATCAGCACCGGTGACAGAAAGCCGCCGCGCGCCGGTGGCGCGCGCCGCATGTCGATCGACTTCAGCTGCGGCAGCGCCGCTTCGGCGAAGCGGGCGGAGAGGACGGCCCTGTTGTATTTGCCCTGGCTCGCATTGACCCGGCTCTCGACCGATGGCGTCGCCGACGCCAGCACGACCGGAAAGCCGCCAATATGGCCTCGCACCACGGCCATGTCGCGGGCGTTGTAGAAGACGCGGTCTTCCTGCTTGTAGGCCGGGTCATGCTCCTCGTCGACGACGATCAGGCCTAGTTCCTTGAACGGCAGGAACAAAGCCGACCGCGCGCCGGCAACGACGCGCACCGTGCCCTCAGCCACCTGCCGCCAGACCTTTTCGCGCATTCTTGGCGGCAGGTCCGAATGCCATTCGCCCGGCTTGGCGCCAAAGCGCTGCTGGAAACGTTCAAGAAAAGCGTGGGTCAGCGCGATTTCCGGCAAAAGGATCAGCACCTGCTTGCCCTGGTCGAGCGCTGCCGCCACCGCCTCGAAATAAACCTCCGTCTTGCCCGAACCGGTGACGCCGTCGAGCAGCGCGACATTGAAGGCGCCGGCCGCGACATTGGCGCGCAGCATCGATGCCGCGTCGCTCTGGTCCGGCATCAGCTCCGGCACGGCATAGCTTGGGTCGGGAGCGGCCACCACGGGGCGTGGCGGGATCATCACCGTCTCGAACACGCCTTGCGCCTTCAGCCCCTCGATCACCGTCGACGACACGCCGGCCGCATGTGCCAGGCCGGATCGCGTCCAGGCGAGCCCGCCTTCGGCCGTCTCCAGCACGCGCGCCCGCGCATCCGTCATCCGGTCGGGAACGAGGAGCGTTCGCTGCAGTCCCTCGATCCAGGGTTCGGGGTCAAAGGCCTCCGGCGCGCGCAGCAACATGCGGGCCACCATGCCCGGCGCCGACAGCGTGTATTGCGCCACCCAGTCGACGAAACGGCGCATGGCGCGGTCGATCGGCGGGCAGTCGAAAACCTGTTCGATCGGGCGCAGTTTTTTCGCGTCGATGTTCTCGACCACGCCGTCCCAGACGATGCCGGCAACCTGGCGCGGTCCGAGCGGCACGCGCACGATCGACCCCGGCACCACGCGCATGCCGGCCGGCACGGCATAGGTGTAAGGGCGTTCGGCAGGCATCGGCACCAGCACCGGTGCGGCTGCGACAAAGGGCGAATCTTCGATCATGAGGCGTGACCTTGCCCCGACTTTGGTCTAGATCAAAGAGCAACGCTGAACGTGCCTTCCCATGCACGACGAAATCGTCAGGAGACCGCCATGAAATTTTTCGTCGACACCGCCGACATCAAGGATATCCGTGAGCTGAACGATCTGGGGCTGCTCGACGGCGTCACCACCAACCCGTCGCTCATCCTCAAATCCGGCGGCAAGATCGCCGACGTCACCAAGCAGATCTGCGATATCGTCGAGGGCCCGGTTTCTGCCGAAGTGGTGGCGACCGAATACAAGGACATGATGGCGGAGGCCGAGGTCCTGGCCAAGATCGCGCCCAATGTCTGCATCAAGGTGCCGCTGACGCTGGACGGCCTGAAGGCCTGCAAGACGATCCGCACCCAGATGAACCGCATGGTCAACGTCACGCTGTGCTTCTCGGCCAACCAGGCGCTGCTCGCCGCCAAGGCCGGCGCCTCGTTCATCTCGCCCTTCGTCGGCCGCATCGACGACACCGGCTCGGACGGCATGGAGCTGATCCAGGAGATCCGGCAGATCTATGACAATTACGATTTCCAGACCGAGATCCTGACCGCATCGGTTCGCACGGTGAACCACGTCAAGCAGGCGGCCCTGATCGGCGCAGACGTTGTCACCGCGCCGCCGGCGACGCTGAAGGCGCTGGTCAACCATCCGCTGACCGACAAGGGCCTCGCCACCTTCCTCGCCGACTGGGCCAAGACCGGCCAGAAGATCGGCTGAGATCGCACAGCTTCCATGAGAAAAGGCCGGGCAACCGGCCTTTTTTATTTTCGGGAGAAGAGCATCGCCGAAGGCTGCCGATCAGTCCGTGCCGTCGTCGTCAGGCGCGGTCACCGGCGGCCGCCGCCCCATGGTGATCTCGCGCTTGCCGACGTGGTTCGGCGCGCCGACCAATCCTTCTTTCTCCATGCGTTCGACCAGGGAAGCGGCGCGGTTGTAACCGATGCCGAGCCGGCGCTGGATGTAGGACGTCGAACACTTCTTGTCGCGCAACACCACCTTGACCGCTTCGTCATAGCTGGAATCGCCGTCCTCGGCGGCGACCGATCCCTTGTCGAAGACCGCGCCCTGGTCGTCTTCGACCTCTTCCTCGTCCTCGTCGGCGGTCACGGTTTCCAGATATTCCGGGCGGCCCTGGGCCTTCAGGTGCGCCACGACATGCTCCACCTCCGCGTCGGACACAAAGGGACCGTGCACACGGGCGATGCGTCCGCCACCCATCATGTGCAGCATGTCGCCCTGGCCAAGCAGCTGTTCGGCGCCCTGCTCGCCCAGGATGGTGCGGCTGTCGATCTTTGACGTGACCTGGAAGGAGATGCGGGTCGGGAAATTGGCCTTGATCGTGCCGGTGATGACATCGACAGACGGGCGTTGCGTCGCCATGATCAGGTGGATGCCGGCCGCGCGCGCCATCTGCGCCAGGCGCTGGATGGCGCCTTCGATCTCCTTGCCGGCGACCATCATCAGGTCGGCCATCTCGTCGACGATGACGACGATGTAGGGCATCGGCGCAAGGTCGATTTCCTGCTGCTCGAAGAGCGGCGCGCCGGTGCCCTTTTCGAAGCCGGCCTGCACCGTCATGACGACCGCCTCGCCCTTGTCGCGGGCCTGGGCGGCGCGCTCATTGTAGCCGTCGATGTTGCGCACGCCGAGCCGCGCCATCTTGCGATAGCGGTCCTCCATCTCGCGCACCGCCCATTTGAGCGCGGTGACCGCCTTCTTGGGATCGGTGACGACGGGCGTCAGCAGATGCGGGATGCCGTCATAGACGGAAAGTTCGAGCATCTTGGGATCGACCATGATCAGCCTGCATTCTTCCGGCTTCAGCCGGTAGAGCAGCGACAGGATCATGGTGTTGATGGCGACCGACTTGCCCGAGCCGGTGGTGCCGGCAACGAGCAGATGCGGCATCTTCGCCAATTCGGCGATGACGGGCTCGCCGCCGATTGTCTTGCCGAGGCAAAGCGCCAGCTTGCAGCTGGTCTTGCGGAAACCCTGCGATTCGATCAGCTCGCGGAAATAGACCGTCTCGCGCGTCTCGTTCGGCAACTCGATGCCGATGACGTTGCGGCCGGGCACGACGGCGACGCGCGCCGAAATCGCCGACATGGAGCGGGCAATGTCGTCGGCAAGACCGATGACGCGGGACGATTTGACGCCCGGCGCCGGCTCGAACTCATAGAGCGTCACGACCGGACCCGGGCGAACGTGGATGATCTCGCCCTTGACCCCGAAATCCTCGAGCACGCTTTCCAGGAGATCGGCATTCTGCTCGAGCCGCTCCTGCGACATGTAGAAGCCCTGCCCTTCCGGCGGCTGCTGCAGCAGCTCTTCGGAGGGAAGTTCGTATGCCTCGCCTGTCGTGGCCGGCACGATCTTGCCGACCCTGGGCAGCGGCGCGGATGCGCGCATGGCCGGAGCCTGCACTGTCTCATCCGCGCTTTGCGCGACCTGGACCTGAACGGCGTTGCTCGTCGCGGCGACGGGAACCGCGACCACTGTCCGGGCATCCTGCGGCGCGTTGCTCGCGGCTTCGTTCGAGTTGGCCGGACGGACATCCGGCAGGGCGGATGGGGCTTGCAGGCCTGGAAGGCACTCGATGACCCGAAACAACGCTGTCGGGTCGGCCGTGGGCGTGGCACGGATATCTACCCGTGGTGGCACGACCGGCGCGGCCGGCCGCGGAGCCGAGACCGCCCGTGGCGCCGGCAACGGGCTCTCGATCATGTAGGGCGCCATGAGCTCGAAGAAGACGTGATCCGACAGATAGGGCCAGCGTGCATTTCCGCGGCCTTGTGTTCTGACCGGTGACGCAACCTCGCCAGCAGACGCTGCCGGCGTGGATGCACGTGCCGTTGCCGCCGTCCTGGAGCCCGCCGCAGTCCGCGCCTTGTCGCCGGCATGCCTTGGCTGGGCGGATACCGGGGCAGGAGCAGGCTGCCTTTCATGCGTCACCGCCCTGTCGCCTGCAAGAGGCCGAGCGGCTTCCAGGGCGGGGTTTCTCAGTGGCGATGGCGAGGACGAGCCGGCTTGGAGTGCCGCGGCCGGATGGGCGATTGCCTGCTGCGTTGGCTGCGTCAGTGGTTCACTTTCCTCGACAGCAACCTGCTCGCGCCGCGTATTGTTTGTGCTGCCGTCATAGTCCGGCGTGCGCGTGAACCGCACATTGGGCGCCAGGAAGAAATAGTCCTGCCAGGCGGGGCTTTCGTTGCCACCAAGATGAACGGTCGGCGGCGAATTGCCGGCCTTGGCTGCGCCGGGCCGCTGGCTATCCGCCCTGTCGCTCCTGCCGCTGAAACGCTCTACTCCGGGGTCATCGGGCGAGGTTGCCTTCAATGAATTGACCCGGGGAAAACGCTTGGATTCCATTCTCAAGACTCACTCTGAAACGTCTGCTGAGCAATAGGGAGCGAGTGGTTAACAGTTGCTTCCCGTCAGCGCCGCTAAAGCAACTGAAACGTATCTTTCGCGACGATATGGAGTGATCGGGATTCGACCGGGTGATCGTCATTGGGCGATCACCCGCTCATCCCTGCATCGGGCTAGAAAAGCTTGCTAAAAAAGGGCACCCGGCTGCTGCCCGGCGGCCCGACACAAGGATGGAGATGGCGTCTTCGTAAAAACGAAGAACAGCGTCAGCTAGCCGCCTTGCCGTGCCGGGCCAGATCCTGGACGATGGAAAGTTGCAGGGCCTCGGCCAGTTCGCGCGCGGCGCGATTTTCGGCGTCGATCTGCGCCCGATACGAGGCGAATTCCTGACGCGGCCTGTCGAAGGAGGAGGTGATCGCGCGCTTGCCGACCGTGATGACGACGCCGGTTTTCGCATCGGTCAGCGTATAGCTGGCGGTAAGCGTCACCGAACCGGCGGTCGGCTCGTCTTCATCGGTTCCTACCTGCACGAGGGCGGAGGATTCAACGGCTTCGGTCACGCTGAGATCAAGCGAATAAAGCGGCGATGCCGGTTCGCCGGCACCGCGCCCAAAGCCGAAGATCAGATTGTTGCGCACCTGCTGGGCATAACGCGTCTTGACCGGCTTGATGGCGATCGATGCCAGTTCGGCATTGGCGCTCGAGCCGGTGGTCAACGGCGCGCTGGAATAGAGCGGCCGCACCGTGCAAGCCGAAACCAGCGCGAGCGAGCCGACAAGGCCGGCAAACGCCACACGGCGCAGCAAACGACTCAGCTCTGTCTTTTCCCGATCAGGCAACGACATTGACGATCCTCTGCGGCACGATGATCACCTTGCGCGGAGCCTTACCTTCAAGTGCTTTCTGCACGAAGTCGAGAGCCAATACCGCTTTTTCGACCGCACCTTGGTCCGCGTCGCGGGCAATTGTCAAATCCCCCCGCTTCTTGCCGTTGACCTGCACCGGATAGGTGACTTCGTTGTCGACGACCAGCGCCGGATCGAAGACCGGCCACGGCCGTTCGGCGACCAATTCGGTGCCGCCGAGCGTCTCCCAGCACTCTTCGGCCAGATGCGGCATCACCGGCGCGATCAGATGCACCAGGATCTCCACGGCCTGGCGGCAGGCGCCTTGCAGCGCCGGATCGGCCTTGCCTTCGGCCACCTCGTTGAGTGGTGTGGTCAGCACGTTGGCCAGTTCATAGATGCGGGCGATGGCGCGGTTGAAGGCGAGTTTCTCGATGTCCTCGCCGACTGCCTTGAGGATCTTGTGCGTGGCTTTAGAGACCGTTCCCGCCTCACCGGCGCCAGCCGCGGCAGGCTTGACGCCCGCCAGCGTCTCGGCCGCTGTCGACACCAGGCGCCAGATGCGCTGCATGAAGCGATGCGCGCCCGCGGCGCCATCGTCGGTCCATTCGACGTCGCGCTCGGGCGGGGAATCCGACAGCATGAACCAGCGCGCCGTGTCGGCGCCGTAGCCGTCAGTGATGTCTTCCGGGCTGACCGTGTTCTTCTTCGACTTCGACATCTTCTCCAGCGGGCCAATGGTGGCAGCCTCGCCGGTGGCGATGTCGATGGCGCGGCGCTTGCCGTCGACTTCCTCCAGCCGCACCTCGGTCGGTGCCAGCCAGCGGCCATTCGATGCCGAACCGACTCGGTAGGTCTCGTGCACCACCATGCCTTGCGTGAACAGGCCCTTGAACGGCTCGGCCAGATCGACATGGCCGGTCTCGCGCATGGCGCGGGTGAAGAAGCGCGAATAGAGCAGGTGCAGGATCGCGTGCTCGATGCCGCCAATATACTGGTCGACCGGCAGCCATTCATTCGCCGCCTTGGGATCGGTCGGCTCATGCGCCCAGGGCGCGGTGAACCGGGCGAAATACCAGGACGAATCGACGAACGTATCCATCGTGTCGGTCTCGCGCCGCGCGTCCTTGCCGCATTGCGGGCACTTCACGTGCCGCCAGGTCGGATGCCGGTCGAGCGGATTGCCTGGCCGGTCGAAATCGACGTCGTCGGGCAGCTTGACCGGCAGGTCGGCCTTGGGAACCTGCACCACGCCGCAATCCTCGCAATGGATCATCGGGATCGGGCAGCCCCAGTAGCGCTGGCGCGAAATGCCCCAGTCGCGCAGGCGGAAATTGACCTTGCGCTCGGCCATCGGCCGGTTGCCGATCGTCTTCTGTTCCAGGAGCTTGGCCACTTCGTCAAAAGCCTGGGTCGGCTTCATCCCGTCGAGGAAGCGCGAATTGATCATCGCGCCGTCATCGCCATAGGCCACGTCGATGATCTGGAAGGTCGCCTGATTCTCGCCTTCCGGCATCACTACCGGCACCACCGTCAGGCCGTATTTGTTGGCGAAATCGAGATCGCGCTGATCATGCGCCGGGCAGCCGAAGATGGCGCCGGTGCCGTATTCCATCAAAACGAAATTGGCCACGTAGACGGGCAGTGTCCAGCTGTCGTCGAAGGGATGGACGACGCGGATGCCGGTGTCGAACCCCTTCTTCTCCGCCGTCTCCAGCGCCGCCACCGAAGTGCCCATATGGCGGACCTCCTCGATGAACTTCGCCAGTGCCGGATTGGTCTCGGCGGCTTTCTTGGCCAGCGGGTGATCGGCGGCGATGGCCATGAAGGAGGCGCCGAAAATAGTGTCGGGCCGCGTCGTGTAGACTTCCAGCTCATGCTCGCCGGCGATGTCCGAGGCGAGCGGCCAGCGGATCAGCAAGCCTTCCGAACGACCGATCCAGTTCTGCTGCATCAGCTTCACTTTTTCGGGCCATTCGTCGAGCCCGTCGAGCGAATCCAGCAGGTCCTGCGCGAAATCGGTGATCTTGAAGAACCACTGCGTCAGCTCGCGCTGTTCGACCAGCGCGCCGGAGCGCCAGCCGCGTCCGTCGATGACCTGCTCGTTGGCGAGCACGGTCATGTCCTCCGGGTCCCAATTGACCTTGGAGGATTTGCGCGTCACCAGTCCTTTCTCGACGAAATCCAGGAACAGCATCTGCTGGCGGTGATAGTAGTCGACGTCGCAGGTGGCGAATTCGCGTGCCCAGTCCAGCGACAGGCCCATGACCTTGAGCTGCTCGCGCATTGTGGCGATGTTCTGGTAGGTCCATTCCTTGGGATGGACCTTGTTCTGCATCGCCGCGTTCTCGGCCGGCATGCCGAAGGCGTCCCAGCCCATCGGATGCAGCACGTTGAACCCCTTGGCCCGCTTGTAGCGCGCCACCACGTCACCCATCGTGTAGTTGCGGGTGTGGCCGATATGGATGCGCCCCGACGGATAGGGGAACATTTCCAGCACGTAGTATTTGGGCTTCGGGTCGTCATTATGCGCTTCGAAAAGCTTCTTGGTGGCCCAGGCCTTCTGCCATTTGGGCTCTGACGCGCGCGGATTGTATCGTTCGGTTGCCATGGGACGTTTTTCACTTAAAAGCAGGCGCGAACCGCGGGCCACTGGCTCGGCGGTTCAGGGAATGTGGTCCGGGTGTTCACCATGGTTTGGCAAACCCGTCAACCATATGGGCATCGCGGCGACTAAAAACGCGGGTCAAAACAGCGGGATTTGCATATGGGTGACACCGTTCAGCAGTTTTTCGCGGTCAAGGCGAAGATCGCCGCCGCCGAGCGGGAGGCCGCTCGCCAGGCCGGTGCCGTGACGCTCGTCGCGGTTTCCAAGACGTTTGACGCCGCCGACATCCAGCCGGTGATCGAGGCCGGCCAGCGCGTCTTCGGCGAGAATCGCGTCCAGGAAGCGCAAGGCAAATGGCCGGATCTGAAGCTGGCATTCCCGGACATCGAACTGCACCTGATCGGTCCGCTGCAATCGAACAAGGCGAAAGAAGCGGTGGCGCTGTTCGACGTCATCGAAACGGTCGACCGCGAGAAGATCGCCGCCGAACTCGCCAAGGAGATGGCCCGGCAAGGCCGCGCGCCGAAACTCTATGTCCAGGTCAACACCGGCTCCGAGCCGCAGAAGGCCGGCATCGAACCGCGCGATACCGTGGCCTTCGTAACCCGCTGCCGCGATGTCCACGGCCTCGCCATCGAAGGCCTGATGTGCATCCCGCCGGCCGACGAGAACCCAGGCCCCCACTTTGCGTTGCTGGAAAAGCTTGGACGTGAGGCCGGCGTCGCCAAACTGTCGATGGGCATGTCCGGCGATTATGAGACGGCGATCGCCTTCGGCGCCACCAGCGTCCGCGTCGGTTCGGCGATCTTCGGCAGCCGGTAGTCTCCGACGATCTACCGGTCGAACAATGGCATTTCCTTGCTGCTCGTCGTGACGCGGATGGATTATAGTCGCGACGGCGCTCTTCCGCGATCCTATCCTTGTGACGCGCAACGTCGGCGACCTCGACGATACCGGCGTCACAATGCTCAATCCCTGGGAAGCCTGATCCGATCGCAACGCCGGTGAGCCCGCGCGCTTGGGTCGACGACGGTTTGAGCCAGCGCCTGCCCCATCATTACGCCAACACTGGAAACGAAACGTACCGTTCCTATTTGTTTTTCGTCATCACATTTTTTGGAGCCTTCGCCATGCGTTACAACCAGCTTGGGAATACGGGGATGTTCGTCTCCGAACTCTGTCTCGGCACCATGACCTTCGGCGCCCCCGGCCAGAATGCCCAATGGGGCCTGATCGCCAGCCTCGACCAGAAGGGCGTCAACGAGATCGTCGGCCGCTCGATCGCCGCCGGCGTCAACTTCTTCGACACGGCCGACGTCTATTCCTTCGGTGAATCCGAGCGCCTGCTTGGCCAGTCCCTGCGGGACCTCGGCATTGCCCGGTCGAGCGTGGTGATCGCCACCAAGGTCCATGGCACCATGGGCAACGGACCGAACGATCGCGGCTCCTCGCGGGGTCACATCATGGATTCGGTCGATGCCAGCCTCGAACGGTTGCAGCTCGACCATATCGATCTCTATCAGCTGCACGGTACCGACGCGGTGACGCCGATCGACGAAACGCTGCGGGCGCTCGACGATCTCGTTGCCAGCGGCAAGGTCCGGTATGTCGGCGTTTCCAACTGGCAGGCCTGGCGCATCGCCAAGGCGCTTGGCATCGCCGACCGCAAGGGTTTTGCTCGTTTCGAAACCATACAGTCCTATTATTCCATCGCCGGTCGCGACCTCGAGCGCGAGATCGTGCCGCTCATCAATGAGGAGAAGCTCGGCTTGATGGTGTGGTCGCCTATGGCCGGCGGCCTGCTGTCGGGCAAATACGGCCCCGGTGCGCCCGGCAATGGCGAGGGCCGCCGTGCGTCCTTCAACTTCCCGCCGGTCAACGAGGATCGTGCCTGGGCAGCCGTCGGCGTCATGCGCGAGATCGCCAAGAAACACGATGTCAGCGTTGCCACGGTGGCGCTCGGCTATGTCCTGGCCAAGCCTTTCGTGATGAGCGTCATCATCGGCGCCAGCCGTATGGACCAGCTCGAACAGAACCTTGCCGCGGCTGAAGTGAAACTCGACGCGGACGACCTCGCCAAGCTCGATGAAGTCAGCGCGCTGCCGTCCGAATATCCCGGCTGGATGCTGGAGCGGCAAGGCGCCGGCCGGCGCCCGGCGCCGTTCGTGCCCAAAGCATAAGCAGCCGGCACAGACTTTTCGGGAGCCGGCGGGCTCCCGAAAACCGTTCAGCCCAGCCGCACGCTCTCGCCCAGAAAATCGAGAAACGCCCTTACCCGTGCCGGCAGATGCCGGCCCTGGCCGACATAGACAGCGTGCGTCGCCTCCTCGTCGCCCGGGTTGAAATCCTCCAGCAGCGGCACCAGCCGCCCGGCGGCGATATCGGCCGCCACATGCCAGCGCGCCAGCCGGGAAATGCCTACCCCGGCCAGCGTCATCAGCCGCATTGCCTCGCCGTCGCTGACCTGGGTGTTGCCGGTGATCGGGATGATGACGGCATTGCCCTGCGCGTCGAGGAACGGCCAGCCGTCAATGTGCCTGACGAAGCCGAAGCCCATCCGGTTGTGTGTGTCGAGATCGGCCGGCGTCAGCGGCGTGCCGTGCGGCTCGAGGTAGGAAGGGGCCGCAACGACGACCACCGGGCTCTGTCCGAGCTTGCGCGCCACCAGCCGTGACTCGCCAAGCGGCCCGGCCCGGATCGCTACATCGGCACGTTCAGCCATCAGGTCGATGACACTGTCGGTCAGCACCAGATCGACCGAGATTTCGGGATAGCGTTCGAGGAAGCGCGGCAGCAGCGGGATCAGCCGGTGCACCCCGAACGGCACGTAGGTGTTGACGCGCAGCCGCCCGCGCGGCGCGGCGCCCGCGGCCGCCTCGCGCTCGGCTGCTGCCATGTCGGCGAGGATGCGTAGCCCGCTTTCATAGAATGCCGCCCCTTCCGGCGTCAGCAGCAGCTTGCGCGTCGAGCGGCTGACCAGCCGCGCGCCGAGCCGGGCCTCCAGCCGAGCGATCAGCTTGCTGACGGCCGACGGCGTCATGCGCAACGCGCGCGCCGCGGCGGAAAAGCTGCCCGTCTCCACGACGCGCACGAAGACTTCGATCTCGCCGGAACGGTTTATGTCGGGTCTGGCCATCTGTGAATCTATTTCACAGAAAATATGCCCTGATCAAGTCTGGTTCACAGCACCAGGCAACACGATCTTCCCGGTCGGGGGCGCGGATTGGACAAAGGCGCTCATCGCCTTGACGGCCGTCTTTCAAAGTGGAAACCGCCATGCCTCTTGCTCTCTACGCCCTAGCCGCCGGTGCCTTCGGCATCGGTGTCACCGAATTCGTCATCATGGGCCTGCTGCTCGACGTCAGCAAGGATCTCGGCGTCTCGATCTCCGCCGCCGGGCAGCTCATTTCGGGCTATGCGCTCGGCGTCGTCATCGGCGCGCCGCTGCTCACCATCGCCACCGGCAATTGGCCGCGCAAGACCGTGCTTCTGGCGCTGATGGCGATCTTCACGCTGGGCAATCTCGCCTGTGCGCTGGCGCCCGACTACTGGACCCTGATGGGCGCCCGCATCATCACCGCCTTTGCCCACGGCACCTTCTTCGGCGTCGGCTCGGTGGTCGCCACCGGCCTGGTCGCGCCCAACAGGAAGGCCTCGGCGATCGCGTTGATGTTCACCGGGCTCACCATCGCCAACATCCTCGGCGTGCCTTTCGGCACCTGGCTTGGCCAGGCCTTCGGCTGGCGTGCGACCTTCTGGGCGGTCACCGCGGTCGGCCTGGCGGCCTTCGCCGTCATCCTGGCCCTGGTGCCGCGCAGCCAGGCCGCGCCCGAGAGGAGCGACCTGCGCGCCGATCTCGCCGTGCTGCGCCGCACGCCGGTCCTGCTCGGGCTTGCCACCACCGTGCTCGGTTATGCCGGCGTCTTCGCCGTCTTCACCTACATCGCGCCGCTGTTGACGCAGATCAGCGGCTTCGAGGAAGCCGCCGTGTCGCCGATCCTGCTCGTCTTCGGCGGCGGTCTCATCGCGGGCAACCTCGTCGGCGGCAAGGTCGCCGACCGCTGGCTGGTGCCGGCGGTGCTGGGCAGTCTGGTCGTGCTGGCCCTTGTGCTCGCGACCATGAGCTTCGCCATCCACAGCCAGGTCATGGCCGTCATCTATGTCGGCCTGCTTGGTGCAGCCGCCTTCGCCACGGTGGCGCCGTTGCAGATGTGGGTGCTGGAAAAGGCGCAAGGCGCCGGCCAGAGCCTCGCCTCGTCCTTCAACATCGCCGCCTTCAATCTCGGCAACGCCGCCGGCGCCTGGCTTGGCGGCGCGGTCATCGCCCATGGCATGGGGCTGGGTTCGCTCACCTGGGTCGCCGCCCTGCTGCCGGTCGCGGCACTCGCCGTGGCCGGGCTGGCCCTGCGCCTCGATCGCACCAACGCGCTCGGCGGGCCTGTCTCCGTCCGGTCCTGACGCTCGTCGGCGAGCCGGATTGCCTTTCCTCTTTCCAAACCACCAGGAGCAGAAAATGGATTATCGACGTCTCGGCACATCGGGCCTGAAAGTGCCCGCACTCTCATTCGGCGCGGGAACCTTCGGCGGCTCCGGCCCGCTGTTCGGCGCCTGGGGCAACAGCGACGCCAGGGAAGCGCGGCGGCTGGTCGACATCTGCCTGGAAGCCGGCGTCAATCTGTTCGACACGGCGGACGTCTATTCGAACGGCGCCTCGGAACAGGTGCTGGGTGAAGCGATCAAGGGCCGTCGCGACGCCGTGCTGATCTCCACCAAGACCTCACTGCCAATGGGTGACGGGCCGGCCGACTACGGCTCGTCGCGTTCGCGGCTGATCAAGGCCACGGACGCCGCGCTGAAGCGCCTCGACACCGACTATATCGACCTGTTGCAACTGCATGCCTTCGATGCAGGTACGCCGATCGAGGAGGTGCTGTCGACGCTGGACGAACTCGTGCGTGCCGGCAAGCTGCGCTATGTCGGCGTCTCCAACTTCTCCGGCTGGCAGGTGATGAAGTCGCTGGCGGAGGCGGACAAGCATGGCTACCCGCGCTACGCCGCGCATCAGGTCTACTACTCGCTGGTCGGCCGCGACTATGAGTGGGAGTTGATGCCGCTTGGCCTCGACCAGGGTGTCGGCGCGCTGGTGTGGAGCCCGCTCGGCTGGGGCCGGCTGACCGGCAAGATCCGTCGCGGCCAGAAGCTGCCGGAAAAGAGCCGGCTGCACGACACAGCTGATTTCGGTCCGCCGGTCGCGGACGAACATCTCTACCGGGTGATGGATGCGCTGGATGCGCTGGCGCAGGAAACCGGCAAGACCGTGCCGCAGATCGCCATCAACTGGCTGCTGCAACGCCCGACCGTTTCCTCGGTCATCATCGGCGCCCGCAACGAAGAACAGCTGAGGCAGAACCTTGGCGCCGTCGGCTGGTCGCTGACGCCGGATCAGATGAAAAAACTGGATGCGGCCAGCGAAGTGACCGCGCCCTACCCGTATTTTCCGTACCGCCGCCAGGAAGGTTTTGCGCGGCTGAACCCGCCGGCGGTGTGACCACCGCGCCAAAGTTAAGGCGTGTCGAGATTCAGGTCAGGCCGAGTCGAGAATGGTGGCTTCCGAGAACCGGAGCGGAGCGTACTTTTCGTACGTGAGCACCGGAAGCGCAGGAAGCCGCCATTCGCAGGCCGGCCTCACCTGAATATCGGCACGCCTCAGTGCAGCACGAACTCCCCATCCACCTTGCGCCATTCATTCGGCGCGATCAGCTTCTGGTGCGTGTAGACGACCGAATGCAGTGGCCCGTCGAGCTTGGCCTTCCAGAATTCGATGAACTTGATCAGCGCCGGAAACTTCGGCGCCAGGTCGTAGTCCTGCCAGATGAAGCTCTGCAGGAGATGGGGATGGTCGGGAAAGTGATAAAGAATCTTGGCCGTGGTCAGGCCATAGCCTTTGAGCATCAGGTCCATTTCGGAATGGTCGCGCATGGCGGTCCCCAAGGTTGAGTCTCCTTCCTCCCAACGTCAGATTGTGCGCGCCGTTGCTTAACTGTCTATTGATTTTTCCTGATCGAAACAGGCTTTTCGATTGGAAAACATACAGTTAGCAGCGAACCGGCTCGAGTGCTGACAGCGCGTACGAGGCTCCCTGCGGCATCCCGCCGCGCGAATCCAACGTCTAATATTGCCGTTACGGCGGAACTGGTAATAATGCCGCCGAATTCGTGGCTGCGTCGCCGCGATCCCGCCGGCGTTTCAAGCCGGCGGATTGGTTCGGGAGGAAAGTCAGGAATGTCCGAGGTTCATGTCCATCGCGTCCAGCCGGCGTGGAAGAAGAACGCGCTGATCGACAATGACACCTACCTGAAATGGTACGCCGACAGCATCAAGAACCCGGACAAATTCTGGGGCAAGCACGGCAAGCGCATCGACTGGTTCAAGCCCTTCAGCAAGGTCAAGAACACCTCCTTCGACGGCAAGGTCTCGATCAAGTGGTTCGAGGACGGGCTGACCAACGTCTCGTACAATTGCATCGACCGCCACCTGAAGAAGCGCGGCGACCAGACCGCCATCATCTGGGAAGGCGACAACCCCTACGACGACAAGAAGATCACCTACAACGAGCTTTACGACCATGTCTGCCGGCTCGCCAATGTGATGAAGAAGCACGGCGTCAAGAAAGGCGACCGCGTCACCATCTACATGCCGATGATCCCGGAAGCCGCCTATGCGATGCTGGCCTGCACGCGCATCGGCGCCATCCATTCGATCGTCTTCGGCGGCTTCTCGCCGGATGCGCTGGCCGGCCGCATCGTCGACTGCGAATCGACCTTCGTCATCACCGCCGACGAGGGCTTGCGCGGCGGCAAGCCGATCCCGCTGAAGGAGAACACCGACAAGGCGATCGACATTGCCGCCAGGCACCATGTGATGGTGAAGAACGTTGTCGTCGTGCGCCGCACCGGCGGCAAGATCGGCTGGTCGCCTGGCCGAGATGTCTGGTACCACGACGAAGTCGCATCGGTGAAGGCCGAGTGCAAGCCCGAGAAGATGAAGGCGGAGGATCCGCTGTTTATCCTCTACACGTCCGGCTCGACCGGAAAGCCGAAGGGCGTGCTGCACACCACCGCCGGCTATCTCGTCTACGTGTCGATGACGCACCAATATGTCTTCGACTACCATGATGGTGACATCTACTGGTGCACCGCCGATGTCGGCTGGGTCACCGGCCACAGCTACATCGTCTATGGCCCGCTCGCCAACGGCGCCACCACGCTGATGTTCGAAGGCGTGCCCAACTACCCGTCGCAGTCGCGCTTCTGGGAAGTCATCGACAAGCACAAGGTCAACATCTTCTACACCGCGCCGACGGCGCTGCGCGCGCTGATGGGGGCCGGCAACGATCCGGTGAAGAAGACCTCGCGCAAGTCGCTGCGCGTCCTCGGTTCGGTCGGCGAGCCGATCAATCCGGAAGCCTGGGAGTGGTATTTCAACGTCGTCGGCAACGGCAAGGTGCCGATCGTCGACACTTGGTGGCAGACCGAGACCGGCGGCATCCTGATCACCCCGCTGCCCGGCGCCACCGACCTCAAGCCAGGCTCGGCGACAAGGCCCTTCTTCGGCGTCAAGCCGCAGCTGGTCGACGGCGAAGGCAAGGTGCTGGAAGGAGCCGCGGACGGTAATCTCTGCATCACCGATTCCTGGCCGGGCCAGATGCGTACCGTCTATGGCGATCACGACCGCTTCGTGCAGACCTATTTCTCGACCTACAAGGGCAAGTACTTCACCGGCGATGGCTGCCGTCGCGACGCCGACGGCTACTACTGGATCACCGGCCGCGTCGACGACGTCATCAACGTATCCGGCCACCGCATGGGCACGGCCGAAGTCGAATCGGCGCTGGTCAGCCATGAGAAGGTCTCCGAGGCCGCCGTCGTCGGCTACCCGCACGACATCAAGGGCCAGGGCATCTACAGCTACGTTACCTTGATGAAGGGGGAAGAGCCGACCGAGGACCTGCGCAAGGAACTTATCGCCCATGTCCGCAAGGAGATCGGCGCCATCGCTTCGCCCGACAAGATCCAGTTCGCGCCGGGCCTGCCCAAGACCCGATCCGGCAAGATCATGCGACGCATCCTGCGCAAGATCGCCGAGGACGATTTTGCCGCGCTCGGCGACACCTCGACGCTGGCCGACCCGGCGGTCGTCGACGACCTCGTTGCCAACCGGCAGAACAAGAAGGGCTGATGCGCGAAGACGCGGCATTGGGCTCTGTCAGCCAGCTCTGGCGCTATCCGGCCAGTTCGCTCGCTGGCGAGCGTCGGGACGCCATCCTGGTCGGACCGGCGGGCATGGCGGGCGACCGCATGTTCGGCCTCGTGGATACCTCGGACAACGAGATTGCCCGGCCCGACCGCGAGGCGAAATGGCACAAGGTGCCGCGCATCCGCACCCGGCTGGCCAATGATCGCGACCTGGAGATCGCCGTTCCTGACGGCGACTGGCTGGCCGCGCCAAGCGCCGAATGCGACCGCGCCGTATCGGCCTATCTCGGCTTCGCCGCCTCGATCCGGCCGTTCGGCCGGGAGAATGCATCGGCCGCCTATGCCGGTCCGGTCACGCAGGCGCGTTATACCAAGGCGCCGATCCACCTCTTGACCACGGCTTCGCTCGCACGGTTGAAGGCGCTGCATCCTGATGGGGCGGCCGACGCGCGCCGCTTCCGCCCCAACATCGTCGTCGACATGGCGGCGATGGAAGGCTCGTTTCCCGAAACGGAATGGATCGGCCGCAAGCTCGCGATCGGCGACCTGCTCCTGACGATTTCCGAACCATGCCGCCGCTGCGGCTTCACCATCATCGCCCAGGACGGCTTCGACCACGATCCCGGTATCCTGCGCAACCTGGTCCGCCACAACGCCCACAATCTCGGCGTCTACTGCACGGTGGATCGGCCGGCCGGCATCAAGGTCGGCGACGCGATGCGTTTCCTGTAACTACCGATACAGATCGGCTCGCGTCGGCGGCAGGCCGCTCGGCTCCCGCGCGCGCTTGGTGACGACAGTCTGGAAGATTTGCGCCGAGCCGCGATCGAAAGTGATCGAACAGCCGGTCAGGTAAAGCAGCCATAGCCGCGCCTTGGGCTCGCCGACCTCGGCGATCGCTTCGTCGAAACGGGCATGCAGGCGCTCCGCCCACAGCCTGCAGGTGCGGGCATAGTGCTCGCGCAAATTCTCGACATCGGCGACGAGAAAGCCGTGCGCCTCGAGATTGCCGAGCGTCATGCCGATCGTGTCGACCTCCCCGCCGGGGAAGATGTATTTGATCAGCGCCTTGTATTCCGCGCCCTTGCGCAGCGTCTTCCTCGTGCCGCCCTTGCCACGACGTGTGATGGCGTGGTGCAGGTAGATGCCGCCCGGCTTCAGCAGCCGGTGGACGGTCGAGAAATAAGTGGCGTGGTTGGCGAGACCGACGGCCTCGAACATGCCGATCGACGAGATCTTGTCATAGCTGCCGTCGAGTTCGGTATAGGACTTGATGTCGATGGTGATCTTGTCCTCCAGCCCTTCGGCGCGGATACGTTCTCGCGCCAGCCGGGTCTGTTCCTCGGACAGGGAGACACCATGGCCGATGGCGCCATAGTGCTTCGCGGCATGGATCAGCATCGCGCCCCAGCCGCATCCGATGTCGAGCAGGCGGTCGCCCGGCTTCAGCCTGAGCTTGCGGCAGATATGGTCGAGCTTGTCCTTCTGTGCCTGGTCGATCCCATTGGCGAAATCGGTGAAATAGGCGCAGGTGTAGACCATGCGCTCGTCGAGGAAGAGCCGATAGAAGGCGTTCGAAATATCGTAGTGATGCTCGATCGCCTGCTTGTTGGAACCGCTCACGAAGGGATTGCGGCCGGCCAGATCGGCCCGTTTCGTCATTTGCCGTCGCGAGAACAGGACTGCGGGCAGGTCGCGCAGGATCGCCAGCTTCGGCAGTGCCTTCAACCTCAGCTTTCCTTGTGACGGCAAGGCGTAGAGATCGAACAGCGACCCGTCCTCGACGTCGATCGTCCGGGAAATCCACATCTCCAGCAGCGTCGAGAAATTTGGCCGGCGGGCCAACTGCCAGACAATGTCCTGATCGTTGATGGCAAGCACCGGTCCCCCGGCGGGACCGATCCGTTCCCCGGTCCACAGGCGGACGGCAAAGCCCGGCTTCAGGGCCTCGATTACCGTTCGAACGATGCGCGCGGCTCTTTCGGTGGCGTCCATGCTCGTCCCCCCACGGCCCGATTGCGCAATCTTGTCCGTTTGGGACGTGGATCGCAAGCCGAAGCACGCGGGTCGGGCTTGGGCGGGGTTTTCCGACAGGCGCCTTTTTCAGCATGGCACCTTGTCATTTGCTGCAACGCACCCCATCATGAGCATGTGTTCAACAAATCGAAAGGAGGTGATCCGATGTCGAGTGATTTCGTTTTCCAGAACGTGGCCTCAGCGGATTGCACTTTCGGGAAGCAGTCTTCCCGTTAAGGCGCGAGATGCGCGGCAGGTAGCCCGAAGGGGTTGCCGCCACAGGCCGCGCCATGGACGGAAACACGGAAGGCCGCCGGCTTCGAAAGAAGCGGCGGCCTTTTCCTTTTTGCGGGTTACTGGGTCAGTGCGACCTTTTCTGTATTGCGGATGATTTCCTGGAAGGCGGCATCCAATTCCACCCCGGTGGACACCTCGAAATAATGCCTCGCCGCGGCGGAGGCGTCTTTCGAAGAACAGCCCTTCAGCACCGCCTTTGCCTGGTCTCGCTCGGTTGGCGACATGTCCTTGTCGTTCAGATCGAAGCCGATGGTGAAAATCTCGATGCCATCATTTTTCATGTTGGCGCACAGGGCTTCGGCGTTGCCACGCGCAAGATTGCCCTGGCCATTGTAATTCCCCCCGACTCCCGCGAAGGCGGTATTGAACTGGCCATCGGTCATCAGGATCGCGACCTTGGCGATCTTCTTCGCATTGGTATCCGAGGCGCCGTTGCCGAGACCGGCATTCTTGATCGCAGCCCGCCATTGCGGAGACAGCATATAATAGGTCCACTGGATGGCGATCGCGCCGGCCGTATAACCATCGGCCCGGAAGGCGCCGATCGAATCAAGCAATGCGCCGGAATCGGCCGTCAGCGGGATCACTTCCGCGTCAGGGCATCTGTTCATGCTCCCGCCACCCAGATGATCATCCCGGTTGACCAGGGCATAGTAGTTCTTGCCGTTCTTGTCGGTGCGAACCGTGTCCGGGCCGTCGGCACTCAAATCCGCATTGCCGTTCTTGTCCTTCCTCTCCGTCGCGCAATTGTCGGTCTTTGGCATTGCCGCGCCAACAATGGATTTGTAGTCGCTGAAGGATGGCAACTTCGTCTTGCCCGTCTTTGCGACGAGAAGCGAACTGCCGGCGACCGGCGGCAGATCAGGGCTCGCCTGCTTCTCGGCGTAGACGTTTTCCGCCAGCTTGCCGACGTTCACGCCGGATGCGTAAGGCACAATCGCGACGCGGATGCGGGGGTTCTTCGGATCCTGGTTCTGGAGCATCGTCTGGACGGCGTTTTTCGCAGCTGCTTTCAGATCGCCGATCTTGTCGACGTTGCCTCGTTTCGCCATCGATCCCGTGATGTCGAGCATCATGGCGACCTCGACCTGCTTGTCGGTATAGAGTGCCGTGGTGGAAGCGCCGACGCGCCGCATGTCACTGATGCCGAACAACGGAAAATAAAGGCTGACATCGACATGCACATCCGCCTGCACGGTTCTGGCGGTCGGGTTGACGGTGAGCCTGTCCAGCACGACCTGGTCAGGCGTCAGGATGCCGGCCATGCTGTTGGCGTCGAGAAAGGCTTGCACTGCCTTGTCGGCATCGGCTTCCTTGATGGCGCCAGTCGTCAGGTCGCGCGCCGTTGACGTCACCGCGGCGTCGACCACACCCTGCAGGCTCGATCTGGCATTGTAGAGCTGCGCGACATTGACCGAGAAGCCGGCGGCCAGCGCCAGGACGGAGGCAGCAAAGCCGAACAGGACCGTGAAATTTCCACCCCTATGTCTGGCGAACCCGCCGACCGCGTGGACAAGACCCCCGTAATTTCGCATCCAACAACCTCCGCATGCCTCGGCCTCGTTGCCGCGATGAGGGCAATGCAGGATTCCAGCCGGACGGCGCCCGTTATGCTCCGGAACGGAGGCGCCGATCTCAACATGTTGTTTTTATTGGGTTTCGATCTTCGCAAAGGTGAACGATCGGTAAACAGGAACGCGCGACTTTGGTGGTGTTACGGACCGCTTACCATGGCCCGGATCGAAGCAATCGCGCAGCGCTCGACGCCGTCCTGTTGCGGCACAGCCCTTCTGTATCGAAGCGGATCACTGTCCCGAAATTGCGGGACAGAAATGATGTGGTAGAGAACCAAGGCGCGTTGAGCAGGTATCAGCCGTTTGCAGGCCGGCATCACCTGAACATCAATGCGCCTCAAGCCAGCATCTGTGCGCTGACCGTTCTGTCGATGCCGTGATAGGGGGGATTGAACAGCTTGCCTTCCTGTTCGTAGGTCCACACCTTGAACAGGGTGAGCCGGTGCGGGCCGAAGCTGTGCAGCAAGGGCACATCAGTGGCGTCGCGGCCGCGCGCGATGACGACGCGGCCGGTCCTGGGCCGGTTATGGCGTGGATCGAACGTGTACCACTTGCCGTCGAGGAACACCTCCATCCAGGCCGAGAAATCCATCGGCGCCGGATCGGTCGGCACGCCGATGTCACCAAGATAGCCGTTCACATAACGCGCCGGAATGTTCATGCAGCGGCAAAGCGTGATCGCCAGATGGGCAAAGTCACGGCAGACCCCGACCCGTTCCTCATGCGCCTGCGCCGCCGTGCGGGTCGAACGCGCGTAGCCATAGCCGAACGACAGCCGGTTGTGGACATAGTCGACGATCGCCTGCACCCGCGCCCAGCCGGACGGAAGATGACCGAACAGTTGCCAGGCGAGGTTGCTGAGGTGATCTGTCTCGCAGTAGCGGCTGCCAAGGAGATAACCCAGCACCTCGTCGGGCAACTCGGCCACCGGCACTTCCCTGGCCAGCATGTTGACTTCGTCCGGCTCGCCGCTGTCCTCGACGACCGCGTCATAGAGGATGCGGAACGTACCGGCAGGCGCGGTGAAGCGGCGGCAGCCATTGCCATGCAGGTCGTGATAGAGCTTGGTCGGCACCGCAGGCGAGGTCAGTACCCGCGTCTGCCGCTTGATATCGGCTTGCCTGTCCTTGTGGATCTCCAATAGCGAAATCACAGGAGTGGCTTCCGTGCATTCAATAGCGATTTCGTAGCCGAGCCGGATCAGCATCGCACGTCCCCTTCGATCGTCATGGAAAGCAGCGTCGTTGAAACGTCGCAATGTGGCGGTGGTTCCCTGCACCGCCCCAAAATACGCCTCGTGCCTTTCCATGTCGGTGCCTTGACGTTACGGTTGGGCTTCCCTCGACACGCTCCCCCGGACTTCAAGGAAAATCATGTTTTCTGGCAGAAAATTCGCCGCCTTCCTCTTCGACATGGACGGCACCCTCATCAATTCCATCGCCTCGGCGGAGCGGGTGTGGAGCGATTGGGCAGGCCGCCATGGTCTTGACGTCGCCGCCTTCCTGCCGACGATCCATGGCGTGCGGGCGATCGAGACCATCACGAACCTTGCCCTTCCAGGCGTCGATCCGGCGCATGAGGCCGACCTGCTGCTGAAGGCCGAGGCCGACGATCTGGACGGCATTGTCCAGATCCCCGGCGCCGCGGCGTTTCTCAACGCGTTGCCAAGCGAAAGCTGGGCTATCGTGACCTCGGCGCCACGCTCCTTGGCGCTTGCGCGCATGAAGGCCGCCGGCATTCCGGTTCCCGCCGTCCTCGTCGCCGCGGAAGATGTTTCCCGCGGCAAGCCAGCGCCCGACTGCTTCCGGCTTGGAGCGGAACGGCTCGGCGTCGATGCGCGCGACTGCCTTGTGTTCGAGGATGCTCCGGCCGGCATCTCGGCAGCCGAGGCCGCGGAAGCCGCGGTCATGGTGATCAGCGCCACACACGCGCATCCGTTGCCGACGCACCATGCAGCCATCTCTGGCTACGACGATGTCGGCATCACTATCGACGAGCGCGGTTGGCTGGTGCTTGAGCGGCAGCGCAACGCTGCCTAAGCAGCACTGCCAGGGTGTGTTGGGATTCAGGTCAGGCCGAGCCGAAAATGGTGGCTTCCGAGAACCGGAGCGGAGCGTACTTTTGGGTACGTGAGCACCGGAAGCGCAGGAAGCCGCCGTTTGCAGGTCGGCCTCACCTGAATATCAACGCACCCTAGAAGTCGCTGGTCAGGCCCTTGACCTCCCAGTCGCCATAGCGGCCGGGTTCCTTGCCGCCACGACCGCCGATCTCCTTCGGCAGGGCGGCTTCCTTCTCGCGATATTCGGTGCGCCGGGCCTCGGCCTCGGCCAGCGCCCGCCTTGCGGCCGGCGTCAGTTCCTTCGGCAAGGCGTCGCCATCGGTTTCGGCGGGCGTTTTACTGGTTTCATCGGTCATGCGATATTCCCCGCGGATTGAAACAGCGGCAGGTCTTTCCCATCATATAGCCATGAAACCAAGACGATCGACCTCTTTTTGCCACCACCACGACGGGAGCAGACGATGAACACCATCCGCACCGCCATGCTTCTTGCCGCGATGACCGCGCTGTTCATGGGCGTCGGCTTCCTGATCGGCGGTTCGGGCGGCATGATGATCGCGCTGCTGATCGCCGCCGGCACCAATCTGTTCAGCTACTGGAACGCCGACAAGATGGTGCTGTCGATGAACCATGCCGTCGAGGTCGACGAGAAGAACGCACCGGAATACTACGCCATCGTCCAGGCACTGGCCAAGCAGGCCGGGCTGCCGATGCCGAAAACCTATCTGATCGACAATCCGCAGCCGAATGCCTTCGCCACCGGCCGCAACCCGCAGAACGCGGCGGTCGCCGCTTCCACCGGCCTGTTGCAGCGGTTGAGCCATGAGGAGGTCGCGGCGGTCATGGCGCACGAGCTCGCCCATGTCCAGCACCGCGACACGCTGACCATGACCATCGTCGCCACCTTTGCCGGCGCCATCTCGATGCTGGGCAATTTCGCGTTTTTCCTCGGCGGCAATCGCGACAACAACAACCCGTTCGGCTTTGTCGGTGTGCTGGCGGCTATGATCGTGGCGCCCTTCGCCGCCATGATCGTGCAGATGGCGGTCAGCCGCACGCGCGAATACGAGGCCGACCGGCGCGGCGCCGAAATCTGTGGACACCCGCTCTGGCTGGCATCCGCGCTTGACAAGATCGCCCGCGGCGCCGAACGCATTCCAAACCCCGATGCGGAGCGCAATCCGGCGATGGCGCATCTCTTCATCATCAATCCCCTGCATGGCGAGCGCATGGACAGTCTGTTCTCCACCCACCCGAGCACCGAGAACCGCATCGCCGCGTTGCGGGAGATGGCGCGCGGGATGAGTGACGGTGCGGCACGCACCACCCAACGCCAGGCGCCGGTTCCATTGCAGGCCGACGAACAGCAGTCGGCCGGCCCCTGGGGCAAGCCGGCCGCTGCCGAACCGCCGACCGAACCGGCCAAGCCGAAACCCAATCCGTGGGGTCGCAACCCGACCGGGCCCAAAGGCCGGTGGTCGTGAGCGTGGTAGGCAGAACACCTCGGCGCACAGGCTCAGGCGATCAGGACCACAAGGACGGCGGCGAATTCGTCGCCGGTCTCGCTGCCCGCAAGGCGGCGGCGCGGCTGCTTGCCGCCGTCATCGACGCAAGGACGCCGCTCGACGGCTTGACCGACCACGAAAACGGCCACCCGCAATACAGGGCGCTCGACCTGCGTGACCGTGGCTTGGTGCGCGCCATCCTGGTCACCGCGCTGCGCTATCGCATGACCATTACCGGGCTGCTGGCAAAGCGCCTGGAAAAGCCGCTGCCGCCCAATGCCACCGCTTTGTCGCACATACTGCATGTGGCGGCGGCGCAGATCCTGTTCCTCGACATTCCCGACAGCGCCGCCGTCGACCTCGCGGTTACCCACGCCAAGTCCGATCCGCGCACACAGCGTTTTTCCGGCCTGGTCAATGGCGTGCTGCGCACGCTGGCTCGAGCCAAGGAAACCGAACTGCCGGCCGCCCTTGCCGCCACCGACGAAGCGCCGAAATGGTTTTCCGACCGGCTGAAGGCCGCCTATGGCGTGGACAAGACCCGACAGATCCTGGCGGCGCATCGCCATGAGGCGCCCGTCGATTTCTCGGTCAAGGCCGATCCCGAACTGTGGGCCGAAAGGCTTGGTGGGACCGTGCTGCCGACCGGCACGGTGCGCGTGGAAAATCTTGTCGGCGCGGTCACCGACCTGCCGGGCTTCGCCGAAGGCGCTTGGTGGGTACAGGATGCGGCGGCCAGTCTGCCGGCAAAACTGTTCGGCGATGCCAGGGGATTGCGTGTGGCCGATCTCTGCGCGGCGCCCGGCGGCAAAACCGCCCAGCTGATCCTGGCCGGCGCCAGGGTCACCGCCGTCGACACCTCGAAGAACCGGTTGGCGCGGCTGGCGCAGAATCTCGACCGCCTCGGCCTCTCGGCCGACATCGTCCAGGCCGACCTGCTCGAATACGAGCCGGCGGAGCTGTTCGACGCCGTGCTCCTCGACGCGCCCTGCTCGTCGACCGGCACGGTGCGCCGCCATCCCGACGTGCCGTGGACCAAGACCATGGCCGACGTCGAAAAGCTCGCCGACCTGCAACGCAGGCTACTCACCCGCGCCGTCACCCTGGTCAAGCCCGGTGGCAGGATCGTCTTTTCCAACTGTTCGCTCGACCCGCTTGAAGGCGAGGATCTTTATCGCGCTTTCCTCAGGCAATCGCCTGATGTCGTCGACGATCCGCTGCATCGGGGCGAGATCGCCAGCATCGATTCGTTCCTGACGAAACAAGGCACGCTGCGCACCACGCCAGCCGATCTCGATCTCGGCGCCCCGGAGCGCTCCGGCCTGGACGGCTTCTTCGCCGCCCGCATGCGGCGCGCCGGCTGAATATGTAAGCATCCGGATTTGCTGACTTTTTTAGGGAGGGGATGGGACAAAACCCGGTGAAACGGACCCGATCCCAGGAATTCGCCTTCGCACGAGTCGTTCAATCATGTAAACTTGGTGCCGGGGTAGAGGACGACCAGGAGGGCTTTTGGCACTTGCTGCCGGCAACACGACGCGTCTGTGGACGCTGGTCGCGAAGGAGTTCTGGCGCAAAACGCGCCGGCGCCTGCGTGCCGGGCCGATTTATCGCTGGCGCTATTCCGGCCGCACGCCCGAACGCGTCCTGATCGCGCCACCGGATCTGCGCCTCGCCGACCCGCAGATCGCGCTTGAGATCTATTACGGCCGTTATCCCTTGTCGGGGCATCTGGTCGAGACCGGCGGCAAATCGCCGTTCCAGATCAACGTGCCCAACCGCGGCTGGCAAAAGACGCTGCATGGGTTTCGCTGGCTGCGCCACATGCGCGCCGCCGGTACCGAGCTTGCCGCCGCCAATGCGCGTGCCCTGGTGTCCGACTGGATCGCCATGCACGGCAACAACATTGCCGGTGTCGCCTGGGAGCCCGGCACCACGGCCAAGCGCATCATCGCCTGGCTGCAGCATTCCTCCGTCGTGTTGCAGGGAGCCGAATTTCCCTTCTACCGCGCTTTCCTGAAATCGCTGGCCGTCCAGATCCGCTATCTCAGGTCGATGGCGCGCGAAATGCCCGATGGCAAGGATCGGCTGCGTGCCCGCATCGCGCTCGCCTTCGCCGCTCTTTCGCTGCCGGCGCCGGCTTCGGCGCTGCGCGGCGCAACCCGCAACCTCGCCGAGGAGCTTAATCGCCAGATCCTCGCCGATGGCGGCCATATCTCGCGCAATCCGATGGCGGTGCTGGAAATTCTCGCCGACCTTTTGCCGTTGCGCCAGACCTACGCCAACCAGGCCGAAACCCCGCCGCAGGCACTGATCGGCGCCATCGACCGCATGCTGCCGGCGCTGCGCTTCTTCCGCCACCAGGATGGCAGCCTCGCCCGCTTCAACGGCATGGGCGCCACCATCCATGACCGCATCGCCACCATCCTGCGCCATGACGACACCGCCGGCGCACCACTGCTGCACGCGCCGCATTCGGGCTATGAGCGGCTGTCGATGGGCGGCGTCACGGTCATTGCCGACACTGGCCTGCCGCCGCCGGTCGACGTCTCCAACGCCGCGCACGCAGGCTGCCTCGCCTTCGAACTGTCGTCCGGCCGCCAGCACTATATCGTCAATGCCGGCATCGACACCTATGGCGCCGCTGAATTCCGGCCGCTGGCGCGCGCCACGGCCGCGCACTCGACCGCCACCATCAATGACACCTCGTCGGCTCGCTTCAGCCATTCGTTGCGCGTCAACGACCTGCTCGGTTCGCCGCTGATCGGCGGCCCGCAGCATGTGCCGTGCAAGCGCATCGACCAGAAGGGCGTCCAGGGCTTCATCGCCCGCCATGACGGCTATGTCCAGCGGTTCGGCTTCCTGCATGAGCGCGAGCTGAAGCTGTCGACGAACGGCAATGTGCTGGCCGGCAGGGACCGGTTCCAGAGGCCCGGCAATGCCTCGATCCGCAACAATGGCCGCGATTTCATCACCGTGCGCTTCCATGTCCATCCCGACATCAACCTGCTGCAGGACGAGCACGACCGCCTCGTGCTGACCGCCGACCAGGCCGACAGCTGGGTGTTCACGTCAAGCGAAGTGGTGCCGGAGGTCGAGGAATCGATCTATTTCGCCGGTCTTGGCGGTCCGCGCCGCAGCCGCCAGATCGTGCTTGCCTTCAAGGCCTCCGAGGTGGCCGAAGTCCACTGGCAGCTGACGCGCACCAGCATCGCCGGCTATCCGGAAAACAATTGATGGTGCCGGCCACCGCTGGAGCATGATGCCGAAAAGTGTGCAGCGCTGCCTTGCCGCTTGATTTCCTGATGTCATGTGCTACGGCGCGGGCTTGCCCCTCCAGCCGTGAAAGGCCGCCAGCCCATGGCCGTCGCCGCCAAGAACATTCCCGCCCCGGATCTCGTCCCCGTGCGCCGCGCCCTGCTTTCGGTTTTCGACAAGACCGGCCTCATCGACTTCGCCAGGGCATTGGCCGCGGCCGGTGTCGAGCTGGTCTCGACCGGCGGCACGGCCAAGGCGATCGCCGAAGCCGGCATGGCAGTGCGCGACGTCTCCGAGCTCACGGGGTTTCCCGAGATCATGGACGGCCGCGTCAAGACCTTGCACCCGTCGGTGCATGGCGCGCTGCTTGGCGTGCGCGACGACCCCGAGCATGCCATGGCGATGCGCAAATACGGCATCGAACCGATCGACCTCGTCGTCTCCAATCTCTATCCCTTCGAGGAAGTCCGCCGCTCCGGCGCCGACTATGCCGCGATCGTCGAGAACATCGACATTGGCGGCCCGGCAATGATCCGCGCCTCGGCCAAGAACCATGCCTATGTCGCCATCGTCACCGATCCCGGCGATTACGCTTCGGTGCTGAACGCGCTGGAGATGAACATCGGCTCGCTGTCGCTGGATTTTCGCAAGAAGCTGGCGGCCAAGGCCTTTGCCCGCACCGCCAGCTATGACGCGGCGATTTCCGGCTGGTTCGCCGAGGCGCTGGAGATCGAGCATCCCACTTGGCGCGCCTTCGGGGGCAGGCTGGCGGAGGTGATGCGCTACGGCGAAAACCCGCACCAGGGCGCCGGTTTCTATGTCAATGGCGACAAGCGTCCGGGCGTCGCCACGGCACGACAGCTGCAGGGCAAGCAGCTGTCCTACAACAACATCAACGACACCGACGCCGCCTTCGAACTCGCCGGCGAGTTCGATCCCGCCCGCTCCGCCGCTGTCGCCATCATCAAGCACGCCAACCCTTGCGGCGTCGCCGAGGGCGCCTCGCTGAAGGCGGCCTACGCCAAGGCGCTTGCCTGCGATCCGGTCTCTGCCTTCGGCGGCATCGTCGCCGTGAACCGCACCCTCGACGCCGAGGCGGCGGAGGAAATCGTGAAAACCTTCACCGAAGTGATCATCGCGCCCGACGCCACCGAAGAAGCGGCGGCAATCGTCGCGGCGAAGAAAAACCTGCGCCTGCTGGTCACCGGCGGCCTGCCCGACCCGCGCTCGCCCGGCACAACGGTCAAGTCCGTCTCCGGCGGCCTGCTCGTTCAGGGTCGGGACAATGCCGTGGTCGACGACCTCGAGCTGAAGGTGGTGACGAAGCGGGCGCCGACGCCGGCCGAAATGGCCGATCTCAAATTCGCCTTCCGCGTCGCCAAGCACGTCAAGTCGAACGCCATCGTCTATGCCAAGGACGGAGCCACCGTCGGCATCGGCGCGGGCCAGATGAGCCGGGTCGATTCCTCCCGCATCGCCGCCCGCAAGGCGCTCGACGCGGCCGAGGCCGCAGGCTCGGCCGAACCGCTGACCAAGGGCTCGGTAGTCGCCTCCGACGCGTTCTTCCCCTTCGCCGACGGCCTGCTCTCGGCGATCGAAGCCGGAGCTACGGCGGTGATCCAGCCAGGCGGCTCGATGCGCGATGACGACGTCATCGCCGCGGCCGATGAACATGGCATCGCCATGGTGTTCACCGGGGTCAGGCATTTCAGGCACTGAGCGCGTTTACCCCCCTTGTGGGGAGGGTCGGCGAATGATCTTTGCGAAGCAAAGTTCGTGAGACTGGGTGGGGGCAGCGCCGCCCCCGCTTCGCGGATCGACCCTTCGACAAGGAGGGTAAGCTCACTCCGCCGGCCGGTCCGCCGGATATGGCGTGCGAACCAGTATCGCCATGCCGATGCCGAGGAACAGGATGATCACGGCCATGCCAAGCCGTGCCGAATCGCTCAGCGCGGTGATGGTGGCAACCATGAACGGCGCCAGGAAACTGGTCGCCCGGCCGGCCAGCGCGTAGATGCCGAAATAGCGCCCGGATTCCGCCGCCGTGACGCTGCGCGCCATGTAGGAACGCGACGACGCCTGCACCGGACCGAAGGCCAGCCCGATCAGCAGGCCATACATGATGTAGGCCTTTTCGGCGGCCGTGCCGAACAGGCCACCTGAGTCGGTGGTCGGGAGTTGGATCAGGCCGAGCAAGGTGAAGCCGGGACCGGTCGAGACGACGCCGATGGTGGCGACGGACAGCATGACCAGCGAAATCATCACCACCGCCTTGGAGCCGAGCGCGGTGTCGAGCCGGGCCGCGATCCAGCAGCCGAAGATGGCGACGACATTGAGGATGATGCCGAACATGCCGATCTCGGTGATCGACCAGTGGAACATGCCCGCCGCGAAGGTACCGCCAAGTGCCAGCAGCGCGTTGACGCCGTCCTGGTAGATCATGCGGGCGACGAGGAAGCGGAAGATGCCGCCGCGCCTGCGTACCTCGGCCAGCGTCGATTTCAGCTCCGACAGGCCTTCACGCACCGCCGGCCCGATCGGAATGCCCTTGATGGCATCCGGCGTGAAGAAGAACATTGGCAGGATGAACAGGAAGTACCAGCCGGCAGAAAGCGGCCCGGTGGCGCGCGCATCCTCGCCAAGCTTCGGGTCGAGCCCGAACAGCGGGTTGATGCCGATGATCGTCTTGCCGGTCTCCGGCGAGCCCGCCAGACAGGTGACGACGAAGATCAGCGCGATCATGCCGCCGAGATAGCCGAGGCCCCAGGCCGTGTTGGAGATGCGGCCGATCTCGCTCTTCGGCACCAGCCGCGGCATCATCGAATCGTTGAACACGGTGGAGAATTCCGCCGCCACCGATGCCAGCGAGAACAGCGCCACGATCAGGAACAGGTTCGAGCCCGGGGCGGCGAACCAGAGCAAGATGAGACTGATGATCTTGATCGCCGCGAAAAACCCGATCCACGGCTTGCGCGGCCCGGTCTGGTCGGCGATCGAGCCGAGGATCGGCGACAGCACGGCGATGACCAGCCCGGCGGCGGCGATGCCGTAGCCCCAGACAGCCTGGCCGGTGGTTGGATCGCCCGCCATGCGCGAAACGAAATAGGGGCCGAAGATAAAGGTGGTGACGACCGTGAAGAACGGCTGCGCCGCCCAGTCGAATAACATCCATCCCCAGATGCCGCGCCCCGACGCACGCTGCACTGTTTCTACCGCCATGATGATTCCTTTGGCCCCGCCCGCGTCGGGCGCCATGTCTGCATGTTTCCGATGCTCATGCAAATGACAAGCGTCGCGCCGCCCCTCATTGTCCTGCCGGACATTTCCCCCCGTATTGTGACGGGGAGAAAGACGCTCCCGGGAAGATTCTCGTCACTTGTCGACGTCGCAGAATGGGCGCCGGCCTTGCGGCCAGTTCCTTTCTCCCCGTCACTATACGGGGAGAAGGTGGCGGCAGCCGGATGAGGAGCGGCGCCAACCTCTGCGAGAGTTCCTCACATCCCCGTCAGGTCGCTCATCAGCCCTGACGCGACCGACAGCCGCGACACGGTGATGTCGCCGCCTTCGGTCAGCGCCTGCAGTCGCTCGCGGATGCGCGACACGCGCTCGCCACCGGCTTCCAGCCAGGCCGCGACCGGATCGGCGGCCTTGGCATGGCCGGTGAGTGCCGCGACCGCAATGCCGCGACGCGACGCACCAATCGTGTCGGTGGCGCGCGAAAGAGCGAGCTGATCATAGTAGTCCGACGGCGTGATCGAGCGCGCCGCGTCCTCGACGCGCGGGATGCGGAAGGCATCGCTGACCGCGAAGAACGCCTTGGCAGCGGCGACGATGTCGGCATTTGCCATCCGCGCGGTCAGCGCGATGTCGGGGATGAGTTCCGCCACCTCGCTCAGCGCCAGCTGCTCGGCCAGTCTTTCCGGTGCGCCGGCCTTGAACAGCCCGTGCCGCTTCTCCTCGATCCGCTCGCGCGAGAAGGCCGGCAGCAGCGAAACGAGCTTCGGCTCCAGCGCCTTGCGCGCCTCCTGCAGTTCCGCGATGCGCTGGCCGAGCGGCGCCATGCCGGTATCGTTCTTGAGATACCAGCCGCTGGTCACGTAGATCAGCCGGCTAACCATCTGATAGAGATCGAGCTGCACCTGACCGTCGATCTGGTTGTCGAGCGCGTCGATCTCGCGATAGAGCGCCGGCAGCGCGAAGCCGTCACGCACCACGGCGAAGGTGCGCACCACGTCGGCGGCGGTACGCCCCGTGGCCTCCTGGAGCCGGTTGACGAAGGAAGGGCCGCCGCGATTGACGAGGTCGTTGGCGACGACGCGGGCGATGATTTCGCGGCGCAGTCGGTGGCCATGGATTTCGGCGGCGTATTTCTTCGCCATCCGGTCCGGGAAATAGCCCATCAGATCGCGGTCGAAATGCGCGTCATCAGGCACGTCACTGGCGACGATGTCGGAAAACAGCACGATCTTGGCATAGGCGAGCAGCACGCCGAGCTCGGCCCTGGTCAGCGGCTCGCCACGTGCCTCACGCTCGGCAAGGGCCGCCGGTGACGGCAATGTTTCCACGGCACGGTCGAGCAGGCCGCGCGCTTCGAGCGCCGACATGAACCGGGCCTGGTGCGCGATGTCGGCGAGGCCGCGCTTGCGGGCGATCGAAAGCGCCAGCGTCTGCTGATAGTTGTTTGACAGCACCAGCCCGCCCACCTCGTCGGTCATCTCGGCCAGCAGCTTGTTGCGTGCGGGGCGCGTCAGCGATCCCTTGCGCATGGCCGACGCCAGCGCGATCTTGATGTTGACCTCGACGTCGGAGCAATTGACGCCGCCCGAATTGTCGATGGCGTCGGAATTGCAGCGGCCGCCATTCATGCCGAACTCGATGCGCGCCCGCTGCGTGACGCCGAGATTGGCGCCCTCGCCGATCACCTTGGCACGCACGTCGAGCGCCGTGATGCGGATGGCGTCGTTGGCGCGGTCGCCGACCTCGGCGTTGGTTTCGGCGGATGCCCTCAAGTATGTGCCGATACCGCCGAACCACAGAAGATCGACCGGCGCCTTGAGGATGGCGGTCATGATCTCGACCGGCGTGGCGGTCGTCTTGCCGAGGCCGATTGCCGCCGCGGCCGCGGCCGGCAAGGTGATCGACTTCTGATTGCGCGAGACGATGATGCCGCCTTCCGACAGCTTGCTCTTGTCATAGTCCTGCCAGCTCGAACGCGGCAGCGCGAACATGCGCTCGCGCTCAGCCATCGAGGCCGCCATGTCCGGATCGGGATCGATGAAGATATCGCGATGATCGAAGGCGGCGATCAGCCTGGTTTTCGGCGACAGAAGCATGCCGTTGCCGAACACGTCGCCCGACATGTCGCCGACACCGACGGCGGTGAAAGGCGATGTCTGGATGTCGCGGTTCATCTCGCGGAAATGCCGCTTGACCGCTTCCCATGCGCCTTTGGCGGTGATGCCCATCTTCTTGTGGTCATAGCCGGCCGAGCCACCGCTGGCGAAGGCATCGTCGAGCCAGAAGCCATGCTTCTCGGAGATGGCGTTGGCGGTGTCGGAGAAGGTCGCCGTGCCCTTGTCGGCGGCGACGACGAAATAGGGATCGTCCTGGTCGCGGCGCACGACACCCGCTGGCGGAATGACACCGTCCAGTCCGATATTGTCGGTGATCGACAGCAGGCTGGAGACGAAATTCTTGTAGGCAGAGGTGCCCGCCTCGAAGATCGCGTCGCGGCTGCCGCCGACCGGCAGGCGCTTGGGGAAGAACCCCCCCTTGGCGCCGACCGGCACGATCACGGCATTCTTGACCTGTTGCGCCTTGACCAGACCGAGCACCTCGGTGCGGTAGTCCTGGGCACGGTCCGACCAGCGCAGGCCACCACGCGCCACCGGGCCGAAGCGCAGATGCAGGCCCTCGACCTCGGAACCGTAGACGAAGATCTCGCGCCACGGCCGTGGCGCCGGTAGCCCTTCGACCGCCTGCGACTCAAGCTTGATCGCCAGGGACTGGCCTTTCTGCTTCGTATCGGCAACGAAATGATTGGTGCGCAGCGAGGCTTCGATCAGGTTGAGGTAGCGGCGGATGATGGTGTCGTCATCGATGTTGGGCACATCCTCCAGCGCATCCTTGATCTTGGCCTTGAGATGCTTTGCCGCCACCACCCCATCGCCCTCGGCCGTGGGGCCAAGCCGGGCAATGAACAGCGCGTGCAGGCCGCGCGCGATCTCGGGATAGCGGTTGAGAGCCGCCGCGATGAAATCCTGGCTTTGCGGAATGCCGACCTGCTGCAGATAGCGGCCATAGGCGCGCAGGATGGTGATTTCACCGGACCACAGGCCGGCTGTCTGGGCCAGGCCGTTATAGCCGTCATTGTCGACATCGCCGCGCCACACCGACAGGAACGCGTCCTCGAACAGCGCGCCGCCGTCGGTAAGGTCGATCGGCTTGCCGTAGCTGTTCTCCAGTTCCATGTCGTGGATGAAGACCAGCCCGGATTGCACGCCACCGACCTCGAAGGTGCGCTCGCTGATGACGCGGAAGCCGATGTTTTCCAGCACCGGCACGCGCCGCGACAGCGCCACCGGGCTGCCGTGGTGATAGATCTTCAGCGCCGCCTGATGCGGCTTCTGCTCGGCATGGCGGTAGTAGTCGATGGCGATCGGATTATCGGCGCTGATCCTGGCGATGCGCCCGGCATCGACCAGCGCCACCGCCGCGCTGAAGGAGTCGCGATAACTTTCCGGCAGTCTCGCGGCGATGGCCTTCAACGCCTGGTCGCCGCCATCGGCTTCCGCCGCGTCGGAAAGGGCATCCTCCCAGGTGCGCACGATGTCGCGGATCGCCGCCTCGATCGTCGCCTGCTCGACTTTCGGCGTCTTGCCGCCGGAGCGTCCGATGATGAAGTGCACGCGCGCCAGCCCGCCTTCGGGGAAGGCCGGGTAATAGGCCGACAGTCGGCCCTCGAACACGGTCTTGAGATAGGCGCCGATCTTCTCGCGCACGACGCTGTCGTAGCGGTCGCGCGGCACGAAGACGAGGATCGAGACGAAGCGGTCGAACTGGTCGGCGCGCACCAGCGCCCGCACGCGCGGCCGCTCGACCAGGCCGAGAATGGCCGCGGCATGCTTGCGCAGGATCGGCACCGGCACCTGGAACAGTTCGTCGCGCGGATAGCTTTCCAGCACGTTGATCAGTGCCTTGCCGGAGTGGTCGTGCCGGTCGAAGCCCGACTTGGCGATGATGGTCTCGGCCTTGGACCTGAGATACGGGATCTTCATCACCGAGCGCGTGTAGGCGGTCGAGGTGAACAGCCCGACGATACGCAGTTCGCCGGCAAGCGCGCCCTTCGGGGTATAGGTCTTGACGCCGATGTAATCGAGATAGATGCGCCGGTGCACGGAAGACTTGGCATTGGCCTTGGTGACGATCAGCGGCTCCGGCCCGTGCAGGAAGGCGCGGATCTCCGGCGTTGTCGTCACCGCCTCGGTGCCGCGCCTCAGCACCAGTACGTCGGGATCGCTGAGGATGCCGAGGCCGGGCTTGTCGGCGCGCTCCAGATTGCCGCTTTCCTCGCCGCCGGTGTATTTGAACTCACGCATGCCGAGGAAGGTGAAATTGTCGTCGCGCAGCCATTCCAGGAAGGCGATCGCCTCGGCCACGCTCTTCTTGTCGAGCGGCACCGGCGAATAGCGGAACTCGGAGATCGCCTGGTCGAGCCGGGCCAGCATCGGCTTCCAGTCGTTGACGGCGGCGTGAACCTGCCCAAGCATCTTGCGCAGCCGCTCGGTCAAGGCGTTTGCCGCGTCCGCCGTCAGCCGCGGGATATGGACGTGGATGACGCTCAGCCGGTCGTGATTGCCGTCGTCCTTGGCGAAATTGCCGTCGCCCAGGATCTCCTCGACACCGCGTTTGCCGTGCCGCACGGTGATGACCGGGTGGGTGACCAATGTCGGTTCACCTGATGTCTCGGTAACCTCGCCGAGGATGGAATCGAACAGGAACGGCATGTTGTCGTTGACGACGGTGATGACCGTCACCGGGCGGCCTTCGCGAACGACGCCCGAATCGGTCTCGACGGCAACGACGCACGCGCCCTTCTTGTGCCTGGATACCGCCCGGCCGGCGAGGTCGGCGGCGCGTTCGAGGTCGGCCACCTCATAGGCGGCGATGTCTTCGGCCGGCGCGCGAGCGAGCAGGTAATCAGCGAGCCGGGCTGGCCTTTCCTCGGTCTTTGTCGCTGATGTGGGTTTTTTCTTCGGCTTCGCTGCGGATTTCACGCGGGCCATGACGCTATTCCCTCCCGTCGAATGCTTTTACGACTATCGTAGCAGATGACCGCTGTTTGGCGACAAAGGTTTGACGGCTTGCCAAGAATTATCCGAATTCGGCGGCAAGGCGGCGCCCGAAGAGGAGAAATGACCATGACCGGCAAAATCACCGCGCTTGATCTCGATTCAAGGGAACTGAGCGAACCGACAAAGGCCTATTTCGCCAAATGCGAGGAGAAGCTCGGCCTGGTTCCGAACGTGCTCAAGGCCTACGCCTTCGACGACAAGAAGCTGCGCGCCTTCACCGACATGTACAACGATCTGATGTTGGGTGATTCGGGCCTGTCGAAGCTGGAGCGCGAGATGATCGCGGTCGCGGTCTCCTCGATCAACCATTGCTATTACTGTCTGACCGCGCATGGCGCGGCGGTGCGCCAGTTGTCCGGGAACCCGGCGCTCGGCGAAATGATGGTGATGAACTTCCGCGCCGCCGATCTCTCGCCGAAGCAAGCCGCCATGCTCGAATTCGCGGTCAAACTGACCGAGGAGCCGGCAAAAATCGTCGAGGCCGATCGGGCGGCATTGCGCCAGGCCGGCTTCAGCGACCGCGACATCTGGGACATCGCCTCGACTTCAGCCTTCTTCAACATGTCAAACCGCGTGGCTGCTGCGATCGACATGCGGCCGAACGACGAATACCACGCCATGGCACGGTGAGGCTCCAACCTCGCCTTACATTAGGCATTCCTCATTCTCGTTGCTTGTTTGCCGGTTTGGTCCGATGATCGGCAGGCGGCATGACCGCATGCCGGTTCGATGCCGCTCATCAAGGGAGGAGAACATGGCGAAGTTTCTCTATGTCTATCACGGTTCCGGCAAGATGCCGACGAGCGAAGCCGAGCGAAAGGCGATGACCGACGCCTGGACAGGCTGGTTTGGAAAGCTTGGTTCGGCTGTCGTCGACCCGGGCAATCCGGTCGGCATGTCGAAGACCGTCATGCCCGGTGGCAAGATAGAGAACAACGGCGGCAGCAACCCGACCGGCGGCTACTCGATCATCGAGGCCAGGGATATCGACGATGCCGCCGAGAAGGCCAAGGGTTGCCCCATGCTGGCCATGCCGAACTGCAACGTCGAGATCGCACCCATCATCAATATGATGGGCTGACGCTTCGCCTCAGGATCGTGACGCAATGGCCGCCGCGGCACCGGCCATCGTGGTGGCGCTGACGCGGTTGGCGATCTTCATGGCGCGCTTGCTCTTCAAGAGCTTGCGCGCCTGCGAGGCGGCAAGCACCCATGCGAGATCGATGGCGATCAGCACCACAGCCATGGTCGCCGTCAGCTCGACCCAGCCGACAATGCTGACCGACGCCAGGTCGATGATGGTCGGCAGCAGCGCCAGGTAGAACATCATGATCTTGGGGTTGCCGAGCGTCACCGCCATGCCCGCGAAAAACAGCTTCGCCGGCGAATCCTCGCGCGGCATCTCGCCCTCTTTCGCGTCGACAGGCGCCGTCCACATCTTCCAGGCGAGGTAAGCGAGATAGGCGACACCGACCCATTTCACCACGACAAAGGCGAAGTGGAAGGTCTGTGCCACCACGGCCAGCCCGAACACCGCCAGCGACAGCCAGATGCCCTCGCCGATCCACATGGCGAGCAGGAACGGAAACACGTCGCGAAAGCCCTTCGAGATGACGCGCGCGACGAGTGCGGCGATCGACGGGCCAGGCGAACCGGCGGCGACGAACAAGGCGGCGGCAAAAATCAGCAGCGAGGTAAGATGCATGGCCGATATCTCTGTCTGACAGACTCCGAAGCCTGACAGTAGCGCAAGCGGTCGACCTGCGGTAGCGCCGACAAAAAAGACGCTTGTCGGCGCGGCGTCACGCCGCTAGAAGACCCGCCGCGAAACAATTTCGAGCTTCACTTTGCCTCAGTAACCGCCGGTCTCGTCAACTCCCCCGACACACTCGCACGGCACCGCATCCGCGGTGCCTGTTTCATGTTCACGTGTTCTTCTGGGCGGCGGTTCGAGACCGGTTTGGCACTGCTGAACCGCTGTCGCGCGCTTTCCGCCGACGACACCTGACTTCACCATCTCCGCAGCCTACCGCCACGCCGCGCCCGCAAGGGCATCTCGACATTGCCGACCTGATGAACTTCCCGACGGGAAGGGCTTATCGGCATGTTTTCGACTCTACGCATCCACTGGGCGATCACGCCCGAAATCGCACCTCAACCCCTGATCAACTGCAATCGCTGTGGCGGTATCAGGGCCTATCGCTGCAGCGGCAAATTCCGCGTCAACGCCAACGGCAAGCGCATCGACGTGTGGCTGATCTACCGCTGCGTCGATTGCGACAATTCCTGGAATTTCGGCATTTTCGAACGCTGCAATCGCCGCGACATCGAACCCGCGCTGCTGCAGGCACTCGAAAGCAACGACCCGGGGCTTGCGCGGCGCCATGCCTTCGATGTCGTCGCCTTGCGCAACCAGGTGGGGCGTGTCGAGGAGTTTGCCGATGTTGCGGTGCGCAAGCGGTTGCTCTGCGGTACCAGGGAAAGCGCGGCGCCCCTGGAACTGCGGCTCGGGCTGGAAATGCCGACATCGCTCCGGCTCGATCGTCTGCTTGCCAATGAACTCGGAATCTCGCGCTCGCGGCTTCAGGCGCTGGTGGAGCGGCGCCGGCTGGTCGTTGAGCCGGACGGAGCCAAAGCCTTGCGCAAGCCGGCCCGCCAGGGAATGACGATCCGCGTCGACCTGGCCGGCGAGCCGGATCACGAAGCGATCATCAGCGCGGCCGGCGGATGAACGAGAGAGGGGCGGAGCACGTGATGCTCCGCCCCTCTCAGAAATCGTCGGAAGAAAAATTACGCCGCGCCGACCGCCTTGGCCGACTTCTCGAAACGCTTGCGTTCGTTCGGATCGAGATAGAGCTTGCGCAGGCGGATGGTCTTCGGCGTCACCTCGACCAGTTCGTCGTCCTGGATCCAGGCCAGCGCGCGTTCAAGCGTCATGCGGATCGGCGGGGTGAGCTTGACCGCCTCATCCTTGCCGGCGGCGCGGATGTTGGTCAGCTTCTTGCCCTTCAGCACGTTCACTTCGAGGTCGTTGTCGCGGGAATGGATGCCGATGATCATGCCCTGATAGACCTTGACGCCCGGGTCGATGACCATCGGGCCACGGTCTTCCAGGTTCCACATGGCGTAGGCGACCGATTCGCCCTGCTCGTTGGAAATCAGCACGCCGTTGGTACGGCCCGGCAGTTCGCCCTTGTAGGGCTCGTAGGCATGGAACAGCCGGTTCATCACGGCGGTGCCGCGCGTATCGGTCAACAGTTCCGACTGGTAGCCGATCAGGCCGCGCGTCGGCGCGTGGAACACGATGCGCTGGCGGTTGCCGCCCGACGGGCGCAACTCGACCATCTCGGCCTTGCGCTCCGACATCTTCTGCACGACGACGCCGGCATGCTCCTCGTCGACGTCGATGACGACTTCCTCGACCGGCTCCAGCAATTCGCCGTTCTCGCCCTTCTGCATGACGACGCGCGGACGCGACACGGCGATCTCGAAGCCTTCGCGGCGCATGGTCTCGATCAGCACGGCGAGCTGCAATTCGCCACGGCCGGAGACGAAGAACGAATCCTTGTCGGGCGATTCCTCGATCTTGAGCGCGACATTGCCTTCCGCCTCGCGCAGCAGGCGATCGCGGATGACGCGGCTGGTCACCTTGTCGCCTTCGGTGCCCGCGAGCGGGCTGTCATTGACCAGGAACGACATGGTCACGGTCGGCGGATCGATCGGCTGCGCATGCAGCGCCTCGGTCACCGCCAGGTCGCAGAACGTGTCGGCGACGGTGCCCTTCGACAGGCCGGCGATGGCGACGATGTCGCCCGCCTGGGCCTCCTCGATCGGCTGGCGCTCGAGGCCGCGGAAAGCCAGGATCTTCGAGATACGGCCGGTTTCGATCTGGGTGCCGTCATGGTGGAGCACCTTGACCGCCTGGTTGGCCTTCAGCGTGCCGGATTCGATACGGCCGGTGATGATGCGGCCGAGGAAAGGGTTGGCTTCCAGGATGGTGCCGATCATGCGGAACGGGCCGGGATGAACGGTCGGCGCCGGCACATGCTTGACGATGAGGTCGAACAGCGGCGCCAGCTGCTGGTCCTTCGGGCCCTCCGGATTTTCCGAAACCCAGCCGTCACGGCCAGAACCATAGAGAATCGGGAAATCGAGCTGCTCATCGGTGGCGTCGAGCGCGGCGAACAGGTCGAACACCTCGTTGACCACCTCGACATGACGAGCGTCCGGGCGGTCGATCTTGTTGATGACGACGATCGGCTTCAGCCCGACCTTCAGCGCCTTGCCGACGACGAACTTGGTCTGCGGCATCGGACCCTCGGCGGCATCGACCAGCACGATGGCCGAATCCACCATCGACAGGATGCGCTCGACCTCGCCGCCGAAATCGGCGTGGCCGGGGGTGTCGACGATGTTGATGCGAGTGTCCTTCCAGTCGACCGAGGTCGCCTTGGCCAGGATGGTGATGCCGCGTTCCTTTTCGAGGTCGTTGGAATCCATGGCGCGCTCGGCGACGCGCTGATTGTCGCGGAAGGAGCCGGACTGCTTCAAAAGCTGGTCGACAAGGGTTGTCTTTCCATGGTCGACGTGCGCGATAATCGCGATATTACGGAGTTTCATGTTCTGGTCTCGGGAGCGTTGCAGGCAGCAGGCCAAAGGCGCCGCCTCTTTCGGTTGCGCGGCTCATACAGGGTTTTTCGCATTTGCGAAAGAGGACGCGCGACACCAAATACTCATCAAATCTTAAGCATCTGCGTGTGAGATGATTTTGTTAACCAAGGCGGGAACCTTTTCAGGGCCCGGACAGTTCGACCATCATGACCGATAAACTCAATCGTTTTTGGCCGCTCATCGCATCCGCGGCCTTTGCCATGCTGCTGGCGGCCAATGCCGCGCAGTCGGCCGCGACGCAGAAGGGTGCGCGCGCTGTTACACAGTCCGACACCCAGACGGCCGAGCAGATCTTTGCCGATGCGCCTGATGGCGTTGACCCGGTGGTGACGGGACCGGTCAGCACCGCCTTCAAGCAGAGACAAGCCAGCGCCAACTGCGACAGTGCCGTGTGGCCGAATATTCCGATGGTCTGCTACCCGGACTGATTCTCTTCGGCCCGCTTGCCGTTTAACGGCAGCAATCGTTGACGCTCCCTCAAACGGAAAGGCGACCTGACTCCCGTTAGATCGCCTTCGATCGTAATTTCATCTAGCCCGCCTCAAGCGGCCTGCGGTTCCGGATCGAACGCCGGTCGGCTGGTGTTGATCAGCAGCGAGATACAGGCGGCGGCTATTGCCGTCATGCCGGCGATCAGGAAGGCCAGTTCGTAATTGCCCTGAAGCTCGCGCATGGTGCCACCGAAGGCGGCCGCCGTGGCCGCACCCACCTGGTGGCCGGCAACGATCCAGCCGAACACGATCGGCCCGCTGCGGTCGCCGAACGCCTCGTTGGCGAGCCTAAGCGTCGGCGGCACGGTGGCGATCCAGTCGAGGCCGTAGAGCACCGCGAAGATGATCAGGCTGGTCGCCGAGAAGCCGGAATAGGGCAGATAGATCAGCGACAGGCCGCGAATGGCATAGTAGACGCCGAGCAGCTTGCGCGGGTCGAAACGGTCGGTGAGCCAGCCCGACAGCGTCGTACCGATCAGGTCGAAAATGCCCATCATCGACAACAGACCGGCCGCCTGCACCTCGCCGATGCCCATGTCGCCACAGAAGGCGATCAGATGCGTGCCGACTAGGCCGTTGGTGGTGAAGCCGCAGACGAAAAAGGTGGCGAACAGATACCAGAACACCCTTGTGCCAGCGGCGCGGCGCAGCGTGTTCAGCGTATGCGCCAGGAAATTGCCTTGCGATGCCAGCGATGTCGGCGGCACGTCATCGGCCTCGGCGCCATAACGCACCATGCCGATCGAGGCTGGCCGCTCCGGCACCAGCAGCCAGACCAGCGGTATCATGGCCGCCGTGGCGATCGCGACCGCAATGGCAACCGGCTGCCAGCCACCCGATTGCGCTAACGCAGCGATCAGCGGCAGGAACACCAGCATGCCCGACGCGCTGGAGGCCGACATCAACCCCATGACGAGACCGCGATTGGTCTTAAACCAGCGATTGACGATGGTGGCGCCAAGCACGCTGGCGACGGCGCCGGAGCCAATGCCGGAGAAGACGCCCCACGTGATGAAGAGATGCCAGGGCTTGGTCATCAGCAGGCTGAGTGCCGTCGAGCCCGACATGATCACCAGCGAGGCAAGCAGCGTGCGGCGCAACCCGATCCTTTCCATGAGCGCGGCGGCGAACGGACCGGTCAGACCATAGAGCAGGATGCCGACGCCTGCGGCCAGCGAGATGACGTCGCGCCGCCAGCCGAAGCTGTTCTCGAGCGGCAGCATCATGACCGACGGTGCCGAACGAAGCCCTGCGGCGACCAGCAGGCAGAGGAAGATGACGCCGACCACGACGAAAGCGTAGCGCTGGCCAAAGGGACGGGATTGAGCTACCATGTTACTGACCGGTACGTTGCAGGACGGGAGCATGTATACGTACCGATCGGTAACACGTCAATCGAGTCACATGATGCCAACCGACAAAAATATTGAACTGACCATCAGCGAAGGTCATGCATCGGCGCCACCCAAGGCCGCCAAGAAGATCCTCGACGTCGCCTATGACCTGTTCTACCGGCGCGGCATCCGCGCGATCGGCGTCGACGAGATCGTCAAGCGCGCCGGCGTCACCAAGCCCAGCCTCTACCGCAGCTTTCCTTCCAAGGACGAATTGGCCGCTTCCTATCTCCGGCAATACGATCTTGAATACTGGGAGCGCTGGGACGAGGCGGTGAACGCCCATCCCGGTGATCCGCGCGCGCAGATCAAGGCGTTCCTGACCCGCATCGGCAAGCGCACGCAAGTGGCCGACTATCGCGGCTGCGGCATGACCAATGCTGCGGTCGAATATCCCGAACACAGCCATCCGGCCCGCGTCGTCAGCGAGGCCAACAAGCAGGAACTGCGTCGCCGGCTGCGTGCCATGGCCGCCGCGATGGGGGCGGAAGATGCCGACACGCTGGGTGACGGCCTGCTGCTGTTGATCGAGGGCGCCTATATCAGCGGCCAGCTGTTCGGGCTCGGCGGTCCCGCACAGTCGGTTGCCCGCAACGCCGATCTGCTGATCGAAGCGAGCTTGAAGAAATAGCGATTGGCGGTACGCTGCTCCGGCCCGAACCGGAGATGTCCGTCATGCGTGCCGTTCTGATCCCGCTTGCCCTCGCCGGTCTCTGCCAGGCGGCCCATGCCGGCGACATTTCCAGCGCCTACACCGACCTCGACTGGAAGAAAGACTGCGTGACCTACGCACAGGCCGAGGAAGGCGATGGCGACTGGGCCGATCTCGCCTGCTCGGGCTACCGCGGCTATCCCGTGCTGATCGCCTATGACGACGCCCGCGAATCGCTGTTTTACGGTTTTCCGCCGGGCGGCGACATGACGTCCGCCTGGGAGAGTTTTTCTGGCTTCAATTCATCTGGAGCCAAGATCGAATGGCGCATCGAAACCAATGGCGACAAGGCCGTGCCCTTCGCGGTCATCCACCGCCGCACAATCAGCAATGGCGAGGACGAGAACAAGTCGATCGAGGTGCTGCTCGTCGCCAAGGTCGGCCAGATGGACGCGCGAGAAAGCTGCACGGTCGGCCTTGTCCTGGCCAGCGGTAACCCGCAAGCCAACGATCAGGCGCGAAAACTCGCCGACGAGAAGGCGCGCACCTTTGCCTGCGGCAAGGACCGGCACACCGCCATCGGCAATGTGCCGCCCTTCGGCCGAGTGGATAATTAGGCACGTTGGAGATTGGCTGCAGCGCCCGTCACTTCGTCATCCTGGGGCGGAGCAAGGAGCGCAGCGACGCGGCGCAGATCCCGGGATCCATGCCGCGACATCAACACCGCCGCAACGGTGCGGAATTCTGTTCCGCCCCGCACTTCACCCGGTGTCACGGCATGGATACAGGGTCTCCGCGACGCCGCTTCGCGGCTGCTCCCCCCTGGTATGACGAAGCTGAGAGGCTTCGCCAAATCTACCTAGGCCGTGCGAGGTTCGGCATTACTTGCTCTTCTTCGCCCGTTCGATCGCCTCGACGATCATCTTCTTGGCATATTTGGAATCGTGCCAGCCTTCGATCTTGACCCATTTGCCGGGCTCGAGATCCTTGTAGTGTTCGAAGAAGTGCTGCACCTGCTGGCGCGTGATGTCGGGCAGATGCGTGTACTCGGTAACGTTCTCGTAGCGCAGCGTCAGCTTCGGCGACGGTACGGCGATGACCTTTTCGTCCTGACCGGCATTGTCTTCCATCACCAGCACGCCGATCGGCCTGACATTGATGACGCAGCCCGGCACCAGCGCGCGCGTGTTGCAGACCAGTACGTCGATCGGATCGCCGTCACCCGATAGCGTGTGTGGTACGAAGCCGTAATTGCCGGGGTAGCGCATCGAGGTGTGCAGGAAGCGGTCGACGAACAACGTGCCGGCCTCCTTGTCCATCTCATACTTGATCGGCTCGCCGCCGATCGGCACTTCTATGATGACGTTGATATCCTCAGGCGGATTCTTTCCGATGGCTATGGCTTCAATGCGCATGGCTTTGTCCCTCTCTCGATTGGGAGGAGATAGCGGGCGGCGCGGAATGGTGCAATGCGGCGAATGGTGCTCACCAAGGTCGGGCGGGACGCGCCGGCATCCGGCACGTTCAATCATCGGCACAAGATGTTTCAGCGCCGTGATTTGGCATGGGATACGAACCATGCACCGGCTTGGCTTGCCGCAATCATCCCTGGGCGGTCACTCCCAGACGAAGGCGACCTTCTTCAGCGCCTTCTGCTCGAAGATTTCGACACCCTCGGCGATATCGCGGCCGCCGGCGCCGGCATAGAAGGCCAACGCGTTCTGGTTATCTTCCAGCGCCCATACCACCATGCCTTTCAGGCCATGGTCGGCAAGACGCGCCCTGGCTGCCGCGAACAGGCGACGGCCGAGACCGATGCCCTGATATTCCGGGCGCAGGTACAATTCGTAGATCTCGCCTTGCTGCTTGAGCTCCCGGGCGCGGTTCTTGCCGATCGTCGCATAGCCGGCGATCGTGCCGCCGATTTCAACCACCAGAACGGTGGCGGCGCGGCGAATCGCATTCGCCCACCAGTCGGCGCCCCGGCGGTTGATCATCGATGTCAGCGTGCGGTGTGGAATAATGCCGGAATAGGCGCCGCGCCAGGCTTCCAGATGCACCTCGGCGATGGCGCCAGCGTCGCGCGGTTCGGCTTTGCGGATGTCGATCGTCAGCGTATTCATGATTTGTTAACCATAAACCCGCATGGCCCGATTGCAAAGAGTCCGGGCGGCTCGCCGGCCGCTTTCTCACAACCGCCGCTGACACTGCTGACATTGGCAAAACCCGCCCTGAAACAGCCCCGATCGGTGAGGAGCGGCTGCCGGCAGGCTCTCAGATTTCGACCAGATGGTCGTCCAGCTCATTGGTATCGAGCGAAGTGACCGGGAAATGCTCGGCCAGCACCGCGCCCACCTGTTCTATCGACTTGACAAAACCGTCGGCAAGCCGGTCGTCGCCGGCGTGCGCCGTGAGATCGCGCACCACACCATCCCAGACATGCTGGCCGACCTTGGCGTCGATGCCCGAATCGGCGACCACCTCGGCATAACGTTCGGCGATCGAGACGAAGATCAGCACGCCGGTGCGCGCCGTGGTGCGGTGGACGTTGCGGGCGAGGAACTGCTTGATCGCATTGTCGTGCGCCGCGCGATAGCGCAGCCGCCGCGGCACCATATGGATGCGCAGGCCGGGCAATGCCCACAGCAGGGCCAGCACGCAGACAAGCGCCAAAAGCTCGGCGATGACGAAATGCGGCAGGCGGATGGTCAGCCACCATGCCTCGAGGCCATAGGCGACAGCAAGGCTGACGACCAGCATGCCAAGCGTCGCCATCAGGGCGGCGGGGGCGAAATAGCCGTCGCTGGCGCGCGCGATGACGCAGTAGATCTCGCCATCGGTTCTGGCCTCGGCGGCGCGGATCGCATCGGCAATGCGCTCATGATCCTGCGGGCTGATCGGTCGTGTTGCCATTGTCTCACCAGCTTCCTGAAGAACCGCCACCACCGGACGAGCCACCGCCGCCCGAAAACCCGCCGCCGCTGCTCGACCCGGACGACCAGCCACTGCTGGAGCTTCCCGACGACCAGCCGCCGCCTGACGAACCCGTTGTCCAGCCCCTGGAGCCCGAGGATGATCCGCTTGGCCCCCGGCCGTAACGAAACGTCATGCCCAGCCATCTATACACGCCCGGCGACAGTTTCGTGCCGAACATCGGCGGCAGGAATGCCATGGCCAGGCCGCCGAAGAACAGCGTCGCCCACAGGATCAGGAACACCGCGACGATGGGATCGATGGGGGCACTGCTGTCGGCGGGATTGCGCTTGCCGCGTGCTTCGAGCTCCTCAGGATTGCCTTCCAGCACCATGACCATGTCGTCGACGGCCTTGGAGATGCCACCCGAGAAGTCGCCGGCACGGAACGCCGGCACCATGTCGTTTTCGATGATCAGCTTGGTGTGCAGGTCGGTCAGCGTGCCTTCCAGCCCGTAGCCGACCTCGATGCGCATCTTGCGATCGTTCGGCGCGACCAGCAGCAGGACGCCGTTGTTCTCCTTGGCCTGGCCGAGCTTCCAGAAGCGGAACAGCCGGTTGGCGTAGGGTTCGATCTCCTCGCCGTCCAGGCTGGGAATGGTTGCGACGACGATCTGGTCGGAACCCTTTGTCTCGAAGTCGGCGAGTTTTTGCGTCAGCGCCGCCTTGGTCGAGGCATCGATGATGCCCGCATTGTCGACAACGCGGCCCGTGAGCGCCGGCAGGTCCGCCGCGAAGGCCGCCAAGCAGGACAGCAGCAACGCCAGAGCCGTCAGGACAGCGTGGATCGCCGGGCTAAGGAAACCAGGCCTCGGCGTGCCGATGGTGCGTGTCGTCATGCGCTCACCAGCTTCCCGAGGAGCCACCACCGCCGGACGAACCGCCGCCGCCGGAAAAGCCACCGCCACCCGAAGACCAGCCGCCGCCGGAACTTCCCGAGGACCAGCCGCCCCGGGATGAGGAGCGCCGTCCGGGTTCGAAGGTCATGCCAAGCCAGCGATAGCGTCCTGGCCCGAGCTTCTGGCCAAAGATCGGCGGCAGGATGGAGGCGGCGATACTGCCGAAGAAGATGATCGCCCAGATGCTGATGAAGATAGCGAAGAACAGGTCGTCGGAATTGAACGGCGCCTCCTGGTTGCGCTTGCCGCGTGCTTCGAGCTCCTCAGGATTGCCTTCCAGCACCATGACCATGTCGTCGACGGCCTTGGAGATGCCACCCGAGAAGTCGCCGGCACGGAACGCCGGCACCATGTCGTTTTCGATGATCAGCTTGGTGTGCAGGTCGGTCAGCGTGCCTTCCAGCCCGTAGCCGACCTCGATGCGCATCTTGCGATCGTTCGGCGCGACCAGCAGCAGGACGCCGTTGTTCTCCTTGGCCTGGCCGAGCTTCCAGAAGCGGAACAGCCGGTTGGCGTAGGGTTCGATCTCCTCGCCGTCCAGGCTGGGAATGGTGGCGACGACGATCTGGTCGGAACCCTTTGTCTCGAAGTCGGCGAGTTTTTGCGTCAGCGCCGCCTTGGTCGAGGCATCGATGATGCCCGCATTGTCGACAACGCGGCCCGTGAGCGCCGGCAGGTCCGCCGCGAAGGCCGCGAACGGAAGCACCAGGATGAAGAGCATGGCTGCGACAAGGCGAGCCAGGCGTCGTCCCTCATCGGCCTGCAAGATCACCACGTTTGGCCCCGGCTATCACCCGCCCTGCTTCGTGCCGAAATCGACCTTCGGCGGCTGCATCTTGTCTTCGTCGACGGTGAAATTGGCGAAGGGCTCGTTGCCGCGGAACCAGAAGGTGGCCCAGAGCACGGACGGGAAGGTCTTCAGCGTCAGATTATAGTCCCTGACCGCCTGGATGTAGTCGCGCCGCGCCACTGCGATGCGATTCTCCGTACCTTCGAGCTGTGCCTGCAGCGCCAGGAAATTCTGGTTGGCCTTGAGGTCGGGGTAGGCCTCCGACACCGCGATCAGCCGCGACAGCGCGCTGGTCAGCCCGGCCTGGGCATCCTGGAATTTCTTGAGGGCTTCGGGATCCTTCAGCGTATCCGGCGTCACCGTGATCTGCGTCGCCTTGGCGCGGGCCTCGACGACAGCGTCGAGCGTGTCCTTCTCATGCGAGGCATAGCCTTTGACCGTCTCGACCAGATTGGGGATGAGATCGGCGCGGCGCTGATACTGGTTCAGCACCTCGCTCCATGCCGCCTTGGCGTTTTCCTCCGCCGTCGGGATCGTGTTGTAGCCGCAGCCGGCAAGCAGCGGCAGCACGATTGCCATCATCAGGAAGGCGGGCAGCGTGCGGAATGTCGATGGTCGGGCAAGGCGCTGGGCAAGCATGATGGGGTCCCTCGGTAGAAGTTGCATGCGAAGCATTACCACAATCGGCGCGCAAGAAAACGGCCTCGACCTCACGAACAAGCCGGCATGCGTCGTCCTCTCGCAAGGCCCTGTGATTGGCCGCGCGAACGCGATAAGGTCCGGGCAAAACGGGACATCATCATGGCGGAACGTCCGGACAGCGACAGGGAATCGCGCCGTATCCTAGAGCGCGTTGCGCAAGAAACCGACCCGGCCGGCGCCTCCTTCGTGGCGCGGACGACGAAAGGCATGCGCGACCACGTCGCCGCCGCCGACGCCGACCGCGCGGACCCGATCGAAGTCTGGGGCACACGCATTGGCAGGATACTCGGCCTGCTTCTGGCGCTGGGCCTGATGGTCTGGCTCGTGCTTTTCCTCACCCGGGGCAGCTAGGAATCACAAACAATGAGTGCCGAGAAACCCGACGCGCCGCGCGCGGTCATCGTCATTTCCAGCCATGTCGCACGCGGTTCGGTCGGCAATCGTGCCGCCGTCTTCGCACTGGAGACGCTGGGCTTTCCGGTCTGGGCGGTGCCGACGGTCATCCTGCCCTGGCATCCCGGCCATGGGCGGGCGACGCGCATCGTGCCGCCACTCGACCAGTTCAAGGCACTGATGGCCGATCTCGAGCGCGCGCCATGGCTGGGAGAGGTCGGCGCCGTGCTGTCGGGCTATCTGGGCGAGGCCGGCCAGGCCGAGGCCGTCGCCTCGCTGGTTGCCGCGGTCAAGGCCAGGACGCCGGACGCCGTCTATATCTGCGATCCGGTGATGGGCGATTCCGGCGGCCTCTATGTGCCCGAGTCCACCGCTGCCGCCATGCGCGACCGGCTGATGCCGATCGCCAACATCGCCACGCCCAATCGCTATGAGCTCGAATGGATGGCCGGCGTTCCCTTGCCCGATCTGAAATCGGTGATTTCGGCGGCACTCCATGCCGGACCGTCGACCATGCTGGTCACCTCGGCACAGTCGATGATGTCAGGCGGTACCGGCAATCTGCTGCTCGACGGCACCCAGGCCCTGCTTGCCGAGCACCGCCTGATCGACAAGCCGCCGAACGGCCTGGGCGACCTGACGGCGGCCGTCTACCTCGCCCGCATCCTTTCCGGCCAGCCGCCGATCAAGGCGCTGCAGTCGACCACGGCGGCGGTCTACGAGATCCTGGCGCGCACCGCCAAACGGGGCGGCGACGAGCTGCAGCTCGAGACCGACGCCCAGAGCCTGTCGCACCCGATGGCCATGGTGCAGCTGCGTCACCTCACGCATCCGGGGCGGGACCGCCGGGCGTGACTTCGACCGGGGTCGTGCTCGTCGGCGCCGATGGCTGCAAGGCCGGCTGGATCGCCGTGCGGCGCGAGCACGGTTCGACACCTCGTAACCCTGGTTCGACACCTCGTAACCCCGGTTCGGCGCCCCAAGTCGAGGTGTTCGCCAGCTTCGCCGCATTGCTCAAGGCAAGCCCGGACAATGCGATTGTCGCCGTCGACATGCCGATCGGCCTGCCCGAATTTTCCAGCAAAGGCGGGCGCGGACCGGAAGCGCTGGTCAGGCCACTGCTCGGGGCACGCCAGTCCAGCGTCTTTTCGATCCCGTCCCGCGCCGCGCTCTACGCCGACACGAGCGATTTCATCACCGTCGAAGCTTGGTATGCCGCGCATCGCAAGGCAAGCGAGGTGGCCAGGGCCACATCCGACCCGCCGCGCGGCGTTTCCATCCAGGCCTTCGGCATTTTCTCGAAAATCCGCGAGATCGATACTTTGCTGATCGCGCGGCCGGATCTGCGCGGCCGCGTCTTCGAATCGCATCCCGAAGTCGCCTTCTGCCGCTTGAATGGCGATCAGGCCATGCAATTGCCGAAGAAGATCAAGGGCAGCGTCAATCCGGCCGGCATGGCGGAGCGCAAGGCGCTGCTGTGCCGGCACGGTTATGAGATGAGCTTTCTCGACCAGCCGCCGCCGCGCGGGGCGGCCGCGGACGATTTCCTCGACGCGGCTGTCATGATGCTGATCGCCGGCCGCATCGCCAGCGGCAGCGCGAAGCCATTTCCCAACCCGCCGCTCGCTGACGGTTTTGGCATACCGGTCGCCATCTGGGCATGAATGTCGACACACGCCCCGCCTTGGCGCATGGCATTTATGCCCAGCCCCTACAATTCTGCATTGCTCGCAACAGGCTTTTGCCGTTAGAGGCTTTCTCGACCGCAACGAGCTGCCGCCTCCAACCCCGGAAAGGCCTTAGCCGCCCATGCCTCACCTTCCCGACCACCTCCTAGCCGGCTACCGCAATTTCATGAATGGCCGCTACCTCACCGAGAGCGGCCGCTATCGCGAGCTCGCCCGAGAGGGGCAGGCCCCCGAGACGATGATCGTCGCCTGCTGCGATTCCCGCTCGGCCCCCGAAGCGATCTTCGACGCCGGGCCGGGCGAACTCTTCGTGCTGCGCAATGTCGGCAATCTGGTGCCGCCCTACGAGCCGGATGGCGAGTTCCACTCGACCTCGGCCGCGCTCGAATTCGCGGTGCAGAGCCTCAAGGTCAAGAACATCGTCGTCATGGGCCACGGCCGCTGCGGCGGCATCCGCGCCGCGCTCGACCCCAATTCCGCGCCGCTGTCCCCCGGCGACTTCATCGGCAAGTGGATGAGCCTGATCGCGCCGGCCGCCGAGACCGTTTCCTCCAGCACCTTCATGACGGCGACGGAGCGTCAGACCGCGCTCGAGCGCATCTCGATCCGCTATTCCATCGCCAACCTCAGGACCTTTCCTTGCGTCTCGATCCTCGAGGGCAAGGGCCGGCTGTCGCTGCACGGGGCCTGGTTCGACATTTCGACCGGTGAGCTCTGGGTGATGAACAAGGACACCGGCGATTTCGAGCGGCCGGTGCTGGAATGAACGGGGTGGTGCGCCAGGCGATGAACGTCCGGTCGATCGTTTTCACGGCGGCCGCACTGCTGGTGGCAATTATCGCCGCCCGCGCCGATGACGGCGCCATCATCAGCCGCTGGTATGCGGCGCTGCTGGTCGCCGACCGTACCGAACTCGCCGACCTGCTTGCCGACGATGTCCGCATCAAGCTCGATGACCTCGGCATCGTTCAAAGCAAGGAGGAGTTCATCGCCTCGCTCGACGAATGGAAAGGCGCGGTAGCGGGTGCCGCGATCCGCCACCGGATCGAGAAGAACGAGGGCGGTGTCACCACGGTGATCGCCTGCTACGACTTCCCCAACAACGACATGCTGATGCAGGAGACCTTCGCGGTGACAGACAACCGCATATCCGCCAGTTCGCAAGCGGCAATCGCCGAAAACTGCGAAGGCTATTGAGGCGGATCGGCCAACTGCCATATTGCGGCCCCGCGGGCCGCGCCCTACATCGGTGACACCCTCCTCCTTGATGCCAGCGAAAGACCCTCCATGTCCTCCACGAAAGCCGTCGACCTCGCCGCCCATCCGCTGACCGCGTGGCAGGGCCCGCTCGGTCTGCCGGACTTCGCCCATATCGGCGACGGTGATTTTTCCCCCGTCTTCGACGCGGCGCTGAAGGCGCATGAGGCCGAGATCGACGCGATCGCCGCCAACAAGGATGCACCGACCATCGAGAACACGCTTGAAGCGCTGGAGCTGGGCGGCGAGGCGCTCGATCACGTCTCGTCGATCTTCTGGTGCCGGGCCGGCGCCTACACCAACGATACGATCCAGGCGCTGGAGCGCGACATCTCGCCAAAAATGTCCAGGCATTTCTCGGCGATCTCGATGAACGAGAAGCTTTTCGCCCGCATCGACGACCTCTACCAGCGCCGCGAGAGCCTCGGGCTCGACGCCGAGACCTTGCGGGTGCTGGAGAAGACCTGGAAGGGTTTTGTCCGCTCCGGCGCCAAGCTCGATGCCGAGGGCAAGAAGCGGCTGGCCAGGATCAATGAAGAACTGTCGTCCCTCGGCACGACTTTCGGCCAGAACGTGCTGGCAGACGAGCGCGACTGGGCGCTGTTCCTCGACGAGGCCGATCTTGCCGGCCTGCCGGATTTCCTGAAGAGTTCGATGGCCGAGGCCGCCGAGACGCGCGGCCAGAAAGGCCGCTACGCCGTCACTTTGTCGCGCTCGATCTACGAGCCGTTCACGACCTTCTCGGAACGCCGCGACCTGCGCGAGATCGCCTTCCGCGCCTTCACCATGCGCGGCCAGAATGGTGGCGCCAGCGACAACACATCCGTGGTGCGCGACATGCTGAAGCTGCGCGCCGAAAAGGCGAAACTGCTCGGCTACGCCTCCTTCGCCGCACTGAAGCTAGACGACACCATGGCCAAGACGCCGAAGGCGGTGCACGCGCTGCTCGATCCGGTATGGGAAAAGGCGCTGGAAAAGGCCGCCGCCGACCAGAAGGAACTGGAACGGCTGGCGGCGGAAGCCGGCAGCAATGAAAAATTCGCCGCCTGGGACTGGCGTTTCTACCAGGAGAAGCTGCGCGCGGAAAAATTCGCTTTCGACGAGGCGGAACTGAAGCCCTACCTCCAGCTCGACCGCGTCATCGACGCCTGCTTCGACGTGGCGACCAAACTGTTCGGCATCAGCTTCGAGGAGAAGAAAGGCATTGCCGCCTGGCATCCCGATGCACGCGTCTTCGTGGTGAAGAATGCCGATGGCAGCGAGCGTGCCCTGTTCCTTGCCGACTATTTCGCGCGGCCCTCGAAGCGGTCCGGCGCCTGGATGAGCGCGCTGAAGTCCGGCTACAAGCTTGGCCAAGGCTCGAAGCCGGTGATCTACAACATCATGAACTTCGCAAAGCCGCCGGCCGGCGAACCGGCACTGCTGTCGGTCGACGAGGCGAAGACGCTGTTCCATGAATTCGGCCATGCGCTGCATGGCATGCTGACCGACGTCACCTGGCCGTCGGTCGCGGGCACTTCGGTCAGCCGCGATTTCGTAGAGCTGCCTTCGCAGCTCTACGAGCATTGGCTGACGGTGCCGGCGGTGCTGGAAAAGCACGCCCTGCATGTCAAGACAGGCAAGCCGATGCCGAAGGCACTGCTCGACAAGATGCTGGCCACGCGCACGTTCGGGGCCGGCTTCGCCACGGTCGAATTCACGTCTTCCGCCTTGATGGACATGGCCTATCACGCCCGGCCCGATGCCCCGGCGGAGCCGCTTCGTTTCGAAGCCGAAACGCTCGCCAGGCTTGACATGCCCGACACCATTGCCATGCGCCACCGCACCCCGCATTTCGGCCATGTCTTCTCGGGCGACGGCTATTCGGCCGGCTACTATTCCTACATGTGGTCGGAAGTGCTGGACGCCGATGCCTTCGCCGCCTTCGAGGAGACCGGCGATCCCTTCAACCCGGCGCTGGCCGAGCGGCTGAGGAAGAACATCTACGCCGCCGGCGGTTCCAAGGACCCGGAAGAGCTCTACACGGCCTTCCGCGGCAAGATGCCTTCGCCCGAGGCGATGATGGTGAAGCGGGGGCTGGTGTAACGCCAGCCAATCCCCCCTCGAGGGGGAGATCAGCAGCGTCACGCCTTCCACGGATCCTTCACCCTCGGCCACACCGGCCGTGTCAGCTTCTTGTAATCCGTCACCGCAGGATTGCTCGGATAGGAACTCGGCGCAGAGACATAGATGATCTCGGCGGCTATCGGTTCGAATCCGGCATAGAAATGGTTGGTCGACTTGATCAGCAGCATGTCCTTGGCCAGCGGATCGACGCCGATGTTGGAGAAAATGTCCGGCTCGAAAGTCTGCGTGCGGTTGGTGTTGAGGATGATGTCGACCTCGGTACCCTCGATGCGGACCAAAGCGGCCGGCCCAAGTGTCACCCGGCTTGGCCCGAAACTCTGCCACCCCTCGTTAACGGCCTTCAGCACCTTGACGCGCGCATCGATCGGCTCGCCCGCCTGAGGTCCGGCCTTGCCGCCGAAACGCAGGTCGATGACGGCGCCCTCGCCGGCCGCCAGGCAGAAGGTCACGGCAATCGGATCCCAGATCGTCGCCACGCCGAACTTGTCCAGGCCGCGCGCCAGCATCTGGCGCAACACGAAGGTGCCGTCGCCGGGAACGCCGCCGCCGGGATTGTCCCAGATGTCGGCGATGACCACCGGCTTGCCGGGATTCCGGGCACGTACGGCCAGCGCCCGGTCGATGCCGTCGGCGGTATCAAGCATCGTCATCGCCGTATTTTCACGCATGGCATAGAGTTCGCGTCCAAGCTGTTGCGCCAGCGCATCGCCCCTGGCCTTGTCATTGTCGGTGACGACGAGGATGCGCGTGCCCATTTCCGGCACGTCGGCGGCCATGAAGCCGTGGATGACCGATACCGACAGCACACCGTCCTTGCCATGCATCGCCTTGATACGGTCCACGAAGGAGCGCATCGGCTCGCGGCTGGTCGGCAGCACCTGGATCATGCGGCAGTCGAAGGTCGAAATCGCCGGCTTGATCTCGCCGCGCGCGGCAGCCAGGCCAAGCTCGACGACATGTTCGCCGCGTTCATAGAAGTCGGTGTGCGGGAATTCGAGGAAATAGGCCATGATATCGGAGGCGGCCACGCGCTTCGGCGTCAAATGGCTGTGCGGATCGAACTCGGAGGCGATCACCACCTTGGGTCCGACAATTGCCCGCACGCGCTCAAGCAGGTCGCCTTCGCAGTCGTCATAGCCTTGCGCCACCATGGCGCCATGCAGGCCGAGGATGACCGCGTCGACCGGCAGTGCCGCCTCGAGCTGCCCGAGAATCTCGTCGCGCAGCGCCTCGAAGGTCTGCCGCTGCACCAGGCCGCCGGGCTCGGCCCATGTGGCGGTGCCTTCGATCACGGTCAGTCCTTCGGCGGCTGCGCGCCGGCGCAAGGCCACGATCGGCGAGGAACACAATGTCGGCGTCTCGGGATGCTTGCCCGGCCCGGCATAGAACGCCATCTCGAACGAGGCCCGGTCGGTCGGCACCGGCGAGAAGGTGTTGGTTTCGGTCGCCAGCGAGGCGGTGAAGATACGCATGAAGACTCCGTGGTGATTGCCGGCTACTTGACCGCCCCGAGCGCCAGTCCCCTGACAAGATATCGCTGCAGCCAGATGAACAGGATCGCCACCGGCAGCGTCGCCAGCAAAGTCGCGGCCATGACGTGATGCCACTCGATCGTGTAGCGGCCGGCGACGAGAGAAAAGACCTGAATCGGCAGCGTGTAGCTCTCCTGGCTGCGCAGCATGGTCAGCGCCACGACGAATTCGTTCCAGGCGTTGATGAAGGTGAAGATCGCCGTGACCGCGATCGCCGGCAGGCAGAGCGGCAGGAACACTTTGCGCAGGGTCAGCCAGCGGCCGGCGCCTTCCATCCAGGCGGCTTCCTCGAGATCGCGCGGAATGGTGTCGAAATAGCTCTGCAGCATCCACACGGTAAAGGCGACGTTGAAGGCCATGTAGATGAAGCCCAGCGCCGTCGTCGATTCGACCAGCCCCCAGGCGGCCATCAGCCGGAACAGGCCGAGCACCAGCACGATCGGCGAGATCATCTGCGAGATCAGCAGGAACTGGCGAAAGGCCCCATAGCCGGCAAAGCGAAAGCGCGACATCGCATAGGCGGCGGGTACGGAGATCAGGATGGCGCCGACCGTGGCGATGACCGACACATAGAGCGAGTTGGCCAGCGCCTGGCCGAAACCGGTCGCCACCCACATGTCGGAGAAGTTCGACCAGCGGAACTCGCTCGGCCACCATGTCGGTGACAGCACTTCCTGCCGTGGCTTGACCGCGGTCAGGAACATCACCGCGAAGGGAAAGATCGTCACCACGATCAAAGGCGCCAAAAGCAGCCAGGCGATGATGGTGCGTTTGAGCTTGGGCGTCATGCGCGTTGCTCCCGCATGGCGAGGCGCACATAGATCATGGTGAAGACCAGCAATATGGCGAACATCACCAGCGACACCGCCGAGGCCTCACCCAGTTTGCCGATGCGGAAAGCCAGCTTGTAAAGGTGGGTGACCAGGATGTCGGTCGAGTTGGCCGGCCCGCCCTGCGTCATCACCCAGATGATCGGGAACGAATTGAAGACATAGATGGTGTTGAGCACGATGGCGATGTTGATGAACGGTTTCAACAACGGAAAGGTGATCTCGCGGAACTGCTGCAGCGGCGTGGCACCCTCAAGGGCGGCCGCCTCGTAGAGATCGTCCGGGATCGACGACAGGCCGCCGAGGAAGATCGTCGTGGTGAACGGCACCGTCACCAATATGCCGATCAGCACCTGCATCGGAAACGCCGTCTCGGCGCTGGCCAGCCACTGGATGTTGTGGTCGATCAGGCCAAGCCCGAGCAGCGCCGAGTTCAGCATGCCGCTTTCACCGCTCAGCGCCCAGCGCCAGACCACCGCCGTCATGGTTAGCGACACCGCCCAGGGCAGCATGATGATGACACGGGCAAGACCGCGGCCATAAAAATCGGTGTTGAGGATCATCGCCACCGGCACCGACAGCAGCAGTGCGCCGCCGACCACCAGCACGGTCCATAGACCGGTGCGCCAGAGTGCCGCGACGAAGTCGGGATCGGCGGCAAGCGCCGCGAAATTGGCAAGGCCGCTGAATTCGCGCAACTGGCCGAAGCGGTTGACGTCATGCGTCGAGATCTGGATCAGGTCCCAGACCGGCCAGAAGATGACGACCGCCGCCAGGAACAGGCTGGGCAAGGTCAGAAGATAGGGTAAGAAACGATTTTGCATCGGTTGGCCTGCAACCTCGGCGCACAGGATCAGAAGGTTCTGCTTATGCGAATTTCGGATCGGGAAACCAAGGGGAGTGGCGCGCCCCGCCTGAATCTGAGGCGCGCCACGGGCGCAGGGAGATACGCCCTATTTCTTGAGCACGGCCGCTATTTCTTCAACACTGCATTGGCCTTGGCCGCCGCGTCCTTCAGGCCTGCCTCGGGGTCGCCACCGAGATAGATCTTCTGCATGGCATCGGACGTGATCTGGGCAACCTCTTCCCAGCCCGGGATGACCGGCGCGAAGCGGGCGTCGGGCAAAAGCGCTGTGAAGGCGGCGAGGTCGGCATTGTTGACGTAGTAATCCATCTTGGCCTCGTCCTTGTTCACCGGCAGGAAGCCCTCGCCCTGCGTGAACTTGGCGCGTTGCTCCGTGGTGAACAGGAAGTCCATCAGCTTCCAGGCCTCATCCTTGTTCTTGGAGTTCTTGAACATGATCATCGAGTCGGTGACGCCATAAGTGCCGCGCGCCCCGGTCGGGCCGGCCGGAATGGCGGCGACGCCGTATTTCAGGGTCGGTGCCTCGTCCTTGATCTGGTTGGACAGGAAGGGCGCGGTGATCATCATGCCGACCTTGCCCTGCTTGAACAGGTTCTGCACATCCTCGCGGTTGTTGGAGGTGACGCCCGGCTCGGTCAGGCCTTCGTCGATCATCGACTTGTAGAGCTTGGCGGCTTCGAGCGCGCCCGGCGTGCCGAGGCCCGACGTGCCATCCTTGTTGAGGATCTCGGTGCCCTGCGACCACATGGCGTAGTAGTAATAGACGTCGGTCTCGATCTCCTTGCCCTGCAGGCCGAACCCGAAAGTACCGGACCCCAGCGCCTTGATCTTGCGGGCATCGTCCTGCAACTCGGTCCAGGTTGCCGGCGGCTTGGCGATGCCGGCCTTCTCGAACAGCTCCTTGTTGTAATACATGGCCCGGGCAGACGCCGCGATCGGCAGGCCGTAGGTCTTGCCGTTCATGATCGAGGGCGACAGGAAGGTATCGATGAAACGGCCCTTGAATTCGGGCGTGATGTAGCCGTCGAGCGGCTCGGCGACATCCTGCTGGACGAAGTCGATCAGCCAGCGCGTGCCGATGATCGACAGATCCGCATTGGTGCCGGCGGTGATGTCGGTGGTCAGCTTCTGCAGGAGCACATCCCACGGCACGACTTCGAACTTGACGGTGATGCCGGGGTTCTTTGCCTCGAACTCCTTCTTCACCTCCTCGAAATAGGGGCCGGTCTTGGCACTGTATTCGGCGACGGTGACGCGCACCTCACCCGCAGTCGCCTGCGCCGCGAAGGCCAGCATGCTCATTCCGGCCATCAGGCCGGCAGTCCATTTGGCTAGGCTCATCCGATCTCTCCCATTGTTTCGCGCATTTGCGCTGCCTGTGCCGATAGCTGGCACAAGATTATGTGACTTTCCTACATTATCGATGAATACGCGCCATGCAAGCGGATTATCATGTTGCTTAATTACATTCCTTTCTTTAGCCTGCCGGCATCTGCCTGACCTGCGGGAGGAGCAAGCGCCGTGGTTTCGAAAGCCGAATTCGCAGGCCGCACTGTTGTCGTCACCGGTGCCGGCGGCGGCCTTGGCTCGGCCATCGTCGCACTGCTGGCCGGGAGGGGGGCGCGGGTGGTCGGCTGTGACCAGTCCGAGGAGGCGCTGGCAAGCCCGCGGCTTGCCTCGCGCCATGTCTTCAACCTTCTCGACCGGGCTTCGATCGAGGCGGGGATCGCCGCTGTGCTGGACAAGGACGGCGTGCCCGACATCCTGATCAACAATGCCGGCTGGACGCGTGCCGAGACGATCTCCGCACTCAACGCCGACAATATCGAGCATGAACTCGACCTCAATCTGACCGGGGTCATGACCTTCGCCGATCCTATTGCCAAGGCGATGGCCGCGCGCGGCTCAGGCAGCGTCGTCTTCATCTCTTCCGTCAACGCCATCGCGCATTTCGGCAATCCGGCCTATGCGGCCGCCAAGGCCGGCATCAACGCCTATGCCAAATCGATCGCGGTCGAGCTTGGCCGCAGCGGCGTGCGCGCCAATGTCGTCTGCCCGGGATCGATCCGCACCGCCGCCTGGGATCATCGCCTGGCCAAGGATCCGGAAATCCTGGGCAAGTTACAGCGGCTTTACCCGCTCGGCCGCATCGTCAATGCCTCGGAAGTGGCCGAAGCCGTGGCTTTCCTTGCGTCGGACCGCGCCTCGGGCGTAACAGGCGTGGTGATGCCCGTGGATGCGGGGCTGACCGCCGGCTGCCTGCCGTTCATCGACGACATATTGGGAGCGTGACCATGACCGACGTCCTGTTTCGCAACCTGTCGAAATCCTTCGGCCAGCACAGGATCCTCGAGGACATCGGCCTCGACATCAAGAGCGGCGAATTCGTGGTGCTGGTCGGCCCGTCCGGCTGCGGCAAGTCGACCTTGCTGCGCATGCTGGCCGGGCTGGAGACGATCACGTCAGGCGATCTCCTGATCGGCGGCGTGCGCGCCAACGACCTGCCGCCACAGCAGCGCAACATCGCCATGGTGTTTCAGTCCTATGCGCTGTTCCCGCATCTGAAAGCCTCGGACAATATCGGCTTCGGCCCGAAGATCCGCGGCGAGACCCGCGCGGCCGTCGACCAGAAGGTCAAGAAGGCCTCGGGCGTCCTCAACCTGTTCTCCTATCTCGATCGCTATCCCCGGCAATTGTCGGGCGGCCAGCGCCAGCGCGTCGCCATGGGCCGCGCCATCGTGCGCGAACCGTCGGTGTTCCTGTTCGACGAACCCCTGTCCAACCTCGACGCCCAATTGCGCGTGCAGATGCGCACCGAGATCAAGGCGCTGCACCAGCGGCTGAAGTCGACGATCGTCTACGTCACGCATGACCAGATCGAGGCCATGACCATGGCCGACCGCATCGTGGTGATGGACCGTGGCCGGATCCAGCAGGTCGGAGCGCCGCTCGAGCTCTATGACAGGCCGGCCAACAAGTTCGTCGCCGGCTTCCTCGGCTCGCCGTCGATGAGCTTTGTGTCGGGGGCACTGAAGGCGACGCCTGAGAAGACATGGTTCGAATCGGCCGGCGGCGGCCGGCTGGCGCTTGCCGGCAAGGCGGTGCCGGCGGGCAGCGCCGTGGAGGCCGGCATCCGACCCGAGCATTTCATCATCGGTGAAGCCGCCGACGCCATGGCGCTCAAGGTGGATGTCGTCGAGCCGACCGGCTCTGAAACCCACGTCTATGGCGTCATCGGCGCCGATACGGTGCGCGCCGTGTTCCGCGACAGGGTGCCGGTCAGTCCGGGCGACCTGCTGCCGGTCTCGGTCGATCCTGGCAACATCCATCTGTTCGACAAGGCGACAGGCCTGCCGCTGTAAAACGAGAAGTACCAACATGAAGACGAAAACACGGGCATGAAGACGCCGGCCGACATCATCACGCGGCTGCAGCTGATGTCGCAGGACGGCACCAAGTCGGATCGCCGGCTGGCTGGCCTCGTGCTGTCCGATCTCGATTTCGCCTCCAAGGCCGCGATCTCCGAGATTGCCGCACGCGTCGGCGTCAGCGAGCCTACGGTAACCCGCTTCTGCCGCAATCTCGGCTGCGAGGGGCTGCGCGACTTCAAATTCTACCTGGCGCAGGCCATAGCCATCGGCGGCCAGTATCTGTCGCCCGAGCCGCTGAGCCGCGACGCCCGCGAGCAGCGCATCGCCTCCGCCATCACCGAGGCCGCGATATCGGCCATCCAGCGCGCCAGCGAGAACCTCGACATGACGACGCTGGTCGCTGTCGCCGAGCGCATCGCGACGTCAGGCAATGTGCTGTGCATCGGCTCCGGCGGCATCTCCTCGATGATGGCGACCGAGATGCAGAACCGGCTGTTCCGGCTCGGCCTGCCGGTGCTGGCCCAGATCGACGGCCAGTTGCAGCGCATGTACGCCGCCGTTGCCACGCCGGAAACCACGCTGGTCGCCTTTTCAGTGTCCGGCTATGCCCGCTCGGTCATCGAGGCGGTGCAGGTCGCGCAGCAATATGGTGCCACCACGGTGGCCGTCACGGCGCCCGATTCAACGCTGGCCAAGGCGGCCGACACGGTCATCCACCTGCAGCCGCTCGAGGATGGCAACATCTACAAGCCCACATCGTCGCGCTACGCGCTGCTGGCGATCGTGGACATGATCGTGACATCGGTTGCGGAGACGCGCGGCCCCAAGGTGCTGGAGAATTTGCGCCGCATCAAGCAAAGCGTGAACACGCTGAAGGTCGACGACCCTAGGCTGCCGCTTGGCGATTGAGGGCAGGCGCCGAAGCGGCCAATCTCCTCCCTTGCGGGGGAGATGTCCGGCAGGACGAAGGGGGCGCTGTCCCGCCGACAGTCAGTTCGGAAGTGCCACAGCACTGATTGCGGATCAGCCGAGCGCCTCGACACGCTGCGCCAGCGCCCCTGGATCACCCGCTATGCGCAGCGTCTTGAGCCGTGCCGTGCCGCCGGCGACGACCGAAACGGCCGATGTCGGCACTCCCAGCGTCTTGGCGACCAGCTTTTCCAGCGCCTGATTGGCGGCGCCGTTTTCCGGCACGGCGCGGACCCGCGCCTTCAAATGGCTTCGCCCGTCCGCCGATGTTTCGACGCCTTCCAACCTGTCCATGGAAGATTTTGGCGTCAGCCGGACGAACAGTTCGATGCCGTTCTCGCGGATGCGCAGCGGCGCGCTCATGCGATTGTCGGGATCACAGCACCAGCGGGGCTACCGTGGTGAGAATGAACTGCCTGACGAAGAACAGGATCAACAGCAGGATGATCGGCGAGATGTCGATGCCGCCAAGGTCGGGCATGAAGCGGCGGATCGGCCGCAGGGCCGGCTCGGTCAGCCGATAGAGCATGTTGCCGATGCTGCCGACGAACTGGTTGCGCGAATTGACGACGTTGAAGGCATAGAGCCAGGAAAAGATCGCCGAGGCGATGATGATCCACCAGTAGAGGTCGAGCGCCATGACGATGGTTTGAATGAGGGCGAGCATGCCGGTCTCCAATTGTTGCCGACATGTAGCCATTGCACGCGAAACCGGCAAGGGCCGGCAGCCGCTGCGCCGGCCAACGAGGATTTCGGCAAAACGCCGCCTTGACAGAAATCCGCCGCGCCCGATAAATGCGCCATCCGTTGGACGGGGCTGTAGCTCAGCTGGGAGAGCGCGTCGTTCGCAATGACGAGGTCAGGAGTTCGATCCTCCTCAGCTCCACCATCGGAATAATCGCTTCTCCGGTTTTTGGCGCGCCGCCAGGGCGCAAGCCCATGCGATGCAAGGCGATGCGACGTTCCGCGCGCCAAAGCCCCCGAAAAAAGCCATAGGCGATTTGGCTGGGTTCGAGGCAAGACAGATTGTCAATTGGACTTATGGCGATGACCGTTGTCGGATTGCGCTATTTTTTTTGAAAGCCTCCCCATTAGACTGCTGTTCTCAAATCAGTTTTTTCTGTGAGTTGCGACAAGGCGTTTCGGCGGGGGCGACCGAAGGCGCTATATGGATTCCGAGTCGGAATGAAGAATTCGCCCGCGAAAGCAAAGACGTGTCCATTCGCGAGAATCTCGCTGCAAATCTCAGACGGCTCTGCAAGGACCATGCCTCCGTAAGCGCGGTTTGCCGCGAGTTGGGTATCAACCGCACGCAGTTCGAACGTTACCTGCAAGGGCAGACCGTTCCGAACAAGGCCACTGCCAAACTGATCTGCGACTACTTCCGCATCGATGAAGCCGAACTGTATCGCGACCCGGGCATTCCCGAGCCCATGGCCACCGGCCTGCCGCCGATTTCGGAAAGCCTGTTCAAGCAGATGATCCGCCCGCCCGCCCCATCGATCGCGGGAGGCACCTATTTCACCTATTTTTCGATCCCGACCCGTTCCGACCTGTTGGTGCGGTCGGTAACCTTCGTGCGTCGCGAGGCCGAACTGGTCACATTCCGCCGGGTCACCGGGTGGTCGGAGCGCCGTGGCTCGATATGGGCGCGGGCGCGCGGCAATCACTATGGCGTGGCGATCTCTCGCCTGAACTGGATCTATTTCAGCGGCATCAACCGTCGCCAGACCGGCGAGCCCTCACTGATCTCCGTGCAATGGGCGCCGATCTCCGAACCGGTTCTGATCGGCAAGGCCATGCTCCTGACCGAGGCCGGGCCGGCATTCGTATCGGTCATCATGCGGCAGGACATGTCCGGCATCCGGCCACGGCATGCGATCCGCATGGCGCATGTCGTCAAGCTTGACGATCCGGGCATCGATCCGTTGGTCGTCAGCCTCGCCCGGGACGGGCAGGGCTGATCTCGCGCACCCAATTTACGCTAAATAAGAATAAGAATACCTCGAAAGAGCGTATGCTAGCGTAGCCCTACTCTTTATCCGAGAAAAATCGATTTTTTAAACTTTAACACGAAGAAAGATATTTTAGATCGCGCGCCTTTTACTACGGTTTTAACAAACCATTAACTCTTTCGACCTTACCTTTCTTCTCGCGGATCCCACGGTGGGGATCTTTCAACAGATCCCATTTGGGGGTCGGGAAAGGGACGAAAAATGGCCAAGAAAGTGAGCAATGCCCCGAAGCTGACGGTTGCCGCGGGCACGCAGACCGTCTTCTTCTCGCAGGGCATGCACTACAACAAGCGCTGAAGTCGTTCGGCGCCGACGGGATGTTCGCCCGTCGGCGCGTCACATTCACAAAACGGCATTCAGCATCATGAAAATGCGCTCTTCAAAAACGCTTGTTTTCTATCCCGGGACCAACAAGGTCACGGCCTGCAATTTCCTGACCAGAAGCGTCTTCGAATGCAGCCCCGAGGTGATCGGTCTTCTTGCGTCCTGGGACGAATGGGCCTCCACGACGGAGATTGCACGCGCCCACGGATGGTCGAAATCCGACCTCAATGCCGTCGTGCCGCAATTGCTTGATTTTTCCGCCCTGGTCACCGCCGGCTCGCCACTGGCCGAACAGGAAACACAGTTCTCCGGACAGTGGAGCTGGGGCATTCCGACCGCGCTGATGCATTTCTGCGTCCAGGACTCAGAATTCATGACCATCGAACAGGCCGAGGCCCGCCAGATCGAACGCGCCGGTCATGTCGCGCAGCCCGACCTCATGCTCAAGAACGCCGTCGGCGCCATCCGGCTGCCGAACGCACTCGAAGACAATGAACTGCTGAGCCTGATGGCGCGGCGCCGCACCAACCGCACCGCTGCCGCGCCCACCATCACCGCGCAGCAGCTCTCCGATTGCCTGTTCGCGGGCATGGGCATTACCGGCGAGACCAGCAACTGCGTTGGCGCCCTGCCGCTGGGCATGACCCCTTCTGGCGGCGCGCGGAATCCTTATGAGGCCTATGTGGTCGCACGTGGTGTCGAGGGTCTGGAACCCGGCGTCTATCATTATTCCGCCGCCGATCACGACCTCGGCAGGATCCCTGCCAACCATCTGCCGAAGATCTCCGAACTGGTCGGCAGGCAGGAATGGGCTGATACCATGCCATGCCTGATCCTGCTCTGCGCCAGGCTCGACCGCACCATGTGGAAATATGAGGATCCCAACGCCTATCGTGTCGTGCTGATCGAGGCCGGCCATATCGGCCAGAACATGATGTTGGCGGCAACCAGACATGGCTTGTCGGCCTGCCCTACGGCAGCGCTGAGCCATTCGGCGATCAAGCGTCTCCTTGGCCTCGACCGCCTCACGGACGCACCTGTTTATGCGTTGACCCTCTCGATCCCGGAACCAAGCCCGTATCCGGCGGGCCAGTCTATTAATTAGCCGACTTATTATATTTAACCAGTATGCGTTCCCCGAGTTCTTATCCGATAACAGGAGCAACACGTGGCAAATCATTCCCTACGGCAGTCAGAGATCGATAGCCTTCAATATATCGCGTCGATGACCAACGAGCTGGTGCAGATGGCCGAAGCAAGCCGTTTTCCCATGATCTCCTATCTGCTGGGCATGGCCTATGCCGAAGCCTTCGACGTCCTGCGCGGCGCGCGGCCGGCAAGGCATGCGCAGCTCAGCGGCAACCCGATGCATTCCAGGCCGAATGTAAAGGAACACGCTCAGCCACGGAGAGCGTAGGGGATGCAACCGTCAACCCTGTGCTCGCCGGTGGGCTCTCAGCCGAACCGGTGGGAGACACTGTGTGCGCTGCAAACCCTGCTGCCGCTCCTGAAGAAGGCAGCTGGCGGCCTTGAGCGTCCCGACATGGTCTACTGGTTCGAGCAGGCCGACGCGGAGCTTGCCAAGATCATCAGGGGTCGGCCGTCCGATACCGCCGCGATCCCCGCCTTGATCGCCCGCAGCCCGCAGAATTGACATCATGCCTAGAGAATCGAGGGGCGCCCGCCAATGAACATGATCGCACCCATCAGGAGCGCCGACGCCAGGGAAAGCGTCTTCGGCCGGCTCCATGTCCTGATCGCCAGTCGACCGGCATCACCGGATGCCGCGCGCGCCGAGGCCCGGCAACTGATCTCGATGGCGATGGCCGACACCTGGCAGGCCGACAGCCTCTGGGGCGCGGCGGACGCCTTTCACATCCATTTCGATTTCATGATGCAAACCATCGAGATCAACGGCGCCGACGATCCGAACCTCCGGCTCCTGCGCACGAAATGCCGCTTCTACCTGGAGCAGGTCGAAGCGCTCTGCCAGTCGATGAGCTGCCAGTAGCCAAAACGGCCGACCCCGCATCGTCGGGCCATGGCCAGTTGTGACTGTGCCATGGCCCGCGCTTAATCGCGCAAATTATACTGCAGAGGGACTCTGACCAGAGAACTGACCCCTTCCGGCGGCGGGGGCACTTTGGCGCCCCGCAACATATCGAGCGTAGCTCTATCGAGATCGGGGTCCCCGGAGGAGCCGGCAATGCGAACCGAGGTTACTTGCCCAGAAGGATCTACCGCGAAGGCTACGCTCACCGTACCCGTTGCGCGACGGGCCCTCGCCGCGCTCGGATAGCGCTTGTGCCTATTGATCCACGCCGTCAACTGCGAATTCCATCTCTTGGAATCGCCTGATCGCGAAACCGCTCCAGCCGACTTCGGCGCTGCCGTTTTGGCCGCCGCCTTGGCATCAGCGCTAGTTACGGCTGTTGTCTTTGGTGGCGCGGCCTTCTCCTTCTTTGGCTTCAACTTCCGCTTGTCGACGGGCTTCTTCGTCTTGGCCTGGACCGGCTTCTTGTCCTTGGGCGCCTCGACCGGTTTTGCCTGCGGCAGCGGAACAACCACGTCCGGGGCGATGGCCTCGGCAACATCCGGAATGATCTCGTCCGGCTGTTGCTGGTCGACCTGTTCAGCCGTCTCGGCCTGGGTGGGTTCGGTTTCGTCGGGTGGCGTGGTGTCCGGCTGCTCGACAACCGGGTCCGTCTTGTCAATCTGCTCGTTGGGCGTCGGTTCAGTGGTCGGCGTCGGCTCGCTCTGATCGGGCACCACGGCGTCCAGCATTGCGGCCTGTTCCGGCACTGCCGGCGTGACCACCATCGGCGCCATCTCGATCACCGGGGCCGGCGGAGGCCCGCCATCCGTCTCGATGGGGTTGAAGCTTTGCACCGCATAGGCGACCGCGACATGGGCGCCAAGCACCAGCGCCCCCGCTCCCGCCCACAGGCCAAGATCGCGCCATCCGAAGCGCGAAAGCTCAACCGTGGGGGAATCGGCCGTTTGCGTCATGGCACGGACGTTCCCGCTGGAACCGTTACCGGTGCAGCAGCGGTCGCCGTCTCCAGGCCGACCAGCGCGATCTTCAGATAGCCGGCGCCGCGCAGCAGGTTCATGGCCTCCATCAGGTCGCCATAGGCGACCGCCTTGTCGGCGCGCAGGAAGATGCGCGTCTGCTTGTCGCCCTTGGTCCTGCTGTCCAGCGTGGCCGCGAAGGCCGGGCGCGGCACGGTGTCATTGCCGATCGCCAGCGTGAGATCGTCCTTCAAGGTCAGGAACAGCGGCGTTTCGGGCCGGGGCGCGGGCGTCGCCGTCGACCCCGGCAGGTCGACATTGACGTCCACCGTCGCCAGCGGCGCGGCGACCATGAAGATGATCAGCAGCACCAGGATGACATCGATGAAGGGCGTGACGTTGATCTCGTGGTTCTCCTCGAGATCAACGTCCATGGTCTGTCGGATTCTGCTTCCCATGGCGTCGCCCCGCTACGCCGCCGCCAGGGCTGTCGCCGGCGAGACAGCACGGAAATCCAGGTCGCGGCTGACCAGCCGTTCGACGCCCGCCGAGGCGTCGGCGAGGATCTGCCGGTAGCCGGCTATCGAGCGGGCGAAGACGTTGTATATCACCACCGCCGGAATCGCCGCGACGAGACCCATCGCGGTGGCCAGCAGCGCTTCGGCGATGCCCGGCGCGACCACGGCGAGATTGGTGGTCTGCGCCTGCGAGATGCCGATGAAGGCATTCATGATGCCCCAGACGGTGCCGAACAGGCCGACGAACGGCGCGGTGGAGCCGATCGTCGCCAGCACACCGGTGCCGCGCGACATGCGCCGCGACGCCGCCGCCTCGATGCGCGACAGGCGCGAGGTGACGCGTTCCTTCAATCCGTCGCCGCCGACATGGTCGAGCGCCCCGGCCGAAAGCGCGGTCTCTTCTTCCGCCGCCTTGACCAGAAGCGCGCCGGGGCCGCCGCTGCGGTCGAGCGCGCGGCTGGCTTGCTTCAGCGTCGCGGCATCGCCGATCGCTCGAACTGCCCGGCGGATGCGCAGCTTGCCACCGAAAATCTCCAGCGATTTGGCCAGCCATATCGTCCAGGTGACGAGCGAGGCGAAGGCCAGCCCGATCATCACCGCCTTCACGATGATGTCGGCGGCCATGAACATGCCCCATGGCGACAAATCGTGCGGCAGGTTCAGCTCCATGGCCCCCGTTGGCGCGGCCCCGGCAGGCGCCGACGTAGCCGGCTGGCCAACTTGCTGCGCGGGTGCGGCGGGAGAGGCAGCCGCGGGAGCAGTACCGGCCGGTTGCTCCTGGGCCACGGCGCCGCCGCCTGCCAGGATCACCGATGCGACCAACGCCGCCAACAAACGCGTTCTAGACAAAAGCTTCTTCCTTGTTCTCGCAGCGACCAGCCGCTTCCTATTGCGCCACCGCATCAAATCTCGTCACTGCACATAGCCGGCGGGTTGTCCGGTGACCGGGTGCGCGAACACGCCCATCTCCACGCGGAAAATGCCTCTCAGCACATCGCCCCGCGTGATTTCGCCTGGCGTGCAGCGCGCCAGCAGCTTGATCAGCGTCGACTTGCCCGAACCGTTGTGACCGATCAGCCCGTGGACGCGCGAGCGTTGCAGTTCGAGCGAGACAGGGCCGAGCAGCGTCCGCTCGCCGACGGCAAACCGCACCGCGTCGATATGAAAGGCGGTCTCAGCTCCAGCCACGGTCATGGTGTCTCCAGTGCGGCCACCCGCATTTCCA